>CAYZBZ010000251.1:0-6068 GCA_964476725.1 uncultured Vicinamibacterales bacterium
GCCGAAGCACGACAACGCGCGCGAGGAGACGCGCCGTCTGAACCGCCGCGCCGCGATGCTGGTTCGCGTGCAGCGGTAGCCGAGGAGCGCCGAAACAAGAGTGCCGAGGAGCGCCGAAACAAGGAAGGAACCATGCGGTTCATCAATGCGTATCTCATCGGATATTTCATTCTCGTGATGGGCGCCCTCGCGGCGCTCTGGTACGGAGGGGCCCTGCATCACATCTCCGCGACGTGGGTGGTCATCGGGCTCGTGATCGCGCTGGGCCTGGGGATCATGTTGTCGGTCTCCGCCGGCAAGCCTGAGATTACGCGCGAGTAGCGCGGCCATTCGGCGCGGCTCTCTGAGCGGCGTCGAAGGGCGAGGGCGCAAAGCCAGCGGCTGTCTCTGGGAAGACGGTCGCTGGCTTTTTTTGTTCAGTGGCACCCTGGCACCTTGGCCTCTGGCACTTTGGCACCCTTATTGGGATATGTTGTGAGTACCGTGCGTGTTGGCGTATGACGCTCCGCTTTCTCCGCCGCGCCGCGCTCCTGTTTGTTCTCATCTTTGTTGCCATCGCGGCCGCCGCGTGCAAGGAGGAGGGGGGCGTCAAGGTCTCGAGCTTTTCGTTCAACGGCACGAAGGCGGTGTCCTCGGGACAGTTGAAGTCCGTGCTCGCCACATCGGCCAGCTCGAGGCTGCCATGGGGCTCGAAGCGCTATTTCAGCCGCGGGCAGTTCGAGGCGGACCTGAAGCGCATCGCCGCCTTCTACAAGGACCGCGGGTACCCGGACGCGCGCGTCACGTCGTTCGACGTGAAGTTGAACGACGCGCAGACCTCGGTGAGCATCACGATCAACATCGCCGAGGGAGAGCCGGTACGCGTCGAAGGTGTCACGCTCGAGGGGTTCGAGCCGCTGCCGGCGCAGCATCGGGCGGCGCTCGAAAGTCTGCTGCCGTTGAAAGCCGGACAGCCGCTGGACCGGGCGCTGCTGCAGGCGAGCCGCGAGGCGGCGCTCGATGAGCTGAGGGACCACGGGTTTCCCTACGCGTCGGTGCGGATCGGCGAATCGGCGGGAAGCGCCGAACGGCTTCGCCGCGTGTCCTTGAGCGCCGACCCCGGCCCGCTGACCAATTTCGGTCCGATCGAGATCAGCGGGAATTCGAGCGTCAGCGACAACGTGATCCGGCGCCAGCTCACGTACAGACCCGGCCGGCTCTATCGACAAAGCGCGCTCCAGGAGGGCCAGCGCAGGCTCTACGCTCAGGAGCTGTTCGAGTTCGCGAACGTCGAGCCGCTCCGCACCGAAGGGCAGCCTGTGGAGATCCCGACCAGGGTCACGGTCACCGAGGGCAAGCACAGGAAGGTCAACTTCGGTCTGGGCTACGGCTCCCAGGAAAGGGCGCGCGCCGAAGTGGACTGGCGCCACGTGAACTTCTTCGGCGGCGCGCGGACCGCCGGCGTCTTCGCGCGTTACTCCTCGCTCGACCGCGGCGTCCGCCTCAACTTCAAGCAGCCGTACTTCTTCAGACCTCGCTACGAGCTCTGGTTGACGGGGCAGTCATGGCACACCGACGAGCCCGCGTTCACGCTCGACACCAACGGCGGACGCGCCACAATCACGCGGCAGTTCCGGCGCGGCGGCGGCCCGGTGCTGGGCTCGCGTCCGTCGACCAGCCTGTCGTTTTCCTACGCGAACGAGCACGAGCGCTATTCGATTTCCAACGCCGCGCTCCTGGATCCGACTTTTCGAGACGAGCTGATCGCACTGGGGCTCGATCCACGTTTCGGCACGGGCCGGGGCACCCGATCGGCCATCGCGCTCGACTTCGGGCGGAACACCACGAACAACCTCCTTGACGCGCGGCAGGGATACGTCGCGTCCGTGCACCTCGAGCAGGCCGGCCGGTGGCTTGCCGGCTCCTACGACTACTACGAGTGGACGTCGGAAGGGCGCTACTACCGGTCGATCGGCGGACGAGCCGTTGCCGCCGTGCAGGCGCGCATCGGCTCGATTGACGCCTTCGGCGACCAGGAGCACGGCGTGCCGTTCTTCAAGCGCTACTTCCTGGGCGGTGCGACGAACCTGCGCGGCTGGGGACGCTTCGAGGTGTCGCCGCTCAGCGGCGGGGGGCTCCCGATCGGTGGCGCGTCGTTCGCGAACGTCTCCGCCGAGCTGCGCGCACCCGTGTGGGGCGGCCTCGGCGCCGTGCTGTTCCTTGACGGCGGGAACGTCTGGACGAAGCCGTGGGGTTTCAATCCAGGGGATCTGCGCTACGACGTCGGGCCCGGGCTTCGCTACAACACGCGCATCGGTCCCCTCCGCGCGGATCTCGGATACCAGCTGAGGCCGATTCCGGGGCTGCTGGTCAACGGCAAGCCACAGGCGCGCCGCCTCCGTTTCCACTTCAGCATCGGGCAGGCGTTCTGAGCGAGGCCACGGCAGACAGATATGCGCGCCATACGCCGTCTTCTTCAGGTCGTTGCGCTCGTCGGCACGCTCATGGTGGGCGTGATGGCGCTCGCCCTGATCGTGTCGCAGACCCCCTGGTTCAAGGACTGGCTGCGGCGATACATCGTCAGGGAATCGAAGCAGTATCTCAACGGCCAGCTCGCCATCGGACGGCTCGGCGGAAACCTGCTGTTCGGCGTCGATCTGGCCGACGTGACGGTGGATGTCTCCGGAGAGCGCATCGTTGCCGTGAAGTCGATCGGGCTCGACTACAGCGTGTTCGAGATCGTGTCGCGCGGCATCGTGCTCGACGAGATCACGCTCGATCGGCCGGTGGTGCGCGTCGAACGGGACGGCGACGGCTGGAACCTGGCGCGGCTCGTCAAGCGCGAACGGAAGGAGGCGGACAGAGAAGGTCCCGGCCGGCCCGTCTCGCTGCCGGCGATCCGGATCTCCGACGGAAGCGTCTCGATACAGGACCACACGGCCGGGGCGGCCGTGACGTGGCCGCGCCGCATCGACGACCTCGACGTGAAGGCCGGATTCGGGTACGAGCCGGTGCACTACACCGTGACCCTCGATCATCTGAGCTTCCGCGGAGCGTCGCCGGAGGTCAACGTTCAGAACCTGACAGGCAAGATCGCCGTGCGCGACGACAACCTGTTTCTCCAGGGGGTTGCGCTCAGGACGAGCGAGACATCGTTGACGATTGACGGAGTCATCGAGAAGTACCTCTCCACGCGGAGCTTCAAGCTGACAACGACGGGGAATCTCTCGATGCCGGAACTCGGCCGGTTCGTTCCCGCGGCCGCCGGGTACACGCTCCATCCGGCGCTCAACGTGAAGTCGGACGGCCCGCTCGACCGCATGGCGCTCAACCTGAACGTCCAGTCGGAAGCGGGGAACGCCCGGGGGCAAGTGACGGCCGATCTGCAGGCGCCGGACATTGCCGTCCGCGGGGACGTGGACGTCGAGCGGCTGAATGTCGCCCCCATCCTCAAGGACCCGGCGCAGCGCACCGACATCACGGGTCACGCGAAGCTGGATGTCACGATGAAATCGCAGCCCGCCGGCTCGCGGGCGCCCGATCGAATGTATGGCACCTTCGCCTTCAACGGGCCGCACGTCGCCGCGCTCGGCTACGAGGGGCGGAACGTGAAGGCGTCGGGCTCGCTCGACGGAGCGCGGATTACGCTCGATGCGCGAGCCGACGCGTACGGCGGCACCGCAACCGCGCGAGGGTTCATCGTGCCGCCGGCGCCCGGCCGTACGGTGTCGTTCGACCTGCGCGGGAAGGCGGAGCGCGTGGATCTTCGCGGTCTGCCGGCGTCCACCGAGGCGCCGAACATGGCGACGAATCTGTCCGTCGCGGACTATCACGTGAGTGGGCAGGGGGGCACGATCCAGGGCAACGCCGCCCTGAACGAGTCCACCGTCGAAGGGGCGACGATTGCCGGAGCCACGACGGCGGAGTTCAGCCTGACGCCGGACACGATCACGTATGCGGCGCGCGGCAACGTCTCGAACCTCGATATCGATCGGATCGGCGGCGCGCTGAAGGTTGCCGCGCTCGCACAGCCCGAGTACGACAGCCGCATGAACG
Source organism: uncultured Vicinamibacterales bacterium (assembly GCA_964476725.1). Taxonomy (GTDB): domain Bacteria; phylum Acidobacteriota; class Vicinamibacteria; order Vicinamibacterales; family 2-12-FULL-66-21; genus JALZOC01. The sequence continues at coordinate 4,036 of CAYZBZ010000251.1, forward strand.
GGTCGTTCGACGTCAGCGGCAGCCAGCCGCGCACCACTGCGAGCCCGCGCCGTGGCGCCGAGCCTCCCTCGGTCATTTCCACGATGACGCTCGATGCGAAGGGCACCGTCACGGATTCCGATGTGATGGGCGGACGTCTTCCCGACCTCCGCTTCGACGCACACCTCGACGCTGGCGCCCTTGCGTTGCGAGCGGATGGCCGGTTCGAGGGGTTCAACCCGGCGCGGATCACCGGCCTGAAGAATCTCGATGGGAAGGTCACGGGCGCCGTCAACGGGAACTTTGCGGTCAGGGACATCACCGCGCCGATGACGCCGGAGTCCGTCACGGCGGACGGGAAAGCCACGCTGACGCAGTCGACCGTCGGCGGTCTCCGGATCGACAGCGCCGATGTCGATGGCCGCTACGCGCAGCAGGTCGGCGACATCACGAAGCTCAACGTCAGGGGACCCGACGTCAACCTCGACGCGTCAGGGCGTCTCGCGCTCGATCGGACATCGGAGTCCAGCCTGAAGTACCACGTCGACGCCGTCAACCTCCCGGAGCTCGCGCGGCTGGCGGGCCAGGCCGGCGTGGGGGGCACGGCGATTCTCGACGGCACCATCACCGGAAACGCGGCCGCGCTGAAGGCGACCGGCACCCTGGACGGGAGCAACCTCGCATACGAGAAGAACAGCGCCCTCGATCTCAACAGCAGCTACAGCGTGACGGTTCCGGAGCTCGAGCTCGCGCGCGCCCATGTTCAGGCGACGACCGATGCGACCTTCGTCGCCGTCGGCGGGATGCAGCTCAATGCCGTCAAGGCGACGACGACCTACGATCAACAGCGCGTCGAGTTCACCACCAACATCAAGGAGAAGACGCGCGAGCTCGACGCCACCGGCCAGCTCGTGTTCCACCCCGATCACCAGGAGATACACCTGCTGCAGCTGGCCGCGCGGACCGAGGGCGTCGAATGGCGGACCGCTCCAGGCAGCGAAGCCACGGTGCAGTACGGCCGCGGCCGCATCGAGCTGAAGGACGTGAAGCTCCTCAGCGCCGACCAGTCACTCGATTTGAACGGCGCCCTGGCGCTCGAGGGAGAGGCACCGGCGGGCGCCATCGACGTGCACGCTCGCAACGTGGACCTTCGGCAGCTCGAGACCCTGATGCTGCAGAACCGCGGGTTGACCGGCAGGCTGAACGCGGACGCGAAAGTCTCGGGCACGACCGACGCGCCCAGGATTGACGGACGGATCGAGATCGACAAGGGCGGGTTCCAGACCTACCGCTATGACTCGCTCGTGGCGACCGTCGACTACAGCGGCAACCGCATCGGCCTGGACGCCACGCTGCGACAGTCGCCGACCGAATCGATCACCGCGCGCGGCAGCGTGCCGACGACGCTCTTCCGGCCGATCGCGGGAGGAGGGCATGTCGAGCCCTCTCCTGGAGAGCAGATCGATCTGCGGATCAAGTCGACGGCGCTGGGCCTCGGAGTAGTCGAGGGCATGACGAAGCAGGTCACCAACGTGACCGGCACGCTCGAGGCTGATGTGCGGGTGACCGGTTCGGGACGGGACCCGCACCTGAACGGGTTCATCGACATCAAGAACGGCGCGTTCGGCGTCCCTGCCGTAGGGGGGTCGTTCACCGGGCTGACGACCCGCATCGATCTCGAGCCGGACCTCATCCGGATTCAGAAGTTCGAGCTGCTCGACCACAACAAAGAGCGGCTGGCGGTCGCGGGAGAGCTGGCCGTGCACGAGCGCCAGCTCGGTTCCGTCAACGTGAGCATCGACTCCGACAACTTCGAGATCGTGCACAACGAGCTCGGGGACGTGCAGGTCCAGAGCGCGCTGAAGGTCACGGGCGAGCTTCGGCGGCCGCGCGTGGTCGGCGACGTCCGGCTCGACGCCGCGCGCGTCGAGGTCGATCGGGTCTTGGAGCTTTTCTACGATCCCTACTCGGTGGAAGCGCTGCCAGACGTGGTATCCGCGGAGCGCACGGCGGAGCGCAGCGGCAGCGCGGAGGAAGCGACCAGGGCAGCGCTC
>CAYZBZ010000252.1:0-6064 GCA_964476725.1 uncultured Vicinamibacterales bacterium
TCGTAAAGGCGCTTCGAATGGACTATGGGGATGACCTCGTCGTGCGCGGCGATGTCCCGGCGGAGATTCGACGGAGCGTCGAGCTGTGGGTCGGATGCGTGGCGGGCGCGCTGCAGGAGTCGGAGTATCGTGCGCTTCTCGCCGAGGCGGGCTTCACGGACATCGAAGTCGATCCGTGGCGAGTGTATGACGCGCGCGAGTTTCTCACGAGCGCCGGCATCGACGTGGCGGCAGTCGCCCCGCAGGTCGAAGGGAAGTTCGCAAGCGCCTTCGTGCGCGCACGCAAGCCGTGACGACAGTGCTCTTCGCCTGCGTGCACAACGCCGGGCGGTCGCAGATGGCCGCCGCGCTCTTCAACCAGGCGGTCTCGCCTGCCGAGGGGCGCGGCATCTCTGCCGGCACCGAGCCGGGGCCGCGCGTTCACCCCGAGGTCGTGGCGGTCATGCGCGAGATCGGCATCGACCTGGCCGACGCCACGCCGCAGAAGCTCACCGACGACCTGGCGCGGCAGGCGCGGGTGCTCGTGACCATGGGATGCGGCGACGCCTGTCCGTTCGTGCCGGGGGCCCGTGTGGAGGATTGGCCGCTTCAGGATCCGAAAGGGCAGCCCGTGGAGGTCGTTCGTGGCATTCGCGACGAGATCCGCCGCCGCGTGGAGGATCTGATCGCGCGTCAGGCGCTGCGGCGCCTGGAGTAAGGAGCCTGGCGGCGTCACGGCTGGAGGCGCGCGCGCCCGCTACGGTTTCGATTTCAGCTCGGACTTGATCTCTCGCACGCCGCTGACGCTGCGTGCTGCCTCAAGTGCCGCGGTGATCTCGCGCTCGCCGTGCACGTCACCCTTCAGCACGACGACTCCGCCCGCGACTTCGACCTGGACTTCGGCGGGGTGAACGGCGGGTGCGTTGGCCAGCGCCGTCCGCACTCTCACTGCGATGGTGTTGTCGTCGGGCGCCGCGGGGGTCGGCATCCTGAGGCGCCCCCCTCCGCAGGCCAGGGTGGCGACGGCGACTGCGGCGAGCGTGAGTTGCAGAAATCGGGTCATATGGCCTCCACGTGCCAGTATCCGCGGCTTGGATGGCACGCGCAAGCCCGATTACGACCCTCGCTGAAGCCGTTCCATCCGGGCCGTCGCGACGCGGGCCAGCAGCGAGCACAGCAGCACCAGGCCGACGAGGACGAGCGCGCCCGCCCACGCCTGGCGATGCCAGTCGTCGTACGGCGCAATGGCGTACGCGAAGACCTGAACGGTCAGGGTGGACATAGGCTGACCGACATCGGTCGACCAGAAGCGGTTGTTCAACGACGTGAACAGCAGCGGCGCGGTCTCGCCGGCGATCCTCGCCAGCGCGAGCAGAATCCCCGTGATGATGCCGGGCAGCGCCGCCGGCACGACGACGGTGAAGACCGCCCTGGCGCGCGTCGCGCCGAGCGCCAGCGCCCCCTCCCGCAATGTCGAAGGCACGAGCAGCAGCAGCTCCTCGGTTGTCCGCATGATCAGGGGGATCATCATGATTCCCAGGGCAAGCCCTCCGGCCAGCGCGGAGAACTGCCGGAAGGGCAGCACGGCAATTCCGTAGACGAACACGCCGATGACGATCGACGGCACGCCGTTGAGCGTGTCGGCGGCAAACCGCACGGCTGAGGCAAACCGCGTTCCGGCGTACTCGGACGCATAAACGCCGCTGATTACCCCGATGGGGATCGCGAAGAGCGCCCCCAGCCCTGTCACGATGAAAGACCCGACGATCGCGTTTGCCATGCCGCCGCCAGGCTCGCCCACCGGCTGCGGCATGTGCGTGAAGAAGTCCAGGTTGAGCGCGACGATGCCCCGCGTGACGACGTAGAACAGCACGAACGCGAGCGGCACCAGCGCGAGCAGGACGGCAGCGCCGCAGAGCACGACGATCGCATGCGAGAGGCCGCGGCGCCAGCGATCGCGCATCACGCCGCCTCCTGCACGGGGGCCTGACGCACGCGCCGGGTCCGCTTCTGCCGCGCCATCGACCAGATGAGCAGGCGCGACAGGACGTTGATGATGAGCGTGATGACGAACAGCACGAGTCCGATCTCGACGAGCGCGTTCAGATACAGGTCGTTGTCCGCCTCGGTGAACTCGTTCGCGAGAACGGCCGCCATCGTGTACTGAGGCGCGTAGAGCGACCAGGTGATCTGCGGGTTGTTGCCGATCAGCATCGTGACGGCCATGGTCTCGCCGAGCGCCCGGCCGAATCCCAGCATGACGGCGCCGATGATGCCGGTGCGGGCGTAGAAGAGCGCCATGCGGATCGCCTCCCAGCGCGTCGCGCCGAGCGCATACGCCCCTTCGCGCTGCGCCTGGGGCACCACGCGCAGGACCTCGCGCGCGACGGAGGACGTGAAGGGAATCACCATGATGGCGAGGATGAGCGAGGCCGACAGCATACCGACGCCGAGCGGCGGGCCCGTGAAGAGCGGAACCCCCTTCAGCCACTCCGGCGTATTGAGCTCGAACTGCCGGACCAGGGGCACGAGCACGAACACGCCCCAGAGGCCGTAGACGATCGAGGGAATCGCGGCGAGCAGTTCGGTGACGAAGACCAGCGGGCGCCGGAGACGGTCCGGCGCCAGCTCGGAGATATAGATCGCAATACCCAGCGCAATCGGCGTCGCGATGAGCAGCGCCAGCACCGAGGAGTACAGAGTGCCCCAGATGAACGGCCGCGCGCCGAACTCTCCGGCGACCGGGTCCCATGTGTCGGTCTGCCAGAACTGCCAGCCGAACTGCGCGATCGACAGTTGCGACTGACGATACAGCTCAACGCCAATCGCGACGACGATCACGACCAGCAGGAGCCCGAACGCGCCCGTGCCGGCGCGGAAGATCAGCTCGTCTGGACGCGCGGAGCGCCGGTACTTCGACATCTACTGCAGCTTGATAGTCGCCAGCGCCTTCAGCTCGAGGTCGACGACCTGTTTCGGCAGCGGCGAGTAGCCGAGATCGACCGCGAACTTCTGACCATCCGCGAGCGCCCACTTGAGGAAGTCGACCATCACCCTGGCCTTGGCCTTGTCCTGCGGATTCTCGTACAGCAGGAGCCAGGTGAAGGAGGCAATCGGGTAGGCGGCGTCCCCCGGGGGGTTCGTAATCGACACGCGGAAGTCCGCGGGCATCTGTCCGGCGGCGGCCGCTGCGGCCGCGGTGACCGATTCAGGCGATGCCTTGACAAACTTGCCGCCCGCGTTCTTCACCGAGCCAAAGGCGATCTGGTTTTGCTTCGCGTACACCGGCTCAGTGTAGCCAATCGCGCCCGGGGTCTGCTTCACAAGCCCGGCAACCCCTTCGTTGCCCTTCGCGCCCACTCCCACCGGCCACTTCACCGAGGACGCGACGCCGACGGTTTTCTTCCACTCGGGCGAGATCTTCGACAGGTAGTCGACCCAGATGTAAGTAGTGCCCGACCCGTCCGAGCGGTGCACAACGGTGATGTCAGTGGCCGGCAGATTCACGCCGGCGTTGAGCCCGGTGATCTGGGCATCGTTCCACTTCGTGATCTTGCCGAGGAAGATGTCGGCGAGGAGCGGTCCGGTGAACTTCAGCTCCGCCGACACTCCCGGAATGTTGTAGACGGGCACGACGGCGCCGAGCACCGTCGGGAAGTGCAGGATTTTGCCCGGAGCCGCGAGCTGCTGTGCCGGAGTCAGCGGGTAGTCGCTGGCGCCGAACAGCACCGTCCGCTCCGTGAGCTGCTTGACGCCGGCGCCCGACCCGAGCGACTGGTAGTTGATCTGCACATTCGGGTGCAATTTGTAGTACTCGGAGAACCACTTCGAGTAGATCGGGTACGGAAACGTGGCGCCGACGCCGTTGATCTGGACCGTTTGGGCCGTCAGCGTGGCTCCCGCCACCGCAATCGCCGCTCCCATCGCGAGCTGTGTCCATTTGAGCTTCATGTCAGTCTGTCCTTTGTCTGAGTATATCCGTGGCTTCCGTGTATGTCCGTGGCTCAGAAGTTCACCAGCCCATGCACCGCGATCCGCTGCTGCGTCGGCTGCGGCGTCGTGAAACGGTCGAACTTGACCTGCTCGAAGTCGAGGAGCAGCACAGTCGAGACGGTGCCCTGATGCGGGAACCAGTACGCCACGCCCACGAGCGTCCGCTTTTTGGTGCCGCTCACGTTCTTGTTCGGCTCGAGCCGGTCGTACCGGAACAGCCCCTCCCAGCCGTTGGTCGCTCTCGGAGTTGCCCACACCGAGTACCCGCGAGCATCAGTCGCGGCCCTCGTCGCCGAGGTCTGGTCGGAGGCGGCGAGATAGTCGAACGACGCGTTCAAGTGCTTGTGCTCGAACGTGACCGCGGCGATGCCGCGCGTGCGCTCGGCGTTCTTCACGTACGCGTCCTTGTCATAGAAGCCGGTCACGCGAAGTCCGCGCAGCACCGGATGCAGGCGTAAGGGCCGTAGGCTGCCCCTCACGAGGAATCCTTTCTGATCGTTGACCTCTGGCTTTGTGTAGGCCTCGCCGTTGTACAGCCCGGCGTGGACGTCGCCGTAGGTGCCGGGAAAGTTGTAGTGAAAGGAAGCCCCGATATCGGACGACGACAGAAACCCTTCGCGGTCCTCGAAGACCGTCCCCTGGAAGCGGTAGCGGTACACGGTCTCCATGAAGTCGATCCAAGGCGTCTGCTGCATGCCGAAACGGGCCCACGTGCCCGTGCCGCCCCGGTTCAGCCAGTCGTCCAGGTTGAACTGCGCGTAGGCGTACTTCAGACGGAACGTGTAGCTGCCGTTGAGGGAGCTTCCGGTGCCCGTTTCCCTCGTGATGTCCGGCGTGATGCGGAACGCGATGAGGTGAGAGATGTTGCCCGTCACGTTGATGTAGGCCCGGCCGACGTTGAAGAAGTTCGACGTCACGTCGTTGCCGTCGCTGTCTTTGATCTTCGGAGTCTGGAGGACGGTGAAATCAGCGAACAGCGTCGCTCCCACTCTGATGGCCGGCGTGTCGTCGGGCGGGACGTACCCGGCCGCCGGCGTCACCTGTGCGACCGCCGGGACCGCCAGGGCCAGGATCGCCAGAGCCCAAATCCAAACCCGCGTGATGTGAGATTCTGTTCCCAACACTCCTCCTCAACATAGGCGCCACAGATTTCGCGCAAGTCACAGGCGTGTTTCGCCCGCGTTAACTCGCCGGGCCGGCGCCGCCGTCCCGCTTCGACGGCTTCAGTTGTACCGGCGCTAGATGACCGTCCGGTTACGCCGACGTTTCATCGACGTTAAAAATGCGCCGCCCGCGTACGTTCGAGTCCCCCGAGGCGCTCGCGTCGGCGGTCCTCGAGGGACTCGCGCGGAACGACGGCCAGGGCCTGAAGGCCCTTCCTCTGAGCGAAGATGAGTTCCGGCAGCACGTCTGGCCGAAGCTTCCGGTCAGCCGGCCCGAACGCAACGTGCCGTTCGACTACGTGGGGAACGATCTGTCGGCGAAGAGCCGCGCGTATCTGGCGGCGAACCTCGCAAGTCAGCCGACGCGCGACTCCTCGCTCGTCAAAGTGCTCTTCGATGGCGAGACGACGGACTATGGCACCTTCGCAGTGCTGCGGAAGGCCCGGCTCATCGTTCGCGACCCGGCTGGTCAGGACAGGGCGGTACGCGTGTTTGGCTCGGTGTTGCGCAAGGACGGACGGTACAAACTCTTCAGTTACGTCACCGACTGAACGGGGCGCGGTCAAAACCGGGCCACGTGTCCGCGGCCCAGTCACAGACGGTCACGCAGTCGAACTCTTCACCGACGAACACCTACGCGCAGCACTCGGGGCCGCAGCAGGCCTTCGCGTCAGGCGTCCGGACCCGCACCAACGCGCCGACGAATCGATCTTCCACGGCTGGGGGGGACGTCGAGAGGGCCATCGAATCTGCTCTGCCGGGCTAGCAGCCCGTGGTGAAAGTCTCGCTGCATTCGACCCGCGCTGCACCCGCGCCGGCGGCGTTGCTCCTCCCTCAAATACACCCGGTATTTTCGGTCGTCGCGCCTTGCCGACGCGGCGCATCGCTGGTCTCGGTGCGACGCGAGACTTTCACCACGGGCTGCTAGG
>CAYZBZ010000253.1:0-5964 GCA_964476725.1 uncultured Vicinamibacterales bacterium
CAGCGGTCGTCCAGGCGATGCGCAAGACGCAGCAGACGTCGCTCTACCTCGACCGGCTCGGGCCGTTTTTCGTCGGACGCAAGGTCATTCCATGAGCATTGAAGAGGTTCCCCGTCGCCGGTTCGGAAGGCATTCCGAGGAGGTATCAGCGAAAGGAGGAGTGATCGAGGCGCTCGAGCGGGCCCGTGCGCAGGGGAAGGTCCGCTACGTCGGTTTCACGGGCCACAAGGATCCGAGAATCCATCTCGAGATGCTGTCGTACACCTTCCCGTTTGACAGTTGCCAGCTGCCGCTCAACGGATTCGACGCGACCTTTCGCAGCTTCGAACAGCAGGTGCTGCCGGAGCTTGCGCGACAGGGCATCGCGGCCATCGGGATGAAAAGCTTCGGGGCAGGGGACTCGGTGAAGAAGAAAGCGGTCACGCCGGCCCAGGCGCTGCGCTACGCGATGAGCCTGCCAGTGGCGACGACCATCAGCGGCATGGACTCGATGCGCGTGCTTCGGCAGAACCTCGAGATCGCGAGGGGTTTCACGCCGATGACGCGGACGGCAATGGCCGCGTACCGCAAGCGGCTGTCGGACCTGGCCGCGGACGGCCGCTTCGAGCTGTACAAGACGACCGCGCAGCACGACGGCCCTGAGGGCCGCGAGCAGCATGGCTTCCCGTCGCTCGAAGAGCTGGCAGGCTGACGAGGTGGGCGAAGGTCCGCGATTTCCGCGATAACGCAGCGCAGCCCTTCCGCCTTCGCAAATGCTTCGGCGGACCGCCGTAGCCTTGGCGGAGGCTGGTCAGGGCTGCCTGGGGCAGGGCTGACTTCGTTGACAGTCGGCGGCGGACCCCGCGATACTGCTGCGGCATGTTCAGTGGTCTCTGGGGCACGCGGTGGCGTCGTGCGGAGCGCGATCCGCTGCGCGCGGCGCTCGGCAGCCTGGAGCGGGAGGTGATGGACATCGTCTGGGGAGCGGGCGAGATCACCGTCCGCGACGTCCAGGCGAAGCTCGTGCGGGCCGTCGCCTACACGACGGTCATGACCACGCTGGACCGTCTGTTCAAGAAAGGATTCGTCGCGCGGACGACGGCGGGGCGTGCCTTCGTGTATCGCGCGTCGCGATCGCGCGAACAAACCGAGTCTGCGGTGGCGAGCGGCGTCCTGACCGGCCTGTTGTCCACAGGCGCGGCGATGCCCATTCTGTCGAACCTCGTGGACGTGGTCGGCAGCCAGGACGACGCGCTCGATCTTCTGAATGCGCTGGAGGAGATGGTGCGCGACAAGCGCCGTCGAATTGCAAGCGATGGCGTGAACGCCGCAAACGCGGGCCCGCAGGACCCGGACCGGGAGAAGCCATGAACACGCTGCCGGCGTCCAGTCTCGTGCTCGGTCTGGCGTGGTTCATCGTCATCAACGCGCTCGCGTCCCTGGCGTCGTGGGCGATCGGCTCCGTCGTGCTGTCTTCGCCCCGCCGCGATCGGATGGGCCTGCTGCTGGTGATCCGTCTGCTGCCGGCCGCCGCGTCATTACTGTTCGTCGCGGCCCTGTTCCTGCCGGCCCACTGGCGGCTCGAGCCGATCGATGCGCGCGAGTCCTTCGGGTTCGTTCTCAGCGCCTTCGCACTCGCGGGTGGGAGCCTCCTGTTCCGCGGCGCGGCGCGCGCCGGATCCGTCGCGCGGGCCGCGCGGAAGCTCCGCGCGTGCGAGCGCCTGGCCCGAGCCGACACCGCGCTTCCGGCCGGGGGGTTGTACGAAGTGCAAGGACTGCCCGGCGTGTCGCTTGCCGGCGTGCTGCGCCCGCGCATCGTGGTGGGAGAGGCCGTTCGGCGCCACTTGTCCGCCGCCGAGCTGGAGGTCGCGGTTGCGCACGAGCTCGCGCACCGCGCCGCGCTGGACAACGTCAAGCGGTTTGCGATGTTCTGTGCGCCGGATCTGTTTGGCGCGACGCTGGTCGCGCGCTCGCTGGAACGCGAATGGCGCGCGGCGGCCGAGACGCTCGCCGATGCCCGGGCGGTCAGCGGCGACGCCCGTCGCGCGCTGCACCTCGCAGCAGCGCTCGTCAAGGTGGCGCAGCTCGGGCCAGGTTCGCCGTCGCCCCTGACGTCGCCGGTCTGGAGCACGCTGAACGATCCGCCGCTGCTCGAGATGCGGGTGCGCCGTCTGGTCGGCAACGTGGCGCCGGCGGCCCCCCGGCCCTCCGCGAGGCGCGTGGCGGCGATCGCAACGGCGTTGTCCCTTGGGCTGATGATCTCCGGCGTCGCGCTCGCGCAGACAGTACACCAGCTCACCGAAGCGCTCGTGCGATGGCTCCCGTAACCGCTGACAGGCCATCACTCTGGCAGGCCTTCCGGGAACTCCTCGAAGTCCTGGCCATAGCGTCGGCGCTCGTCTTCGTGGTCCTGGTCGTGCAGTTCCGGGCTTTCAGTCCGGCAATACTGATTCTCGGCGCCGCGCCTGCAGAGGCGACGTAGTGCCGCGTCGACGCGCGCTGAGCGAGCTGTTACCGGCGCGCGAGCGCCCGCGCGGCGACCCGCCCGCTCGACCAGGCCCACTGGAAGTTGAACCCGCCGATGCGTCCGTCGACGTCGAGCATCTCCCCGACGAGGTACAGCCCCGGGCACCGCCGCGATGCCAGCGTCGCCGGATCCACTTCGTCCAGCGCCACGCCCCCGGCGGTGGCCTCCGCGTAGTTGTAGCCGCGGCTGCCGGTCACATCGAGTGGCCACTCGACGAGCGCGCGCGCGAGGCGGCGGCGCGCCTCTCTCGCAAAGTGCGCAAGCTGCAGCGAGCCGTCGATCCCGAGCGCCTGAGCCAGCGCCGCCGCGACGGAGGCGGGCAGCGTCTCGGCCAGCGCGTGGAGCACTGAGGTGCGAGGACGGACGGACGCCAGCGTGGTCCACCGGGTGTCGACGCGCTCGAACGAGTCTCCAGGACAGAAGTTGACGGTGATTCGCGTGGCGCGCTGCTCCAGCCGGGCGCGCAGCCAGAGCCGCGACGCGTTCAGCACGACCGGTCCGCTGACGCCAAAATGCGTCCAGAGGAGCGCGCCGGACAAGCGCTCGACGACCGCGCCGTCGACCCAGACGGTTAACACGACGTCGTGGGCGACGCCGCTCAGCTGCGCATGAATGTCCGCGAGCGTCAGCGGCACGAGCGCGGGCGTGGTCGGCACGATGGTGTGTCCGAGTCTGCGCGCGATCTCGAGCCCCACGCCGTCGCTTCCGGTTTTCGGGAGCGATTGCCCGCCGGTTGCCAGCACGACGTCGGTCGCGTGGATGGTCCCTCGCGGCGTGCTGAGTCGAAAGCCGCCGGACTCGGGCGTCACGTCGGTGACGCGCGTGGCGGACCTCAGCTCTGCACCGCACGCGCCGACCTCGCGGAGCAACGCGTCGAGCACATCGCGCGCGCGATTCGTGTCGGGAAACAGCTTGCCGTGATCTTCCTCGTGAAGCGGCACGCCCAGATCGGCAAACCAGTCGATGGTGTCAGCTACCGGGAAGCCGCGCAGCACGCGCCGCACGACGGTCGGCTTGCCGCCGAAGAAATCGCGTTCCGTGACGGTGGCGTTGGTGACGTTGCACCGGGCCCCGCCGCTCACGAGGATCTTGGCTCCGGGTCTGGTCGCGCCGTCGAGCAGGATCACCGGGCGTGACGGATTCAATCGCCGTGTGAAGATCGCAGTCGCCAGCCCGGCCGCGCCGGCGCCGACGATCGCCAGATCGGCGGTTTCTCCAGAGGCCGCGTCGTCAGCCGCCATCCGCTCAACTGGCGCCACGAGAGGTCAGGCTGAATCGGGGATCAGGGACGGAATTCGGCGAGAAGGAATACGAGCGGAGAGCGGGATGGCCTGGCGCAGCTGGCAAGCTCAGCCGCGGCCGTCCTGCGTGGCAGGGCCCCACCATCCCTCATGTTCGAAGCGTTTGTGCAGCTCGATCCAGCGACCGTGCACCTGCTCTGAGGTCGCAAAGCGCTCGAGCCGCTCTTTACCATCGGGCTCGGTGATGACGATTTCGTAGCCGGGGCCGTCGAGGGACGAGCGCACCTCGCACTGGACCGTCTCGGTTCCGCGCTTGAAGAAGTAGAACACCTCTATGATTATCGCATGCGAGCGTGTCCATCTTCTGCACCTGTTGCCCGAACCCATGAACCCTGAGCCCTTGAACCCTGAACCGCGTTAACTACCCCCTCTCACGCCTCACGGTCGGTTTCAGCCCGCGAATCTTGGTGGCACGCAGCGCCGTGATGATCTCGTCCGCCATGTCTTCCGGGACTTCGACGAGAGAGAAGCCGTCGGCAATTTCGATCGCCCCGATTGAGCGGGATTCGATGCCCGCCTCGCCGGTGATCGCGCCGACCAGGTCGCCGGGGCGCACTCCCGCACGGCGGCCCGCGCCGACGAACAGGCGGGCCATAGAGCCGCCCGGGTCCCCCCCGGTCCTGGGCACGAGCTGTCCGCGCGCCGGCTTGAGCGGTCGGAGCCGGCTCGGCGGAGCGGTCGGCGCCGCGGCGGTGACTGCGGGGATCTCTCGATCCCCGCCGTCGCCCGCGATCGCCGCGTGCGCCAGTTGCACGGCGGCGGCCGCGATGTCGACGATGTCGAACTCCTGCGCGAGGGACTCGACGACGACACGCGTGTGATCGAGGTCCCCGGCGAGAAGCCGCTCGCGCAGCGAGGCGCGCGTGACGTCGAGCCGCTTCGTTCGCAGGTCTGCCACGGTCGGCACCGTCGCGACCTCGATCTTCTGCTTGGTGAAGCTCTCGATGGTGCGGAGCAGGCGATGCTCGCGCGGTTCCGCCAGCGTGATCGCCGTGCCGCCCCGCCCCGCACGACCCGTACGCCCGATTCGGTGCACGTAGGCCTCGGCTGCCGCCGGCACATCGTAGTTGACGACGTGCGACAGGCGCTCGATGTCGAGGCCACGCGCGGCGACGTCGGTGGCGACGAGCAGATCGACGGTCCCCTCACGGAACCTGCCCATCACCCGATCGCGCAGCCGCTGCTCCATGCCGCCATGGAGCGCCTCGGCCTGGTGGCCGTGGGCGTTCAGCATCTCGACGAGCGCGTCGACCTCGAGACGCGTCCGGCAGAAGACGAGCGCCGACGCCGGGTTCTCCATCTCCAGCACGCGCTCGAGCGCCGCGGGCTTGTGCGGCCTGGCGACGATGTACGCCACCTGGCGGACGCGCGGCAGCTTGCCGGCGGCCGCCTTCTCGCGCGCGATCGTGATGCGCGCCGGGTTCTTCAGGTGACGCTCCGCGATTGAGAGGATGCGCGCCGGCATGGTCGCCGCGAAGAGCGCCGTCTGCCGCTCGTCGGGGGTTGCCTCGAGGATCGCATCCAGATCCTCCGCGAATCCCATGTCCAGCATCTCGTCCGCTTCGTCGAGCACGAGTATCGCGAGGCGATCGAGTTTCAACGTGCGGCGGCGGATGTGATCGAGCGCGCGCCCGGGCGTCGCGACGACCACATGGGGACCGCGTTCGAGCGCCCGGATCTGCTGGTGCATCGGCGCCCCGCCGTACAAGGGCAGGACGGTGAGTCCGATGCCGCGGGCATACTTGTGCACGGCCTCGGCCACCTGCATCGCGAGCTCCCGCGTGGGGACCAGGATCAGCCCGGACGTCCCGTGCTTCACCTGGCCCGCGCCAATCCGATGGAGCATCGGCAGCGCGAACGCCGCCGTCTTGCCCGTTCCGGTCGCGGCCTGCGCGAGCACGTCGCGACCGGCGAGCAGCAGCGGGATGGTCTCGCGCTGCACCGGGGTGGGCTCTTCGTATCCAAGCGTCGTGATCGCCGCGACGAGATTCTCGCCGAGCCCGAGCGTGGCGAAGCCCGGGGCGGCAGTGTCGGTCTTTGTAGATGGCATTGTTGGAGTCGCGCCTATGCGAGCGTGGCTGCGTACTCCTCGTACGTGCCCTTGAAATCTGTGATGGACCCGTGATCGAAGTGCCACACGCGCGTGCCGACTTCCTC
>CAYZBZ010000254.1:0-5947 GCA_964476725.1 uncultured Vicinamibacterales bacterium
CGGCACCATCACGCCGAGGTCGATCACCTCATAGTTATTGCACCCGAGCACGACGCCGACGATGTTCTTGCCGATGTCGTGGACGTCACCCTTGACGGTGGCCATCAGCATCCGGCCGCGGTTCGACGACACGCCGGTCTGGCGCTTCCGCTCCTCCATGAACGGCAGCAGGTACGCGACCGCCTTCTTCATCGCGCGCGCGCTCTTCACGACCTGCGGCAGGAACATCTTGCCCGCGCCGAACAGGTCGCCGACGACCTTCATGCCGTCCATCAGCGGCCCTTCGATGATGTGCAGCGGCTCGTCGTACTGCTGGCGTGCCTCCTCGACGTCCGCCTCGATGAAGTCCACGACGCCGTGGACGAGGGCGTAGGACAGCCGCGCCGCGACCGTCGCGTCGCGCCAGGCCAGGTCGGTCTCGCGCCTGGTGCCGCTCCCCTTGACGCGCTCCGCGAACTGCACGAGCCGCTCGGTGGCGTCAGGCCGCCGGTTGAAGATGATGTCCTCGACGTGCTCGAGCAGGTCCTTCGGAATGTCTTCGTAGACGATCAGCTGGCCGGCGTTCACGATGCCCATGTCCATGCCGGCCTTGATCGCGTGGTACAGAAAGGCGGAGTGAATCGCCTCGCGCACGACGTCGTTGCCGCGGAAGGAGAAGGACAGGTTGCTGACGCCGCCGCTGATCTTCACACCGGGGCAGGCCGCCTTGATGATCTTCGTCGCCTCGATGTAGTTGATCGCGTAGTCGTTGTGCTCCTCGAGCCCCGTCGCGATCGCCAGGATGTTCGGATCGAAGATGATGTCGGTCGGGTCGAACCCCGCCTGCTCGACGAGGAGCGTGTACGCGCGCCGGCAGATCCGGACCTTCCGGTCGATCGTGTCCGCCTGCCCCATCTCGTCGAACGCCATCACGACCACGCCGGCGCCGTAGCGGCGGACCGTGCGCGCCTTCTGGAGAAAGTCCGCTTCCCCCTCCTTCAGGCTGATCGAGTTGACGACCCCCTTGCCCTGCACGCACTTGAGCCCGGCCTCGAGCACGGACCACTTCGAGCTGTCGATCATCACGGGGACGCGGGCGATCTCCGGCTCCGTCGCGATGTAGTTGAGGAACGTCGTCATGGCCTGCTCGGAGTCGAGCATGCCTTCGTCCATGTTGACGTCGATCATGTTCGCGCCGCCGCGCACCTGCTCGACCGCGACGTTCACCGCCTCGGTGAAGTTGCCGCCCATGATGAGCTTGGCGAACTTCTTCGACCCGGTGACGTTGGTGCGCTCGCCGATCATCTGGAAGTTGCTGTCGGGGCGAATCGTCAGCACTTCGAGCCCCGAGAACTGAGAGTAGTGCTCCTGGTCCGCCTGGTCGTTGATCGGCGATGCGCGCGGCGTGATTCCCTCGATCGCTTTCGCGATCGCCTTGATGTGATCCGGCGTGGTTCCGCAGCAGCCGCCGAGGATGTTGGCGAAGCCGCTCGACGCGAAGTCGCGGAGCAGCGCGGCGGTCTCGGGCGGCAGCTCGTCGTACTCGCCGAACGCGTTCGGGAGGCCGGCATTCGGGTAGCTGCTGACGTAGCACTCCGCGATCCGGGCGAGCTCGGCGAGGTACGGGCGCATGTCGCGCGCACCGAGCGCGCAGTTGATGCCGACGCTGAACGGCCTCGCGTGGCGGATCGAGGTGTAGAACGCATCGACCGTCTGCCCCGACAGCGTGCGGCCGCTGCGATCGGTAATGGTCACCGAGATCATCACCGGCAGGCGCACGCCCTTCTCCTCGAACACGTTCTCGATCGCCACGATGCCGGCCTTGGCGACGAGCGTGTCGAAGATCGTCTCGAGCAGGATGATGTCGGAGCCGCCGTCGATGAGCCCCCGGACCTGCGTCTCGAAAGCCGCGCGCATCTCGTCGAACGTGACCGCGCGGAACGCCGGGTTGTTGACGTCGGGGGAGATCGACAGCGTCCGGTTCGTCGGACCGATTGAGCCGGCGACGAACCGAGGCTTGTCGGGATTCTTCGCCGTCCACTCGCCCGCGGCCGCTTTCGCGAGCCGTGCCCCTTCGACGTTGATTTCGTACGCGAACGATTCCAGCTCGTAATCCGCCTGCGCGATCGCGGTGCCGCCGAATGTGTTCGTCTCGATGATGTCGGCGCCGGCGGCGAGGTACTCGTGGTGTATCGCGCTGATGACGGCCGGGCGCGTGAGTACCAGCACGTCGCTGTCCCCATTGAGGTCGCGCGGGTGATCCGCGAACCGCGAGCCTCGGAAGTCCGCTTCCGTCAGCTTGTAGCGCTGAATCATCGTGCCCATCGCTCCGTCGAGGACGAGGATGCGGCGATCGAGAAGCGTGCGGAGCGTATCGAAGACGGGGCTGTTCATTTATCGGCTCTTGCGTGATGACGCGCGTGATGATTTCGGTCGTGCGCGAGAGGTTGCATCGTTCGCCGCGGCGGCCGCGGCCTGGCCGCATTTCGTGCCGCAGGCGATCAGGACGGTGAACGGATCGCCCGTGCGCCGCGTTCCGACGCGGACCTGCACGTCGGACAGGCCGCCGGCGGCGAGCAGCGCGGCAAGCTGGTCGTCGGCGAATCCCAGCCAACGGTCGCCAAGCCGGTCGCGCACCCACGCCTCGCGATGCTCGCGCAGGTCGAGGACGAGCACGCGGCCGCCGGGCGCCAGGATGCGGACGGCTTCCCGGATCGCTCGGGCAGGGTCCGCGGCGTGGTGCAGCGCCTGGGAAAACAACGCGACGTCGACGCTGGCGTCCCGAATGGGCAGTTTCTCGAGCTCCCCGCGCTTCCAGATGACGTTGGTCACCCGGCGCCGCGATGCCAGCGCCCGCGCGCGCTCGAGCACATCCGGGGAGCGGTCGACGGCAATGACCCGCGAGGCCCAGCGGCTCGTCTCGATCGTCAGATACCCTTCACCGCATCCAAGGTCGGCGACCCGCACGGGCGGCAGCAGGTAGCCGAGCGCCCGCGCCCAGGCGGCCCAGCTGCGGCCGGGGACCAGCTGGCGGGCGTTCGTGTCCGGGCCGGCGTGCACGTCGAAGTTCTCCTTTCGCATGCGCCGCACTTCTTCCAGCCGCGCCACATCAGCCCGGCCGGCCTCCGTCGCCGAGGCCGCGTCGAACTGGGCCTGAAGCAGCGCCCACAACGGGACCGCGCCGTTGGCCCCCTCGCGGATCTCCGCGGCTACGCGGTAGTAGGTAAATCCCCCCTCCCGCTCTTCGCTGACGAGACGCCCTTCCTTCAGGAGCCCGAGATGCCGCGACACGCCGGACTGGGCGATCCCCAGAATGCCCGTCAGCTCCGTCACGTTCAGGCGCTCGAGCGCGAGGATCCGGAGGAGGCGGAGCCGGACCTCGTCTCCGAGCAGCCGGTAGAGCGCCGAGGGTTCCTGCACATCTATAAATCTACATTAATAGATTCGGAATGTGCAAGATGGGGAGGAGGAATCGGAGTTTTCACACAGGAATATACTGCCCGCGTGGATCTGAACGTGTACTCCACCGGGTCCCCGTTCGCGGCCATCGTCCTCGCGCACGGCGCCGGCGCAGGACAGACGAGCTCTTTCATGGTGCGAGCGGCGGCCGGGCTGTCGGCGCGTGGCGTGGCGGCCGCGACGTTCGATTTCCCTTACCTTTCGGCCGGGCGCAGGGTCCCCGATCGTGCCCCGGTCCTCGAAGATGCGTGGCGTCAGGCGATCGCCGCCGCACGCGCGCAGCTCGCGGGGCTGCGGCTTTTCATTGGCGGAAAGTCGATGGGCGGGCGGATCGCGTCGCATGTGGCCTCGCAAGGCGGAGTTGGCAGCCTGGCAGGCCTTGTGTTTTTCGGCTATCCGCTGCACCCGCCAGGAAAGCCTCAACAGCGGCGCGACGCGCACCTTCCCGCGATCGCCGAGCCGATGCTCTTCGTGCAGGGAGGGGTGGACACGTTCGGCACCGGCGCCGAGATCCGCGGGATGCTGACGTCGCTCCAGCGCGCGACGCTGCACGAGATTCCGGGGGGCGATCATTCGTTCAAGGTACCCGGAGGACAAGCGCGGCAGGAGCCGGTCCTCGCCGAGGTGCTGGATACCGCCGCGGCCTGGATTCGCGCGCTGACCTCCAAGCCATGAGTGACGCCGACGTCCATCTGATTTCGACGCCAACACACGGGCGTGTGCTGATCCGCAGCGCGCGGGCCGCCGCCGCACGCGGCGTGCTCGTCGGATTCCATGGCTACATGGAGAGCGCGGCCATCCAGATGGAGCGCCTGGCGGCGATCCCCGGCGCATCGACCTGGACGCTTGTCTCGGTGCAGGCGCTGCACCGCTTCTACCGCGGGCGCACCGAGGAGGTCGTCGCGAGCTGGATGACGCGGCAGGATCGCGAGGCGGCGATCGCCGACAACGTCGAGTACATCGACAACGCGCTCGAGTCCGTGCCGCACGACGCTGCCACGCGCATCGTCTACGCGGGGTTCTCGCAGGGGGTCCCGATGGCGTTCAGGGCGGCGCTCGCCGGACGCCGTCGCGCGGCGGGAGTGATCGCGATTGGCGGCGACGTGCCGCCGGAGTTGCTGGGGGACGCCGCGCTGCGGTTTCCACCGGTGCTGATGGCGCGCGGCGAGCGCGACGACTGGCTTACGCAGCCGAAATTCGACGCAGATGTCGCGGCGCTCACGAAACGGGGCGTCAGCGTGCGGACGCTGGTGTTCGACGGCACGCACGAGTGGAACGACGCCGTCGCGTCGGCGGCTGCTGAGTTCCTTGCTTCACTTTAGATGTTATACAGCCCCTCGAATGAGCGACTCGGCCCCACGAAATGTTCGCGAGGGCTGGGGCGTGGGAATCACCCGCAGAGCGGCGCGATGGCCGCAGCACGCTGCGACCCAAAGACGACGATGCAGACCACACCGCGCGGACGAGCGCAATGCCGGAAGACCCCCGTGGCGCGAACGCATGGGGGCCAACCCTTCGCAGCCCTCGCCGCCGTGGCGCGCCGCTGTTCGCGAGAGCCCGATGCCTCGCCGCTTGACGCGACCGTGATGCGAATGACCCCGACGCCCAAAGCAGCCCAGATGCGATCCGGTTTTCGCCGGTGCCGCGATGAACTTGAAGCCTCGCGACCCCGAAATGAAAAGTGATCCGAGATTCTTCGTCTGTATGACTTCACAACTGAGCCGCGGCGCACGAGATGCTGGCGCCGTCGGCTCCAGTTGATGTTAGCCAGCTCTAGTTGTCACAACCCTACGGCTTCAGGCACTCTTCAAACGAGACTTCGAACCGGTCGTCGTTCTCAGGGTACAGATCACAGTATGTTGCGAGAACAGGGCACGCTAATTGGGTTCATGGCCGTTGAGACGGATACACCGGTTCTCAAGTAGCCCGACGCTTTTCTCGATTACTTCACGCATCGTCGATGTGTCGAGCGACATCTTCGTCTCTTCAACGGACCTGTTGGCGTTCATCGAGCCATACCCCCGCTTGTGGTCTTCTGAGGCGTCATACGCGCTACCCGATGGTCTCCGACACCGACGATTTGGAAAGCCGCCACGGTTGGCAATGCGCTTGATCCGAACTGCTCGAGCACCGCGGTCTTGCTCAGCATCAGCGCTTCGGCAATGTCGCGACCGGCAGCAATGTTCTCGTATAGCCGTCGCATCAGTGCCGTTGAAGTCGCATCGCTGACCGCCCGCAGCGTCATGATCACGGACTGCGCGCCGGCAAGAAGGAACGCCCGCGCAAGGTTGAGCACGCCCTCCTGAGCCAGTGTTGGGCCGATCGCCGTATCGCATGCTGAGAGAACGACGACGCCAGCGTTCAGCCTGAACTGACCAATCTCGCGAGGCTGCAGAGGACCATCTTCACCGGCAGCCGGGTCGCTCAGCAGAACAATGGCCGCTCGTTCGGGGGGACGATAGGAAACATTAGAGGCGGGGCCGTCCTCCGCCGAGGTTAACAGAAGATC
>CAYZBZ010000255.1:0-5940 GCA_964476725.1 uncultured Vicinamibacterales bacterium
CGCCTCCGTCTGGTTGATGACGAGGTACCCGCCCGACTTCAGCCACACCTTGCTGCGCAGCGCCTTGTCGATCTCCGCCTGGACCCCGTACTCCTCGAAGATCGGGAACTCCTTCGTGTACAGCTTCACCCGCGGCAGCAGGTTCGGCATGATCCGCTCCATGAGCGCGACGACGCGGCGGTGCTCCTGTTCGTTGTCGATGCGGATGGCGCTGAAGTCCTCGGTGAGCAGGTCCCGCAGGAGCTTCGTGACGAGGCTCTGCTCCTGGAACAGGACCGCCGGCGGCCGCCGCGTCTCCATGCGCTGCCGGATCTCGGTCCAGACCTGATGGAAGTACGCGAGGTCGCTGACGATGTCTTCCTTCGACCGCCCGCCGGCGGCGGTGCGGATGATGACGCCGCCGGTGAAGCCGTGTTCTTCGCGGAACTCGCGGACGATGCCGCGGAGGCGGGCGCGCTCCTCGCGGGACTCGATCTTGCGGGAGACGCCGACGTGATCAACCGTCGGCATGAAGACGAGAAAGCGCCCCGGCATCGTCACGTGCGACGTCACCCTCGCGCCTTTGGTGCCGAGCGGCTCTTTGACGACCTGGACGAGGACTTCCTGCCCTTCCTTCAGCAGGTCTTCGATCTTCGGCTGCGGCTTGTCCTCCCTCGAGTGTCCCCGGGAGGACGGCAAGCCTGTCGAAGCATCCCGCGATCGCCGGTCGCCGGAACGATCGCCGGCCTCCTCCGTCGCCGTCGCGTCGGCTGCGCCGGCCTCAGCGATCGCGGCGACAGAGGGCGGCTCAGCCGGCACCAGGGCCTCGTCGTCGTCGCCCGACTCGAGGCGGTCGAACTCCTCGACGGTATTGACGACCTCCGTGACATACAGGAACGCGTCGCGCTCGAGACCGATGTCAACGAAGGAGGACTGCATGCCGGGCAGCACCTTCGAGACCCGGCCCTTGTAGATATTCCCAACCACGCCGCGCTGACGCTCGCGCTCGATGAAGATCTCGACGACCTGATCCTCCTCGAGGATCGCGACACGTGTGTCGTGATCGCCGGCGGAGATGATCATCTCCTTGTTCATGAATGAAACTCCAGAAGGCAATGGGATCCGGCGCCCGGCGCGCGTACGCGCGCACCCCGGCCTGGGCGGACGTCCGCCAGGCCAGCCCGCACGCGAACAGCGCGAAAAGCAGAAGCGCCATGGATCCTCGATCTAGTTTGTAAATCTCCTCATCCTGACGTTGAGGATGAGGCCGAATGCCGCGAGAGTCGCGATCATCGACGAGCCGCCGTAGCTCATGAGGGGCAGCGTGAGCCCCTTCACGGGCGCGAGTCCGGCGGACATCGTGACGTTGTAAATCACCTGGAACGCGAAGCCTGAGATGATGCCCCCCACCAGATACGCGCCGATGCGATCCTTCGCCAGCCGGGCCGCTTCGAGCGATCTGAGTATGACGAACAGGTAGAGGCCCAGCGCGACGACCACCCCGATGAAGCCGTGCTCCTCCGCGAGGACCGAGAAGATGAAGTCGTTGTCGGCCACGGGCAGGAACTTGTACTGCCCCTGCGTACCCCCCATGAAGCCCTTGCCGGTCAGCCCGCCGGAGCCGACGGTGATTCTGGCCTGGATCTGCTGGTAGCCGCCGCCGCGCGGGTCCTGCTGGGGATCCAGGAAGGTATTGATGCGCGATTTCTGATAGTCCTTGAGCGCGATCTTCCACGCGACCGGCGCGAGAAGGACGGCGACAACCGCGACGATCGCGATGAGCCGCAGTCGCATCCCCGCGAGGTACGCGATGCCGACGCAGACGGGCACCAGCGTCACCGCCGTGCCCAGGTCAGGCTGTCTGGCGATCAGGAGGAACGGCACCAGGAAGAAGAGACCGGCGACGACGAGGTCGCTGTAGTTGAGTGCCCCCCGGCGGTTCTCGCCGAAGTACATGGCAAGGATGAGCGCGAGCGTGAGGCGGCAGAATTCCGAGGGCTGGAGGTTGAACACGCCCAGCGAGATCCAGCGCGTGGATCCGCCGGCGCGCACGCCGCCGACGAGCACGTAGATCAGGAGCGCGACCACCCCTCCGTACAGAAACAGCGAGTGTTCGGTGAGGAAGCGGTAGTCGAGCGAGAGAAAAACGACCAGCGCGAGCACGCCGAGGCCGACGGCGTAGAGCTGGACCCAGAAGCGCGCGCCGGCATGGCCGCCGCCGTCCGGCAGGTGCACGTACGTCGCGCTGTAGATCATCGCCAGCCCGACGCCCGTGAGGAGCAGCACGGCGCCGAGCAGCAGCCAGTCGACGTGGAAGAAGAGGCGGCGCTCGAACACTACGGCCTCCCCCCGCCGCGCGTCGCGGGCCGGGCGGCTGCCGGCACGGCCTCCGGGTTAATCGGGGGATCGTCGGCCGCCGCCACCGGAATGGTGACGGGCGCCTTCTGGAGCGTGGGCAGCGGGCGCCCTTCCTTCTTCGCGAAGTACGTCTCCATCGCATGTTTCGCGATCGGCGCCCCGAGATACCCGTGCTCGGCGTGCTCGGCGAAGATGACCCCGGCGATCTCGGGATTGTCGCGCGGCGCGAAGAACACGAACCACCCGTGGTCGCGCACGTCCATCTTGCCGCGCGCGGCCTTGGCGCCCGCCAGCGAGATCACCTGGGCGGTCCCGGTCTTACCCGCCACGTCGAAGCCGACGATGCGTCCGCGTCCGCCGGTACCCGCCGCGTTGACCACCATCCAGAGACCGTCGTGCAAGGCCTTGACCGTCGAGTCCTTCATCCGCGTCACGGCCGCTGGCGGCGGCGGCGGCACCGGCTTCCAGCCGTGCCCGTCGTCAACGGCTTTCACCACGTGCGGCGTGTAGCGGGTCCCGCCGTTGGCGACGGTCATCATCATCACCGCCATCGAAATCGGCGTCACTGACACCTGCCCCTGGCCGATGGCGACCGAGATGGTTTCCCCCGCGTACCACTTCTCTTTCTTCTCGCGCAGCTTCCACTCGGTCGAAGGCACCAGCCCCTTGATCTCGTTCGGCAGTTCGATCCCCGACCGCTCGCCAAGCCCGAGCGCGCTCGCCCACTTGTGGATGCGATCGACGCCCAGCATGTTGCCGAGGGTGTAGAAATACACGTTGCATGACTGCTCGATCGCGTGCCGCATGTCCACCGTGCCGTGGCCCCCCTCCTTCCAGCACTGGAAGTAGCGTCCGTAGAAAGTCGCGCCGCCGCTGCAGTGCACCTTGAAGTCGGGCGTCACGAGCCCTTCTTCCAGCGCCGCGGTGGCGATGGCAATCTTGAACGTGGAACCCGGAGAATAGACCCCCTGCAGCGCGCGGTTCTGCAGCGGCTTCAGCTTGTCGTTGAGGAGCGAGCTCCACGTGACGCGATCGATGCCGGTGGCGAAACTGTTGGGATCGTAGGAGGGCAGGCTGACGAGGGAGAGCACCTCGCCGTTGCGCGGATCGAGGATGACCGCCGCGCCGTTGTACCCAAAGTGGCGGAAGCCTTCTTCCGCGGCGCGCTGCACGTCGGCGTCGATGGTCAGCTGAAGGCCCTGCCCCTCGACCGGATCCTGCTTCCCGAGCTCTTCGATCTCGCGCCCGAGGCTGTTGACGATGACCGCCTTGTTGCCTTCCGATCCCATCAACAGCCGGTTGTAGGCCTGCTCGACCCCCGCCTGGCCCACGATCGCCCCCGACTCGATGTGCTTGTAGTCGGCGCGCTGGAGCTGTACTTCGGTGACCTCGCTGACGTACCCGAAGAGGTGCGCCGCCATCTCGCTCGTTGGATACAGGCGCGACGGCACTTCCTGCGTGATGATCCCCGGCAGCTCCCACTTGCGTGCGCGGACGGCAATGAACTGCTCGCGGCTGGCGTTCTCGATGAGGACAATCGGCCGGTAGCTCGGGTCGCGCCGCCGGCGATTCACGATCTCGCGAAGCTGCGCCTCGTCCGCGCCGGTCGCCCCCGCGAGGACGGCGAGCGTCTGGTCGAGGTTCTTCGTCTGCTCCCGCACCAGCGCGATGTTGAACGTGTTCTGGTTCTCGACCAGGATCTTGCCGTAGCGATCCATCAGCACGCCGCGCGGCGCGGGCAGCGGCAGCCGGCGGAGGTGGTTCTCTTCCGCCATCTCCTTGAACTTGTCGTGCTGCGCGATCTGGAAGATCCAGAACCCCACCGCAAGCATGGCAAAGAGGAGCGCAATGAGGTATTGCATCACCGACAGCCGCAGCGTGAGGCTGCGGCGATCGTCCGGCATCATCGTGGTGGTCGACATACTGATACCGTTCTCAATATCGTCTTCGACTGGGCATCGGGCGGCGCGAGTCCCGCCGCTGGAGCAGACCCGGAACGCTTTCCACGACCTGGAACGCCAGGATGCCGACGGCCGCGTTGACGATCGCCTGTATCAAGGTCACCGAGTACTGCATCGTGAATGCGCGGGACTCGACCACGGCAGACACCGCCTGGACGCACACCTCGTGCACGAGCGTCGCCCCGACGAACATCACGAGCCTCGGGATCGGCTGCGCCACGATGAACTGCGCGCCGAGCACGCCGACGAGAAAACCCACCACCGTCTTCGACAGGCCGCCGATCCCGACGATGCCGCCGGCGAGCGCGTCCTGCGCCAGCCCCCCCGCCGTCCCCGCCAGCAGTCCTGTGACCGCGCCGTACGCGAGCGCGACGTACACGACCGCCACGAGCACCAGATTGACGCGTGTCCCGCCCGCCATCGACAGCCCCGAGATCGTCGTCTGCAGGACGATCGCGATCGCGAGCGCGGCCAGCACCCCCGCCGTCCTCATTTCGGCGTCCCGGCCGGCGGGGGCCCCGCCTCCTCAGGCGTGGCCGAGCGCGCCGGCACGAGCACGACGAGCACGTCCTCGAGGCTCGAAAAATCGACCGCCGGCCGCACGGTAATCGCGCGATACAGCCCGGTTCCCCGCTCGGCGGACTCCACGCGGCCGATGGCAAAGCCTTTCGGATAAATGCCGTCGGCGCCCGACGCGACGATCGTGTCCCCCGGCTTCACGTCAGCCGTATTCAGCACGAGATCCATCGTCAGCGGCGGATCGCGATCGACGACGCCAAGGACCATGCCCCCGGCGCGGGTCCGCTCCGTCACCGCCCCGGCGGCGGCGTCGCGGTCGATGAGCAGCTGCACGCGCGCGGCGTGCGCCGCCGGCGTCCCCACGACGCGTCCGACGACCCCGGCGGGCGCAATCACCGCCATGTTGGGCAGGACGCCGTCGGCGGTTCCCCGTCCGATGGTGATCGTGCGCATCCCGGGGTTCGGGTTCCCCGCAATCACGTCCGCCGCGATGGTCGGCAGGCTCGTGCTCGACCGCAGGTTCATCAGCTCCTGCAGCCGGACGGATCGGGCCGCCAGCGCCCGCTGCCCCTGGAGCTGCACCTCGAGCTCAGCCACCCGGTTCCGCAGGCTCTCGTTCTCCGCGCGAACGCCTCGAAGCCCCACGTAGTTCCCCCAGAAGTTGCGCGTGCCGTGGATCACGGCCGAGGCCCCACCCTGGACGCGCGAGAACACGCCAAAGGTCACCGCCTCGAGCATCGGGACGCCTGACTTCGACTGGACCTGGACCGAGATCAGGAAAATGTGCCCGAGCGTGACGACGAGCAGCAGGACGCCGGTTCGGCGGCGGATGTCAAGCAAGGTTGCCAGTTACCAGCTAGTCAATCGAGATCTTCCTCAACAGGTTGAAGTCCGACAGCATCTTGCCCGCGCCGAGCACGACCGAGGACAGCGGGTCCTCCGCCATCGCGACCGGCAGGCCGGTTTCCTCCCGCAGACGCTTGTCCAGGTTCTTGAGCAACGATCCCCCGCCGGTCAGGACGATGCCGCGGTCCACGATGTCGGCCGACAGCTCCGGCGGCGTGCGCTCGAGCGCGACGCGCACCGCGTCGACGATCACGTTGACGGTCTCCGCGAGCGCCTC
>CAYZBZ010000256.1:0-5897 GCA_964476725.1 uncultured Vicinamibacterales bacterium
ATGCGTCACCTTCAACGACCACGAGGGGTCAACGAAGAGCTACGCGTACACGCGCGAGAACACCGTGGAGGTCGTGCAGGCCGACTTCGTCCTGCCCACCTCCTCGATCACCACCGCCTACGATCCCGGGACCGTCCGCAGCGTGCTGCTCCACGACGGCAGCTGGGTGCGGCTGCGGAAGGTCGCGGAGGACTACCATCCCACGGATCGCGATCGTTCCTACGCTTACATCCGGGAGCGGCAGCAGGACGGCGAAGTGGTCACGGGCCTGCTGTACCTGTCGGAGGACTCGAAGGATCTGCACGAGCAAAGCGGCACGGTCGCGACCCCCCTCACACAGCTCCCGTACGAAGCGTTGTGCCCGGGAAGCGCGGAGCTGGAGAAGCTGCAGCGCGGGTTCAGGTAGACCAGGAGACATCGATGGCATCACGGCTTGCCCACCTCATTGCCGGCGTCGCGCTCGTGGCCGTCAGCACACCGGCGGCGCTGGAGCGGCAGACGTCAGGGCCGCAGGATGCCCGGATCGCCTCGGACCTCGATCATCCACACAGGTTCACGCCGAAGTTCGCGACGCGGCAGGACTGGCTCGCGCGGCGCGGCGCGCTGCGCCAACAAGTGCTCGTGGCTGTCGGTCTCTGGCCGCTGCCGCCGCCGACGCCGCTCGCGCCGGTCGTGCACGGCCGCATCGAACGGGACGGGTACACGATCGAGAAGGTGTTCTTCGCAAGCCTGCCCGGACATTACGTGAGCGGAAACCTTTACCGCCCGACCGGTCGGACAGGCAAGCGCCCGGCGGTTCTCACGGCCCACGGGCACTGGGAGAATGGCCGCCTGTTTCAGCGTCCTGACAAGGCGGCGCAGGCCCTCATCGACCAGGGGGCCGAGCGCACGCTGGACGCGGCGCGGTACCCGCACCAGGCACGAAGCGCACACCTCGCGCGGCTCGGCTTTGTCGTCTTCCAGTACGACATGGTCGGCTACGGCGACAGCAAGGCGCTCGTGCATCGCGAGGGGTTCGCGGACGCGGACGCCCTGCTGCGGCTGCAGTCGAACATGGGGCTGCAGACCTGGAACAGCATCCGCGCGCTCGATTTCATCACGAGCCTGCCGGATGTGGACGCGTCGCGCGTCGCGGTGACCGGGGAGAGTGGAGGCGGGACCCAGGCGTTGCTGCTGTCCGCGGTCGACGACAGGATCCAGGCGGCCTTCCCGAGCGTGATGGTGTCGGGCGCGATGCAGGGAGGCTGCGTGTGCGAGAACGCGCCGCTGCTGCGCGTCGGCACCAACAACATCGAGCTCGCCGCGCTGATCGCGCCGAAGCCGCTCGCGATGTCGGCCGCCAACGACTGGACCCGCGACCTGCTGACGGTTGGTCTTCCGGAGCTGAAAACGATCTACGGGCTGTTCGGCGCGGCCGATCGCGTTACGGCGCGCTTCATGCCGTTCGAGCACGGGGACCATCTCCCGAGCCGCGAGCTGATGTACTCGTGGTTCTCGAGACACCTGCACCCCGGTGACGCGCAGGCCGACGCGGACTTTACCCCGGTTCCGCCCTCAGAGCTGTCGGTGTTCGATGCGGCGCACCCGCGTCCGTCCGAGGCGGACGCGCCGGGTGTGAGGAGCTATCTCACCAGGACGTCCGACGAACAGATGGCGGCCCTCGCCACTGACCCGGCACGCTACCGGGAGGTAGTGTCGACGGCACTTCGCGCCATTGTGAACGACCCGTTCGCGTCCGACGTCGAGGTCGACGTCGACGTCGATGTCCTCAGGGCGCCGGCCGAATCCGGCCGCGCGGCTTCCCTCG
Source organism: uncultured Vicinamibacterales bacterium (assembly GCA_964476725.1). Lineage (GTDB taxonomy): Bacteria > Acidobacteriota > Vicinamibacteria > Vicinamibacterales > 2-12-FULL-66-21 > JALZOC01. Next base: position 1,808 of record CAYZBZ010000256.1, read on the forward strand.
GGGGCCTGGCGGGCGGCGGTGGCCCCATCGCCGTGAGCCGCGCGCGATTGACGCGCCCCGGCAGTGGCGGGGTCGTCCCCATCGTGACGATGACGCCCCGCGGGTGGAAGGGGGGCCCCATCGTGATCTGGACGCATCCGGCGGGGCAGGCCAGCCTGTTCGTGGGATCGGATTCCGCGGGCGTCGTTCCGGCCGCCCGGTCCATGCTGGACCGCGGCGCGATGATCATCGCGCCTGACGTGTTCGGCACATCCGACCGGGACGCGCGTCTCCCTCATGTGAAAGACGAGGAACGGCTCCCGGCGTACAACTACGGGTACAACCGCGCGGTCCTCGCAGAACGGGTGCGCGACCTGTTCACGACGGTCGCGTTCGCGAAGAAGCAGCACCCGCGGGCCATCCACCTGATCGCGTTCGACCGCGCCGGCGTATGGGCGCTGTTGACGCGCGCGCTGGCGGGCGAGACGATCGCTCGCGCCTCCATCGATCTCGACGGCTTCGAGTTCACCGCCGTGCGCGACCCGTTCGATCCGATGATGCTGCCCGGAGCGCTCAAGTATGGAGGCATCGCGGGCCTGCTCCCGCTCCTGACGTCGGGTCAGACCGAGCTGTATCGGCTCTCGAGCCCGGCGCCGGCATCGCAGGGACGCGCGCCGCGGCCGGCGGCGCTTTCCTTTCGCAGCGGGCCGCCCGATGCGGAGCGCATGGCGCGGTGGCTGCTGGGGGCGGAGAGATAGGCTCCAGGCTTTAGCCTAAAGCCCCTTCTTCTGGGCACACTGCGCGATCAACCGCTCCAGCACCTCCGGGTCCGGTGGCTTCGTGAGGTGATGATCGAAGCCGGCCGCTTGCGATCGGCGTTTGTCGTCGTCCTGCCCCCACCCCGTAAGCGCCACGAGCTGGATTCCCGGACCAAGCAGCTCGCGGATTCGGCGCGCCGTCTCGTAGCCGTCCATGCGGGGCATGCCGATGTCCAGGAACGCGATGTCCGGATCGAACGCCTCCGCGATCGCGACCGCCTGGACTCCGTCGGCGGCGGTCCTGACCTCGTGTCCCTTGATCCCCAGCATCACGCGCATCATCTCGGCCGTGTCCGGGTTGTCGTCGGCAACCAGCACCCGCGCGCCGGCCGGCGGCTGGGCGGCATCGTGGACGGGCGTCGCCCCTTCGCGCTCGGCCGGCTGCGCGCACGGAAGCTTGACGACGAGGCTGGTGCCGCGGCCAGGCCCCTCGCTCCGCGCCTCAATCGTTCCGCCGTGCAGCTCCACGAGGCGCTTCGCGAGCGTGAGGCCGATGCCAAGTCCCCCGTAGGTCCGGTCGCGGTGCGCCTGAAGCTGGGTGAACATGTCGAAGATGCGCGGCAGCATCGCGGGCGGAACGCCCACGCCGGTGTCCGACACGGTCACCGTCGCCACGCCTCCCTGGACCGATGCCGCGACACGGATCTGGCCGGAACCCGGCGTGAACTTCGCCGCGTTGTTCAAGAGGTTCGAGAACGCCTGCGACAGACGCGTGTAGTCGGCGTCGGCCGGCATCGGCTGTCTCGGCAGATCGATCGTCAGCGTGTGCGCATGTGCGTCGATGAGCGGCCTCGTCGCCTCGATCGCGCTCTGCAGGACGGCGCGCAGGTCGAGGCGCTCGCGCCTCAGCTCGACCTTGTTCTGCGTGATGCGCGCGACGTCGAGCAGGTCGTCCGTGATGCGCCCCAGATGCAGCAGCTGCCGCTCCACGGTCTTTCGGGCGTTTTCCACGATCTCCGGATCCGCTCGCGCGAGACGCATCACTTCGATCGCGGTTCGAATCGGCGCAAGCGGGTTCCGCAGTTCATGCGACAGCGTGGCGAGGAACTCGTCCTTGCGGCGATCCGCCTCCCGCAGCGTGCGCTCCGCGAGCCTGCGATCGGTGAGGTCCACGCACACGCTGACGCACCCGTAAATCTCGCCGTGCGTATCGTACAGCGGCTCCACGTCGTTCTGGACGCAGACGACGGTGCCGTCGGCCAGGACGAGCTCGATTTCATTGCTGACCGACGTGCGGTGCGCGATCGCGTACTGCATCGGCAGCTCGTGCTCCGGGATGTCCTGCCCGTTGCGCTGGATCCGGTACGGGCGCTGCTGACCCGGTGGAGGCGTCAGCGACACGTTGGCGTCGGGCGGCAGGTGGAGCAGCGAGGCGAGCGCGCGGTTGGCCGAGATGAACCGGCACTTGCGGTCGTGCGCGATGGCGATTGGCACGGGCGCCCGTGCGATGAGGGCCTGCAGCGCATACAGACGCTGCCGGAGCTCCTCAGGACTCACGCCGTCGAGGGCATCAAAGGGACCCGGTTCGGCCATGTCGGTCTCACCCTATGATCCTCCATTTCGGGTCAACCCCGCCCCCCTGTCAACCCCGCCCCCCTTGACAGGCGGGCCCGCGCAGCGTACTTTGCCAACGCACCTATATGCCCCGATTAAGGGGAAGGAGATGCGGGAATGACAAGAGGTTTCGTGCGCGTTGGGCGGTCCATTACCGCCGCGCTCGCGTTCGTGGCGCTGTCGGCTCTGCCGGCTGCGGCACAGTTCGACAGGGCTCAGGTTTCCGGCACCGTGCGTGACGCGCAAGGCGGCGTCGTGCCCGGGGCGACCGTGGTCGCCACCAATCTTCAGACGCAGACGGCGCGGACGACCGTCAGCGACCAAAGTGGGTATTTCACCATCCCGAACCTGTCGCCCGGCAAGTACGACGTGGCCGCCGAGCTCCAGGGCTTCAAGAAGGCCCTCCGGCAGAACGTGCAGGTCGACGCGGCCAGCTCGGTCAACCTCGAGTTCACACTCGAGACCGGAGCCCTCACCGAGTCCGTCACCGTGACGGCCGAAGCCACCCCTCTGCAGACCGACGTGGCCCTGCGCAAGACCATCGAGGCAAAGGACATCGAGCAGCTGTCGTTCTCGGGCCGCAACCCGATCGGCGTCGTCGGCCTGAAGGCGGGCGTCATCGGCGGCAGCTTCAACAACTTCGGGTTTTCGAATCTCGGTAACGGCGGATTCAATATCAGCGGGAGCCGCTCCGATGAGAACAACATCACGGTGGACGGCGCGACGGCGATCCGCACCCGCTCTTCCGGGGCCATCATCGGGGTCCAGAATGTCGATGCGCTCCAGGAAGTGCAGGTGCTGACGGGTAACTATCTGCCGGAATACGGTCGCGCCAGCGGCGGCCAGATCCGCATGGTGACCAAGAGCGGCGGCAATCGCTTCAGCGGCAGCACGTCGTTCTTCTACCGCGACGACAAGCTGCAGGCGAACACCTGGGGGCGCAACCGCAGCCCGAACGCGATCGAGAACAGCGGGCCCTCGCCGTTCGACTACAAGCAATACGGCTACTCGTTCGGCGGCCCGATCAAGAAGGACTCGGTCTTCTTCTTCGCCGCGCAGGAGTGGGTCGACTTCTTCCAGACCCAGACCAACACCGCGACGGTGCCGACGGCGTTGATGCGGGACGGCGACTTCAGCGAGCTGCTGTCGCCCACCAACGGCTTCTACAACACGGCGCAGATCATCCGGGATCCGCGGACCGGCCAGCCGTTCCCCGGCAACATCATTCCCGCACACCATCTTAGCCCGAACGGGATCGCGTTCCTGCGCGCGTATCCGATGCCGACCCCTGGGTACCGGCAGGGCACCGCCAACGCGATCATCAACAGCGACAACCCGCAGGATCAGCGCAAGGACAACTTCCGGGTGGACTACCGGATGAACAACAGCAACAACTTCGCGTACCGGTTCGGGAAGTACAGCTGGGTCGCCATTGACGCGTTCCGCGGGACCTTCCCCTACGCGCGAACGGACTGGAGTCGTCCCAACACGACGCAGACGGCGAGCTGGACGAGCAGCTTGTCGCCGACGCTGATTAACGAGGTGTCGTACACATACTCGCTCGACGAGGTGTTCATCAACGTCTGGCGCGGCACCGATCTGTTCCAGCGGAGCAAGTACGGGATCAACTACCCGTACATCTATCCGGGCAAGGAAATCGAGGACAAGGTTCCGACGCTCTCGATCGCGGGCTTCAGCGAGATCGATGGGGGACCGTACCCGGCGTTTTCGCGCGGCCC
>CAYZBZ010000257.1:0-5887 GCA_964476725.1 uncultured Vicinamibacterales bacterium
CCCTAGATGTCCCATATCCTCTCCTGCTGATCGTAGAACGTCATCAGCCCGTCCTCGCTGACCTTGAGCACGGCGCCGAAACGCCCCGCCGCCATCGCCGCGGTCGTGCGCGCGCCTTCCACCGCGAGGTTCGAGTGCGGCTCGGGAGGCTCGGTGTGCAGCAGGATGGCGCCGACGGCCAGCAATCGGCCCGATGAGTCCGTCACCGTCGCGCCGTCAGTACGCGCGAGACCTGCGAGCACTGCCCGATCGAGATCGCACACCCTGCGTCCGCGCAGCATGTGCATGAGCTGGCCGCGCGTCGGGACCGCGCCGCCAGTATGGCGCACCGCGTCGAGCTGATCCGCCGGCGCCACGAGCTGCGACAGGTTCGCCGCCGGATTCCGCAGCACCACGAAAAGGGCCCCTTCGCGCGAATCCGCCAGGTCGAAGGCGGTCTGGAACAGCCGCTCCGCGAGCAGCGGGTTGCCGATCGCGCTCGTCCACATCTCGTACTTCGCCTGCAGATCGATGAGATGCCACCGCGCGTTGCGGAAGCTGAAGGCCTGCACCCCCTCCGCAAAGACCTTGATCTCGTGCGACGGGCTGAGCACGACGCTCAGGTTGCGATTGCCGGCCGTGGCCAGCGCGTGCGGCCGATACGTCGTGGCGCACGGCACGTCGAGCGTCCCGGGCTTCGCGTGCCGCGCGACCTCGACGATGTCGAGGACGACGCCGTCGCGATTCACCATGAAGAGCGTCTGCAGCCCGTCGCACAGCCGATAGAAGCTCTTGATCCCGGTCAGCGCCTGGGAATAACGATAGGACTGCTCCGTCGACAGCTGCCGCGGCCGCACCGGGTCGTCCTCTCCCTCGAGGATCAGCACTCCCGACGAGATCGATCGGTTCTCGTAACTCGACAGCGCCGCGACGCGAAGCACCTCGATGGCGGTCGCGATCAGATCCGCGCGCGAGTGCGACGGGTCGCCATTCGCGGCGTCCAGAAACGCGCCGACGTAGCGGTCCTCAATCGCACCGTGAAAGAGGTCCTCCCGCTCGAGCATCTGCTTCGGATCGAAGATCGCCCGGTAGCGCGCGGCGAGCACCGCGCCGATCGCACGCGCCAGACGCACCTCGTGCGCCGTGAACGGACGCTTCGCCGGCACGTGCAGCACGTGCCGCGATCCGAACCAGCGAATCGTGAGCACGGACGGATCGTCCGTCGGCTCGATCGCCAGACGGCCGTCGGACGACAACGACGGAATCGGCTCCGTCTCGAACGTCGCCCGGCTGAAAAACTGGCGCAGCGCCGCCTGCAGGAGGCTGTCGTACAGCGCGCTGGCGGCAAAAACCGGCGGAAGGGACATGGGTTTTCCATCATAATTCACGGGATGCTGCGGCGCACGCTCATCGACTTCTACGCGGATCTCTCCACGACCGACGGCGAGTTCATCGTGTACGACGATGGCTATCGGAGCTGGTCGTACACGTACGCCCAGGTCGGCGCGGCCGCTCGGACGTGCGCCGCGCGCCTGCGCGCGCAGGGCATCACCAAGGGACAGTCGGTCGCGATCTGGAGCGAGAACCGCGCCGAATGGATCATCGCGCTGTGGGGCTGTCTCCTCGAGGGGGTAGTCCTCGTCCCCATCGACTACCGCGCGTCGGCCGACTTCCTGTTGCGGGTCGCCGCCATCGTCGATGCCCGGGCCGTGCTCGTCGGCGATGCCGTTGACCGCGACAGTCTTGGCGACGCGCGGCCGATCTGGCACTTGTCAGAGTTGAGGGGGAAGGATGACTTCCGACTAAAGGCGGAAGCCACAGAGTCACATAAGGCCGACCGAGCGACGGCGGAACTTGTCCCGCCGAAGCCGAGTCACGAGAGCACCTTCCGGCTGGAGCCGGAAGCCACGGCGGACGACGTCGCGGAGATCATCTTCACGTCAGGGGCGACCGCCGAGCCGAAGGGGGTGATCATCACCCACCGCAACATCCTCGCGAACATCGTGCCGATTGAGCGGGAGATCGCAAAGTACAAGAAATGGGCGAAGCCGTTTCAGCCCATCCGCTTCCTGAATCTCCTGCCCCTCAGCCACATGTTCGGACAGGCGATGGCGACCTTCGTGCCTCCCATGCTCCCCGGCGTCGTCGTCTTCACCCGCAGCTACGCCCCCGAGGACATCATCCGGCAGATCCGCACGCGCCGCGTATCGGTCCTGGTCTCCGTCCCCAAGATCCTCGAGGTGTTGAAGGCGCACGTGCTGAGGGTGGCCCCGGAAGCCGCGGATCCTCCGGTCGACATGCACTGGACGAAACGATGGTGGAAGTACCGGCGCATCCACCGGATGTTCGGCTTCAAGTTCTGGGCGATGGTCGTCGGCGCGGCGCCGCTGGATCCCGAGCTCGAGGCGTTCTGGGGGCGCCTGGGATTCGTCGTCGTGCAGGGCTACGGCCTCACGGAGACGGCCCCCATCGTCACGCTGAATCATCCGCTGCGATCGGCGCGCGGGTCGGTCGGCAAGCCGATTGCCGGCGTGGAAGTGCGGATTGCCGAGGACGGCGAGATCCTGGTGCGCGGAGAGAACGTCACGCGCGGATACTTCAACGCGCCTGAAGAAACGCGCGCGGCCTTTCAGGACGGCTGGTTCCGCACCGGCGACATCGGCGCGATGGACGAGAAAGGTCAGCTCCACATCCGCGGGCGGAAGAAGGAGATGATCGTGACGCCGGAAGGATTGAACGTCTTTCCGGAGGACGTGGAGCGGGTCCTGAACGAGCTGCCGGGCGTGACCGAGTCGGCCGTCGTGGGAGCGTCGCTCCCGGGATCCACTGCCGAGCGGGTTCAGGCGGTGGTGGTGGCCGCAGCCGGCACGGACCTGGACGAGATCGTCCGGCAGGCCAACGCCAAGCTGCAGGATCACCAGAAGATCCGCGCCGCGGCGCTGTGGCCGGCTGGCGAGCTGCCGCGCACCGAAGGGACTCGGAAGCTCAAACGCCGCGAGTTGAAGCAGTGGCTCGCCGATGCGGCCCGAGGCGACGGCGGGCGCGCCGCCAAACAGGCAGGAACCGGCGCGGACCGCGGCCACAGCGTCGTGTCGGTCCTGGCGCGGTTTGCGCCCGGGCGAACGATTGCGCCGGCGACGACGATCAACGAGCTGGGCCTGAGCTCGCTGGAACGGGTCGAGCTGATGATGGCGCTCGAGGAGACGCTGCAGATCACGGTCGATGAGGCGAAGTTTGCCGCGGCGTCGACCGTCGCCGATTTGGAGGCGCTGGCCCGTCCCTTCGACCAGGCGCCATCAGCGGTGCTGCTGCCGTCCGAGCCGATCGCGTTTCCGTCATGGAACCGCGCGGCTCCGGTGCGGGCGCTTCGGCGCGTGAGCCTGCCCACCTGGATTCTGCCGCTTTCCAGGATATTCGTGGCGCTCGAGGTCCGCGGCCTGGAGCACCTCGCGGGCATCGACGGACCCGTGATCTTTGCCGCCAACCACCAGAGCCATTTCGACGGGCCGATGATTCTGCAGGCGCTGCCGCCGCGGTGGCGCTATCGGGTCGCCCCAGCGATGGCCAAGGAGTTTTTCAAGGCGCACTTCTATCCCGGCCAATTCAGCATGCGCGCGCGGCTGACCAGCGGCATGAACTACTATCTGGCATCGGCCTTCTTCAACGCCTTCCCGCTCCCGCAGCGTGAGACGGGCACCCGCCAGACGCTGCGCTACATCGGCGATCTCATCGGTGACGGGTATTCGATCCTGATCTTTCCCGAAGGGCGAAGGACCGAAAACGGCGAGATCAACGCGTTTCAGCCCGGCGTCGCGATGATTGCCGCCCGGCTGGACGTGCCGGTGGTCCCGGTCCGGGTCGAGGGGCTCGACCGTGTGCTCCACCACACCTGGAAGTTCCCGAGGCGCGGCCCGGCAAGCGTGACGTTTGGTCCCGCTATGTCATTGAAGGGCAATGATTACGCGGCCCTGGCCAGGCAGGTTGAGACGGCGGTTCGTGGTGTGAGCGGCTGAGTTTGCTAATGCCACCACAATGTGGCACAATATTTGATAGGAAAGGATAGCACTTGAGCAAGGACGATCTGATCGACGTGCAAGGCATAGTGGTAGCGGTTCACAGCGGCGGACTTTATCGCGTGCAGTGCGACCCAGGCCATGAGGTGCTTGCCCAGTTGAGCGGCCGCATGCGCCGCTTTCGAATCAAGGTGGTGCCGGGAGATCGCGTGACCGTCGGGGTTTCACCGTACGATCCGGTCCGGGGCATCATCACCTTCCGAGCTCGCTAAGACCACGACTTTGAACTCTCACACAGCACAGCACGGGGCACCGCGCGGACGACGGGAGCGGCGGGGTCCGCGCACCGGCTCCGGACGTTCCGCCGGATTCCACGTGCCGGCGACCACCCGCGTCGTCACGCGGCCGCAGGCGGAATATGATGCGCGCCCCGTCGGTTTCGAGACGCTGGGACTCGAGGCGTCGCTCCTCGAGGGCATCCGCATCCGCGGGTTCTCGGCGACCACCCCGATTCAGAGCGCGGTCATTCCGATCGTCATGAGCGGCGACGATCTCATCGGCTGCGCCGACACCGGCACCGGCAAGACGGCGGCGTTTCTGCTGCCGATCCTGAACCGGATGCTGAGAGCGCGCGCGGCGGCGCCGGAGGAACGCGGCTACACGCGCGTCCTGATTCTGTCCCCCACGCGCGAGCTCGCTGTCCAGATCGAAGACGACGTCCAGGGCTTCATTTATCACACCGACATCACCAGCATCGCGGTCTACGGCGGCGTCGACATGGGCCCCCAGGAGCGCGCGCTGAAATCCGGCGTCGACATCGTCGTGGCGACGCCCGGACGGCTGATGGATCACATGCGCAGCAAGACCGTCGACTTCGACAAGCTCGACACGCTGGTGCTGGATGAAGCGGACCGAATGATGGACATGGGCTTCTGGCCCGACGTCCGCCGCATCGTGCAGACGCTGCCGGATTCGGCCGCGCGGCAGACGCTCCTCTTCTCGGCGACCATGCCGGAAGAGGTGATGAAGCTGGCTGACGAGGTCGTGCGCGACGCGAAGTACGTGCAGATCGGATCGGCTGGCGGCCCGGCCAAGGGCATCACGCACACCATCGAGACCGTCGCGGCTGCGGACAAGACCGAGTGGCTCGCGAAGTTCCTGCGGCGCACCGACGGTCCCGTGCTCGTGTTCATGCGGACGAAATCGGGCGCCGAGCGGCTGGCGCGCAAGCTCGCCTCCTTCGGCCTGAAGGCGGCGGCGCTGCACGCCGATCGCACGCAGCAGCAGCGGTCACAGGCCGTGGAAGGGTTCCGCAGCGGCAGCTACCGCGTGCTGGTCGCGACCGACGTCGCGGCGCGCGGCCTCGACATCGACGGGATCACGCACGTCGTGAACTACGAGGTGCCCTCGAGCCGTGAAATGTACGTGCACCGGGTGGGACGCACGGCCCGGGCCGACGCCACGGGCACCGCGCTCACGCTTGTCGCCCCGGAGGAGCTGCGCGCCCTGCAGGCGCTCCAGCGCTCGTTCGGGCTCGAATTGCAGGGATGATGGACGACACGAATCAGTTGGGACCGGCACAAGCGCTGCCGCAGACCGACACCTCCGCCGCCCCTGCCGACGGCGCCGCTCCGGCGGAGGTGCCGAGCGCGTCCCCGGCCGTTCCGAGCCTGTCGCCGGCTGTGGAGAAGTTCAAGTCGTGCCGCTGGCGCGCGACGCCGGAAGACGGGGAGTTCTGCACGCACCGCGACGTGCTCCCGTTTGCCGGGAAGGTAGGCTTCAGCGCCGACTCCTGGTGTCCGGAGTGCGCGTTCTACAAGCTCCGCCGGACGCCGAAGAAGCGCGAGCGCGTAGACTACACGTACTGACGCGTGAAAGGCTGAAGTTCGAAGGCT
>CAYZBZ010000258.1:0-3826 GCA_964476725.1 uncultured Vicinamibacterales bacterium
CATGCATGGGCACTGGGTGATTCCCGGCGGCGTGACCGCGGCTGCGGCGGCCCCCGCGCTGCCGCTCGTCGTCAGCCTGCATGGGTCCGACGTCTTTCTCGCCGAGACCCTCGCCCCGGCGCGCGCGGCCGCGCGGTTCGCGTTCCGGCGTGCGGGGTTCGTCACGGCGTGCAGCGACGATCTCGCGCGCAGGGCGGTTGCGCTCGGCGCGGATCCGGCGCGGCTCGAAACCGTGCCGTACGGCGTCGACGTCGCGCGGTTCCGTCCTGACCCCTCGATCCGCACGGCGCGACGCCAGGAGCTTGCCGTCGGGGATAGCGTGTCGCTGGTCTTTGCGGCGGGCCGGCTCGTGCGGAAGAAGGGGCTCGAATACCTCATCGACGCCATGGTCCAGCTCCCGGGTGCCGTGCTCGCCGTCGCGGGGGACGGCACGCTCGATGGCGAGCTCCGCGAGCGGGCGCGGAGGAACGGCGTCACCGACCGCGTGCGGTTCCTTGGAAATCAGCCGCAGGATCGAGTCGCCGAATATTTCGCCGCCGCGGACGTCGTCTGCGTGCCGTCGGTGCGGGACGACAGCGGCAACGTCGACGGGCTTCCCAACGTGGTGCTCGAGGCGCTGGCGTCCGGGACGCCCCTCGTGACGACCGGGGCCGGCGGCATCGGTGCCGTCGTCGAGGACGAACGCACGGCGCTCGTCGTGCCGGAGCGGGATCCGGGCGCGATCGCGTCGGCCGTGGCACGAATCCTCGCCGATGTGCCGGCGGCCCGCCGCATGGGCGCCGCCGCCAGGGAGCTCGTCGACGCGGATTTCGGCTGGGATCGGGCGGCTGAACGGTTCGAAGCCGCCTATGCGCGGGCGCTTGCCTTCAAGTCCACGTCCCGCTAACATTTGCGCCCTGTCCATGCCGCACCCTGCCACACCGAAACCGGGGCTCAGTGTGTTCTTTCCCGCGTACAACGACAGCGGGACGATCGCGAGCCTTGTCATCTCCGCGCTGCAGACCGCGCGGCGGCTCACGCCTGACTTCGAGGTCATCATCGTCAACGACGGAAGCGCCGACGCGACGGCGCAGATCGCCGACGAGCTCGCTCGGACGTACCCGGAAGTCAAAGTGATCCATCATCCGCAGAACCTCGGGTACGGCGGCGCGATCAGAAGCGGCTTCGCGGCCGCGACGCGGGATCTGGTGTTCTACACCGACGGCGACGCGCAGTACGACCCTTCAGAGATGGCGCTGCTGTGGGAGGCGCTCGACGATCGGGTCGACCTCGTCAACGGCTACAAGATCAGCCGGTCCGACCCTCTGCACCGGGTCGTGATCGGACGCATCTATCACCACACCGTCCGGCTGCTGTTCGGCCTGAAGGTGCGCGACGTGGACTGCGACTTCCGGCTGCTGCGGCGGACGATCTTCCAGGACGTGACGCTCGAGAAGAGCAGCGGCGTGATCTGCCTCGAAATGATGAAGAAGATCCAGGACGCCGGGTTCCGGATCGCCGAAGTGCCGGTGCACCACTACCACCGGGCCTGCGGCAAGTCGCAGTTCTTCAACTTCCGCCGCCTGTTCAAGACCGCCGTCGACGTGGCGAAGCTGTGGTTCGCGCTGGTCGTGCGCCGCGACCACGTGCGTCGCGATGAGCGCCCGGTCTCCGCCGGGGCGCTGCCGCCGGGGCCCGGGGATCGCGCGTGACCGATCGAGAGGACGCGTACCGCGGCTTCTACCGCGGGCGCCGCGTGATGATTACCGGCGGTCTCGGCTTCATCGGCAGCAACCTCGCGCGCCAGCTCGTCGATCTCGGCGCCGACGTGCTCATCGTCGATTCGCTGCTGCCTGACTCCGGCGGCAATCTTTTCAACATCGAAGACATCGCGAGCCGGCTCCGCGTGAACATCGCGGACGTGCGCATGCAGAGTACGATCGGGGTGCTCGCGCGCGGACAGGACGTGATCTTCAACCTCGCGGGGCAGGTCAGTCACATCGACAGCATGCGGGATCCGTACACGGACCTCGAGATCAACTGCCGCGCGCAGCTGTCGATCCTCGAGGCCTGCCGGCTGCACTGCCCGGGGGTGCGGGTGGTGTTCGCCGGAACCCGCCAGGTCTATGGCCGGCCGGGCTACCTGCCGGTCGACGAGCGGCACCTGGTGCGCCCCGCCGACATCAACGGCGTCAACAAGGCGGCGGGCGAGTACTACCACCTGCTCTACAACAACGTGTTCGACGTCCGCGCGTGCTCGCTGCGACTGACGAACGTGTACGGCCCGCGGCAGCTCATCAGGCACAACCGGCAGGGCTTCATCGCTCGGTTCATCCGGCTGGCGCTCGAAGGCAAGGAAATCCAGGTCTTCGGCGACGGCTCGCAGATGCGCGATTTCGTCTACGTGGACGACGCGGCGGACGCGTTTCTGCGGGCGGGCGCCTCGGATGCCTGCGACGGCAACGTGTTCAACGTCGGCGGCCTCGAGCCGATTACCCATCGCGATCTCGTCGCGCTGCTCGTCGAGACCGCGGGCAGCGGCAGCGTGCGCTTCGTCGAATGGCCCCCCGAGAAGAAGCGGATCGATATCGGCAGCTTCTACTCGGACTCCACGAAGTTCCAGCGGACCGTGGGCTGGATGCCGCGCGTGGATCTGCGCGAAGGCCTGAGCCGCACGCTCGCGTTCTACCGCGATCACATACCGCAGTACATCGGGGAGACCCGGTGATCCCCTTTCTCCAGCTGACTCCCGGCGAGGATGCCGGCGACGTCCGCCAGGCCATCGAGCGCGTGATCGAGCGCGGATGGTTCGTGCTGGGGCCCGAGCTCGACGCCTTCGAGCGCGAGTTCGCGGCCGCATGTGGCGCGGCGGAAGCCGTCGGGGTGGGAACCGGCACCGACGCCCTCGCGATCGCGCTGCGCGCCCTCGGGATCGGGCCCGGAGACGAAGTGATTACGCCGCCACTGTCGGCGGTCTACACGGCGCTCGCCATCATGATGGCGGGGGCGAGGCCCGTGTTCGCGGACATCGATCCCGATCGGCTGACGCTCGACCCGCGGGCGGCGGCCGCTGCCATCACGCCGCGCACGAGAGCGATCATGCCGGTGCATCTCTACGGGCAGGCCGCCGATATGCCCGCAATCGCAGCGGTGGCCGCACGGCACAACCTCGCGATCGTCGAGGACTGCTGCCAGGCGCATCTGGCGACCTGCGCGGGACGGCCCGTCGGGAGCTTCGGCGCGGCCGCGGCCTACAGCTTCTACCCGACCAAGAACCTCGGCGCGCTGGGCGACGGCGGAGCGCTCACGACGAACGACGCGCGGCTGGCGGCCCACGCCAGGCGCCTGCGCAATGGCGGCCAGACGGATCGCTACCACCACGGCGAGTTCGGCGTGAACTCGAGGCTCGACGAGTTGCAGGCGGCCATCCTTCGTGCGCGCCTGACGTTGCTGCCCGGATGGACCACGCGCCGGCGGGCGCTGGCGCGCGAGTATCGCGTCCGCCTCGAAAGAGCGCACGCGATCACAGTCCCGCCCGAGCTCGACCGAGGGCACGTCTATCATCTCTTCCCGGTGCGCAGCGCGTCGCGCGGCGCCGTGCAGGCGCGTCTTCGCGCCGCCGGAATCGAGACCCTGATCCATTACCCGGTGCCGATTCCCCGCCAGCCGGCCCTCGCGTCGCAGCAGCCCGCGGATTGCCCGGTCGCCAACCGCATCTGCGAGGAGATCTTCTCGCTGCCGCTGTACCCCGCTCTTCCATCCGACGCGATCGGCAGAGTGGCCGACGCGCTCGCCGCAGGGTAGCCGCGTGACGACCGGACGTTTCCCCGTGTTTGCCATCGTCATG
>CAYZBZ010000258.1:3926-5839 GCA_964476725.1 uncultured Vicinamibacterales bacterium
TTCAACTCCCTCCACTTCGTCTGGTTCTTCGTCGTCGTCTATGCCGCCTACCGCGTCCTGCCCCACCGGGCGCAGAACTGGCTGCTGCTCGCGGCCAGTTACTATTTCTACGCGGCGTGGGACTGGCGTTTTCTCGGGCTGCTCGTCGGATCCACCCTGGTCGACTACACCTGCGCGCGGGTGCTCGACCGCAGCCAAGCGCCGGCCAGGCGCCGCGCGGTCCTGTGCCTGAGCCTCGCGTTCAACCTGACGCTGCTCGGGTTTTTCAAGTACTTCAACTTCTTCGCGGATAACCTGCACGCCATCTTCGGCGCGCTGGGATGGCAGATCGACTTCGTGACCGTGCGCGTGCTGTTGCCGATCGGGATCTCCTTCTACACGTTCGTCACGATGAGCTATGTGATCGACGTGTATCGCCGCGACATACCGGCGACGCGCAACCTGCTCGACTTCGCGGTGTTCGTCGCCTACTTTCCTCACCTCGTCGCGGGTCCGATCCTGCGCGCCTCGCGCCTTTTGCCACAGATCCATGAGCCCCGCAGGATCACACGCGAACAGATGCGCGACGGGCTGTGGCTCGTCGCCTGGGGGTTTTTCCAGAAGATCTTCGTCGCCGACAACCTCGCGAGCATCGTCAACATGGTGTTCGATCCCGCGCTCCACCAGACCGGGGTCAACGTGCTGCTCGGCACGTATGCGTTCGCGTTCCAGATTTACGGCGACTTCGCCGGCTATTCGAACGTCGCGCGCGGGACGTCGAAGCTGATGGGCATCGAGCTCGTCGAGAACTTCCGGTTTCCGTATCTGGTGCGCACGCCGCAGGATTTCTGGCGGCACTGGCACATCAGTCTTTCGACGTGGCTGCGCGACTACCTGTACATCCCGCTCGGCGGCAACCGCGGGTCGGCCGCGCGGACGCGCCGGAGTCTGCTCGTCACGATGTTGCTCGGCGGGCTGTGGCATGGCGCCGGGTGGACGTTCGTCCTCTGGGGCCTCTATCACGGGTTGCTGCTCATCGCGTATCGCGCCGCGGAGCGCGTGCGTGGGCTGAAGGCCTGGACGTCCGGACCCGGCCCGCTGGCGCGCGTGACGTCGTGGATGGTGATGTTCCACCTCACGTGCTGCGGGTGGTTGATCTTCCGCGCGCGCTCGGCGCGGCAGCTCGGCGAGATGGCGGCGAGCCTGGCCACGCGCTTCTCCCCCTCGTCGGTCAACGTCGAAGCGCTGCTGGTCCCGCTTCTCCTGTACACGGCGCCGCTCCTGATCGTGCACGCCATCGAGGCCTATTACGACGACCTGCTGGCCGTGCCGAAGCTGTCGCCGGCCGTGCGATACTCCGTCTACGCCGCGACGTTCTACCTGACGATGCTGTTTGGCAATTTCGGGGGGGCGGAGTTCATTTACTTTCAATTCTGATGCGGAATTCTGATGTTTCTCACCCCAGAAGCAACGGAGCACACGGAGACCATTTGATTGCTCTGCTGCTTCCGCCTGGTCGGTGGTGAGTGCTGCAGTGGTGCTGCTCCAACAGTTGGTCGAGCTTGCGGTCATTGCGTGGCTGCCCGGGGCGCTGATCTTCAGGCTGCCCTGGCTCGATCGGGATCGCCGCGCGGGGCTCGATGCCGAAGAGCGCCTGTTCTGGGCGATTGTGCTCAGCCTCGCGGTCTCGCTCTCCTTCGTGCTGTTCCTCGCCGCCTTCCATCGCTACAGCTTTCAGCGGCTCCTCGTCGCCGACGCTGCCGTGGCGGCGGCGGCCGCGGCCCTGGCGCGGGGGCGTCTGCGATTCGGCGCCGCAGCGCGTCCCCCGGGGCTGGCGGCGGTGATCCCGCTGGCGCTCGTCCTGCTTGGCGGCTGGCGGTTCTTTCCTCCGTCGGAGTACATCATCGGCGGCAAGGACCCCGGCACCTACATGA
>CAYZBZ010000259.1:0-5833 GCA_964476725.1 uncultured Vicinamibacterales bacterium
GATTCAATCAGCTTCTGGAACGGGAACTCCTCGGACGGCACGCAGTAGATCTGTTCGTCCCACCCACGGGCCTTGGCGCGATTCAACTGGAAGCGCTTCGTATCGCTCACCCAGGGCCTGGCATACACCACGGGATCGGTGATCGTCATGACCAGTTGCAGGGTCTCCTGGTCGATGCGCCGATAGCGTTCCTCCAGACGCATCTGCTCGGAATGAGGATGGCCGAACTTATCGACCCAGCTTCTCTCGTCGAAGCCGATCGAGTCGATCACAAGCGTATCGCCTTCGAAGCGCCCCACCGAGTAGCCGTTCCATTTCGGCTCGACGTCCTTCATCGCGGGGAGCGTCCGCCCGTCCATCCAGATTTCGCGCCAGTCGTGACGATACTCAAAAAACTGCACGATCCTGGCGGGAGCCTGGACGATCTCGAACGTCGAATGCGGTTCGATGATTTCGGTGGTGAGATGGCGAACCAGGCCCAACGGCTCGCACCGGCCCAGCGGGTCGTTCCTCCGGGTGGACCTTCGGGGCCCATAACCCGGCCTGTTCGCCTCGTACATGGCGCGGCCTTCCGGCGTGAATGGCGCCTCTTGAACACCGGGGTTCTCCCGCGCAGCGCCAGTCGGCACGTTGCCGAAGCTCACGATAGAACTGGCGCGGTCCCAATGCCCGGAGAAATCTCGTGGATCAACCTGCTGGGCTGTCAGCGTGGCCGCCACGAGAGCGAACGACGTCACAAAAAAGGCTTTCATCACACGCCTTCGTCGAGAAACTTACCGTTGACGACGACCCGGCGCGCGAAACCAACGTTCGGTGCCGTCCTGTGAGGAGAGTAGGTGACGGTCAGCGTGTCGCCCGGCTTCACGGAGTCTCGGGTCCACCCCCGCGTCCGCAATTTGGTGGGGGTCAATTGCATGACCGCCGCCCATTTCTGGACGTTCCCCTTCTCATCCTTCACGTCGAAGCTGATGTAGGGATGCGGAAAGCTGAAGGCGAAGGCTGTGACCACTCCAGTGATCGGCCCAAGCGTTCTGTCCATGAAGTATTCGACCCCGCCCCCGTGATGGGCCAGCATCGGCGACATCGATCCAGGCAGAAGGACACCGGCGGCCAGCGCGAGACAGCACACCACTGTTTTCACAGAAACGCTCATTGACGGCCACCTCCCGATCAGAAAGGAGTATAAATCCTCCGGAGGATTTCCATGGTCCGAGGACGTGTGTTCACGACGGTGTCACTCTGCGCATTGTGGTGCGCGCTGGCTTCTGCAACCGTCTTCGCCCAGGCGACGGGCCAAATCAGCGGGCGCGTGACCGATTCGACCGGCGCGGTCGTACCGGGCGTGGATGTCACATTGACGCGCACCGACACCGGGGTGGCACGGTCCGCCGTGACCAACGAGACGGGAGCCTACGCGTTCCCGAGCCTGAATCCGGGGCCCTACCGCCTGCAGGCGTCGCTGCAGGGCTTTCGCACGTTCGCGCAATCCGACATCGTGCTGCAAGTGGGCGCCAACCTCGTGATCGATCCGGCGCTGGAAGTGGGCGAACTGGGGGAAACGGTCGAAGTGCGGGGGGGCACGTCGGAGCTCCAGGTGGAGCTGCGTGCCATGGCCGTGTCCGAGGTCATGGAGGGTGAGCGCATCCTCGAGCTGCCGCTGGCCGCACGCGATGCGACCGCCCTGATTACCCTCTCGGGCGCCGCGGTCGACGTCGGGGCAGGAGCCATCGGCGGGACGATGACGACGGGCACCGCGATCTCCGTCGCCGGCGGCCAACGCATGGGCGTCCTGTACATGCTCGACGGTGCGATGCACAACAACCGCTGGTTCGAAGGCAACATGCCAACCCCGTTTCCCGATGCGCTCGCGGAGTTCCGGGTCAGCACCAGCGCGCAGGAAGCCCAGGCGGGCCGGTCGTCAGGGGCGACGGTGAGCCAGGTCACGCGATCGGGGACCAACGTGTTGCGCGGGACGGCGTTCTGGTTTGGGCGCAACGCCGCGCTCAACGCCAGGCAGGCGACTGCGCGCGAACGCGACCCGTTGAAGCGGAACCAGCCGGGCGCCACGGTCGGCGGACCGCTCATGCGCAACCGCCTGTTCTTTTTCGGCGGGTACCAGAGCACCCTCGAGCGCTCGGCGCCCTCGTCCACCCTGTCGATCGTGCCAACGGCCGCCATGCTGGCCGGGGACTGGACGGCGTTCAACCGTTGCTACAGGCCCGCCTGGCGCGATCCGGATCTGGCCGCGGGCCGGATCAATCCCGCGCGCTACAGCCCGGTGGCGCTCGCGATTGCCGCGAAGCTGCCGCAGGCGGAGAACGACTGCGGGGAGCTGCGCTGGGGCGCGCGCAGCGAGCGGCACGACAAGCAGATCGTCACGCGGCTCGACTACCAGCACAACCAGAACATGTCGTTCTTCGGCCGCTACCTTGGCACGCAGCACTGGGCACCGCTCACCTACGACGAGTCGAACCTTCTGACGGCGGGCACCGGCACGCAGGCCGAAAGCAACTGGGCGCACCAGTTCAGCATCGGAGAGGACTGGGTGCTCGGCACGACGGCCGTCAACTCGTTCCGCGTCGCCCACAGCCGAATTATCACGGACAGGTTCGGCGCGGAGTTCTTCAACCCCAGAGACGTCGGTATCAACGCGTATACGACGGTGCCGAAGGCGTTTCAGTTCAGCGTAGACGGGCACTTCGGGTTCGGCAATGGGATGGCCTACACCCAGGCGTGGCAGAACCAGTACCAGATCGCGAACCACGTCGACGTGATCCGCGGCGCCCATCAGATCGGCTTTGGTGTCGACTGGGCGCGCGACGACATCCTGTCGTACTCGAACACGTTCGGCGTGGGCAACATGAACGTCGGGCCCGACCGGACCGGCAACGCAATGGGCGATTTCTTCCTCGGCAACATGACGCAGATCCGCCAGTCGATGCCCGGCTTGCTGAGCCCCGTCCAGCATTACGTCGGTGTCTATGCACAGGACACGTGGAGAACGACCTCGCGACTGACGATGAACTACGGCGTGCGGTGGGAGCCGTTTCTTCCGTTCCGCTGGGTGCCCTCGGGGCCGACCGGCGGCGTGCGCGTCTACAACTTCAGCGTCGACGGCTTCAAGGCGGGCACGAAGAGCACGGTGTTCCCCACCGCTCCTGCCGGCTTGAGCTATCCGAGCCAGAACGAGGACGGATCGGGTCCGGCCGACTTCGCAGGCGCGTCCAGCATCAAGCGGCGGCTGGCGCAATTCGCGCCGCGCGCCGGTGTGGCGTTCGACCCGACCGGGACGGGGCGCACGTCGATCCGGGCCGGGTATGGCCTGACCTATGAGCTGGTCCAGTTGAACGTCACCCGCGTCTCCAACAGCACGTCTCCATGGTCGGCGGATCTCCTTCACCGGTTCGGGACGCTCGCGAACCCGTGGGAGGGGATGCCGGGCGGCAATCCGTTCCCGTTCGATTGGCGGGAGACGCCGCTGTTTCTGCCGGCTTCAGTGGTGCTCCCGTTCGACCCGGATCTGAATACGCCGTACACGCATAACTGGAATCTCTCCTTCCAGCAGGAGCTCGCAGGCCGCTGGCGGTTCTCTGCGAGCTATCTGGGCAACCTGGGGCTCCGCATGTGGGGGATGGAAGCGCTGAATCCGGTTCTGAACCTGACGCCGCAATCCCATGCGCATCTGTTCACCGGACCGAACACCTGCGTGCTGGAGGGTCAGGCGTTTACGCCGTGCAATACCGCCGCAAACCTCAACCAGCGGCGGGAGCTCCGCCTCTGGGCGAATGCGAGCGGCACGGCGCAGCAGCGCGCGGACATGCAGCTCATTTCGAACATCGACATGTGGCGGTCCGACCGTTCCTCGACGTACCACGGCCTGCTGACCTCGATCCGCGGCACCCTGGCCGGCGTGAACCTGAACGCCAACTACACGCTGTCGCGCTGCACGAGCGACCGGATGACGCTGGCCATTGCCAATCCGAACCAGAGTCCCCACAACCTGGAGACGGTGGACCGCGCGCTGTGCAGCCAGGACCGCCGTCACATCTTCAACATGACCGCCATCGCCAGCACGCCGCAATTCGACAATCGTGTGCTGCGGGCCCTGGCGTCGGACTGGCAGCTCGCCGTCATCAACCGGATCTCGTCCGGCGCGCCGCAGACCATCGTCGCCGGCACCGACCGGGCGCTGACCGGACTGGCCGGACAGGTGGCGGATCAGGTGAGTGATGACATCTTTCTCGACACGTCGGGAGCGCTGGGTTCAGTGCGCTACAACCGCGCCGCGTTTGCGGCGCCCGCGCTGGGGACGTACGGTAATGCCGGATTCTTTTCCGTGGCCGGCATCGGCACCTGGGGCTTGGATGCGGCACTGTCGCGGCAGTTCACGTTCGGCGGCGGCCGGCGCATCGAGCTTCGGCTGGAGGCGTTCAACGTGACCAACGCCGTCCGCGCGAACGACCCGACCGGCACCATTACGAACGTGAACTTCGGACGCATTACGAGTGTGCAGCTGCCACGAATCATGCAGTTCGCGTTGAAGTACGTGTTCTAGATTATCTCGCCGTGGCAGCGGCGTCGGTCCACATGGTGGTGAGCGTCAGCGACTGAGTTTCGAGGAACTGCCCCTGGCGATCGACGGTCCCCACAATCGTCTTTCCGGAGGCGGCGATGTAGAAGACCAGCGCATCCCCGGTGCTGACGACGTCGGTGGCCTGAGTGAACAGGTGAAATTCGTCTCCCGCTGAAGCGGATATGTCCGACGGCCATCACACCGCTGTCCTTGTTATAGAAGATCAGGTTGTTATCCGTGGCCACGATGTGCGTCCACGAGCCGAACGAGCCTGGGGCCCAGGACTGTGTCTGGACGAAACTGCCCGCCGGTGTGATGTGGCCGATGGCCGCGGAGCCGTCCCAGGGGTTGTAGAAGAAGAGGAACGTCCCCGCTGCCCACGATGTGTCCCCAGTACGAGAACCAGTACTTGCTGCCTTTCGCCGGCAGAGGAACCCATTCGCCGTGTTGATCACCTTCGTCCAGCCGGACGAGGGGGTGTAGCCGGCCCAATAGCCGCTCTGATAGGTTCCCTGAAATTGCCCTTGCCGATCGACGTGGCCCACGGCCACCGAGTCGTATTGCGAGTTGAGAAAGAACAGCGAGCCGACGTTCTGCTGCGCCAGGGCCGGTACGGCCTGGAGCGGCAGAACCAGCGCGGCCGCCAGCGCCACTGCGCCTGCGCGCGGAAATCGTGGTGTTATTCGATGCCTCCTCGTTGATCCGATCAACGAACAGGCAAGGCAAGCCGAACGAACGATGGTGCAGCGTGCGAGAGAAAGAAGTGCCGGGAGGCTACGTACGCCTCCCGTCCATGGGGGTGGGATATTTGCCGTCCCGCCAGAGTGGAGGACGAGCGATGCTGCCACCTAGCATTAGCAAGCGTGATGCCACTTCACGACACCGCGGAAAGGCGCGCATTGATCCAGCCTTTGATGTCCGCCATGACCACCACGCAGCGCGAGTCGCTGAAGCCGAGGGCGACGTTGGTTGCTTCGGCGACCGGACGACGCACCGCTCGGCACCAGCCCAATCACGATCTTCGGTTTTGGGGATAAGGGAGGTTACGCTTGGAATCGCTTGAGCGCGCTATCTTGGCCCCTGCAACCAGACCTCACAGAACGTGACGTGCGGGAACAGTCGGTGTGCTCACAATGTGCTCAACACCGACTGAAACGGACGTTCGGCAGCGGTTTAGGACCAACAAGAACCGAACGTCTTAGAGGAAAAGTGGTCGGGGCGAGAGGATTTGAACCTCCGACCCCTCGGTCCCGAACCGAG
>CAYZBZ010000260.1:0-5831 GCA_964476725.1 uncultured Vicinamibacterales bacterium
GGGCGGGGGTCGGGGACAAGGCGCGGGCGGCGGGCGCGGGCAGGCAGGCCCGTCGCTTCCCCAGCACATGAATGCCGAGCTGACGATCCTGCTCGGCAAGAAGAAGACCGCGCTTGAAATCCGGGATTTCCTGTCCGGCGAGTTCGAGCCCGTGCCGCTTGCCGACGTCATGGCGGTACTGCGCGCGCGCGAAGCTTCCGGTCAGATCGAGCTCGTCCCGAAGCCGGCCGGGCCGCCCGCGAAGAAAAAACAGGGATAATCACACCATGACCCGGAGCGCGCGGGCGGACTGGCGGCAATGGCTCGCTCGCGTCAAGCCGAAGGATCGCGGCGAGCTGGGGCTGCTCGTGGGAGCCATCGTGTTCCTGGTGCTGGTGGTCTCCATCAGCAAGCTGGCAAGCGAAGTCTTCGAGGGGGAGACGCAACGCTTCGACAAGGAAATCCTCGCCGCGCTCCGCGATCCGGCCGACCCTTCGCGCCCGATCGGCCCGCGATGGCTGCTGAGCGGCGCGCTCGACATCACCGCACTCGGCAGCGCCACCGTGCTCGGTCTCGCGGTGTTGGCCGTCGGGGGATTTCTGTTTCTGCAGGGCATGCGGCGGACGGCGCTGTTCGTCACGGTCGCGAGCTTCGGCGGCTGGTTCATCAACAGCGCGCTCAAGCAGATGTTCCTGCGACCGCGCCCCGACGTCGTGCCGCACCTGCGGGAAGTCATGACCATGAGCTTCCCGAGCGGGCATGCGCTTCAGTCCGCGGTGGTCTACCTGACGCTGGGCGCCCTGTCGATGCGCATTGCGGAGCGGCGCCTCACCAAGTTTTACTGCATGGCCGTCGCGATGCTGACGACGGCGCTCGTAGGTGCAACCCGCGTGTATCTCGGCGTACACTATCCAACTGACGTCATCGCCGGGTGGCTGATCGGGCTGACGTGGGCGTTGCTCTGCTGGATGATCGAGCGCTCGCTCGAGCGTCGGGCCGGGCTGAAGCGCGAGCGAGCCGATGCAGGCTGATCGGCGCTTCGGCGTGTGATGTGTTGAAAGATTGGCGCGGCTACGCCGCGGATGGAGGACGCGTGGCAGAGACCGACGCACTCGAAACGATACTTCTGGTCGAGGACGAGCCCGCGGTCCGGCAGCTCTTCGCTCAGGCGCTGACGCGGGCCGGCTATCGCGTCTACGAGGCGCGAAATGGCCAGGAGGCGCTCAAGCTGTTCGATCAGCACGGGGATGCGATCGATCTGCTCCTCACGGACATGCGGATGCCGTACATGGGCGGCGCCGAGCTCGCGCAGCATCTCCGCGCCAGGCGCCGCACGCTGAAACTGATCTGCGTCTCCGGATATCCCGGCGCGATCGACGCGGACATGACCACGGATTTCCTCGCCAAGCCCTTCTCCAGAGAGGATCTTCTCAAGAAGGTGCGCGAAGTGCTCGACAGGCGCTAGGCCGCTCCCACCTCCGTCTCTGACCCGTGCGCCGTTTTTGTGCTAATAAGGTGCCCGATGCAGCTGACAGACATCGAGGATCCCGACGGTTACGTCATCTTCCTTGCCCAGAGGATCGGATGAAAGGCGCGGGGCTTTTCCTGCTCCTCGCCTCGCTTCTGACGCAGGCCGCGCCCTCACAGGCCCCGGCCCCCAAGGCCGCGGACCCGGAGCCCTTCGTGCTCGGCGTGCTGCGCCGCGACGGCGTCGTCAGCCCATTCGCCGCGTTCGACGGCAGATCCTGGAGCGCGCCGTGGCCGGAAGCGCTCCGCTACCTGGAGATCCCTATCACGCTCGACGCCGTTCCCGGCAAGTGGTGGGGCAAGTCCGGCCTGCCCGCCGAGATGACGATCTGGACCAACGGCTCGCGCCGAGGGACGCTGCGGCTGGGGCGGCCGACGACCTTGCGGGTGATGTGCGCGACGCGATTGGGGCTGACCTCGAGTTACCGGGCGACCGAGCCGGCGCCGCCCCCAATGGAACAGCCGTATCCCAAGGACGGACTCGTCATTTCCGGCGGCCAGATGATTGGGGTGATCGAGTCGGTGCCGCGGACATCGTCCGAGTGGGTGCCCGCGGCGGTGTCGCTCATCGAGCCGTTCGACAGGGCGGAGCTTGCCGCCATCAACGCGTTCACCGACTGGAAGCATCCGATCTCCCGCGCGGATCGCCGCAAGGCGCCGGTTGAGCTCGAGACGATGTACCGGGCTCCGATGGACGAGCCCGGATGGACGGCCTACTACGTGGAGGCCATCAAGCGGTATCCCCCGGGGCGGGACGACGGGGATTGCGGCCTGGTGACCTCTGCAGCCGGGTTCGCGGCCATCGGGCCCGGAGGCAAGCACTGGTTCCGTCTGTACGCACGTGTCACCTACTGCGATCGTGCGGGCAGTACGTTCATGTTGCCGCTCGGCCTGATCAAGGCTCGCGGCCGCTCCCATTGGATTTACCAGCTCTCCGGCTACGACCGGGAAGGCTACGTCGTCGTCCATCCGACGCCGTCGCTGATCGAGGCGCTGGTCCAGTATTCGGTCGGAACCTGTTCGCGATGAGGCTTCGCGCGCGCGGCCCCGTCGCTCGACTTCATCTACTTTCAGTTTTAACCACGGAACCCGGAACGTGGAACCGACAGAGACACCAGAATATGGCGACGTCTACTTGACCGTCACTCTGGCCCAGTCCCACCCTTCCAGCCCCTTTGCGTTCACTGCCTTCACCGACACGACCGTGCCGGACGCGATGCCGGTCAGCGTTGCGGCTGGCTTCATCACGCGGAGCTGCTGCGCCTGCGGGTTCGACACCGGACCGTAGGCGACGATGTAGGCTGTCACTCCTTTTTCGGGGCTCGGAGTCCACGACACGATCGCGGATCCCCCCGAGTAGCTGTCGACCTCGAGGCCGCTCAGCCGCGACGGGCTCGATGCCAGGAGCATCAGCGTCGCCGCGGTCGTCCTGGCGACTTCCGCCACGAGCTGGTGGTTGATGGTCTCCAGCAGGTCGTGCGGCTGGTGGTAGTGCGGGTTGCCGAGCACCGGGTACGACCCGATGCCGCCGACGATGTCGCCGTACGCCTCGTAGTAAGCGACCGCGTCCGTGCTCTTGTAATAGAGCGCGTCGTAGGTGATCAGGTTTGAGAACTGCATCGCGGCGGCGTGCTGGACGTCGCGAATCCCCGCGTTGGAGTAGCGAATGGTGTTGTCCAGCCGGGAGTCATTCGCCCAGCCGATCATGTCGTTGTTGAGCGCGCCGACGATCTTCAGCTTCTCCGCCACCGCGCGGCGCACGAACTCGCGGCTCCCGAGCAGCCCCGCTTCCTCGCCCGTGAACGAAGCGAAGACGATCGTCGCCGGCTGCGGGTGGGTCGCCAGCAGCCTCGCCGTTTCGAGCAGCGCCGCCGTTCCCGACGAGTCGTCATCGGCCCCAGGCCCCGCCGCGACCGAATCGTAGTGGCTGCTGACGACGTAGATCAGCTCCGGGTTGACGGTGCCCTGAAGCGTGGCGATGACGTTGGCGGTCTGCCCCGTGGGGCCGTTGCGGATGCGATACTCGAACGGCTGGTACTGCGGGGTGTATCCGAACGACTTGTAAGTGTCGAAAAGGAAGGCCGCGGCGCGCTTGTTGCCAGGCTGCGACACGTGCTTCGAGTCGAAGTCGAACAGCGTCTTCTCGTAGCCGTAGATGCGCCGGACCGACGCGTCCGCGACGATCTGCCTGACGCCGGCCGCGATCGGCGCGTACATCCGCGTCCCGCGCGCGCGAAGCGCCTGCTCGGCGTCGAGGCTTGCCTTGACGCGGGCGCGGACCTCGGCGCGCGTGACGCGTTTCGACAGGTCCATGAGATATACGCCGCGCTCCGCAGAGACGGTGTCGCCGTCACGCTCCGCGCTGATCAGCACCTTCGTGCCGTCGGGACTCGGCGTCCACGAGTACTCCGGCGCGATCGTCCGCACCGTGTTGTTGTGGAGGAGGCGCGTGCGCTTCATCGATGGCAGGTCGTAGAGATACGACCGGCGATGGCGCGGCTCGCCGATGGCGGCGAGGATCCGGTCCGGGGTCAGGAAGACGGGTAAGACGTCGTGCTGGATCTCACGGGTGACGCGCGTTTCGCCGCCGCCGTCTCTGCCGATCGTGTAGATTTCCCAGTCGTCCTTCGCCATCATCTGAAACGCGACCCGGCTGCCGTCGCGCGAGGGGGCCGGCGCGTCGAGGCGCTCGCTTCCTTTGCGGACGATGGCGCCGCTTGCGGGATCCGCCATGAGGGCGAGCATCAGCCGGCTCTCGTTCCCCTCGCGACTCACATACGCGAAGCTCGCGCCGTCGCCGGAAAATGCCGGCGCCGAGCCGGTGAGGATCGTCGCATGTCCGTCAGCGACGGTGAGCACGCCGAAGCTCGCCGGAGGGCCACCCGATCCCCCGCCGCGCTGACCGCCACCGCCTCGGCCGCCCCCTGGTGGGCGCATCGTGAAGAGCAGCGCCGTGCCAGGTGCGTTGACCTCCAGCAGCGCCTTGTCCAGACCTCCCGATGTTCGCGCGACCGGCGCGCGCCCCTCGGCCACGTCGAAAATCTGATCCGGTCCGCCGTCCGGCGTGGCGCCCGAGAACAGAATCCTGTCCGCGCCGTACGCGAGCGCGGTCTTGCGAAGTGCGCCGGTCTCGATCTGAGATTCGCGTCGGCTGGCCACGTCCCGCACGATGATGCGCGCTTCCGCGGCGACGAGCTGATTGAGCGCAGCCTGTCGCTCGGTCCGCTCCGCCGGCGCGGCCTGGTCGACGGCAGCCTGAGCGTCGGTCAGCTCGCGGCTTGGCGAGACCTTCAGGTACGCGATTCTCGACCCGTCCGGCGAGAACACGGCGCCGAACCCCGCGAGCTCGGCGACCGGCTTCGTGGTGCCGTCGGCGGGAAGCAGGCGCGTGACGCGCGCGAGTCCGCTCCCGGTCTCGTATGAGAGGTAGCGCCCCTGCGGCGACAAGCGCGGAGACGATCCGTCGGTCGTGAGCTCGGTCGTCTGGTAGAGCTCGCCGGTTTGCAGCGCGATCGTCTCCAGTGCGGAGTCCCCCTCGGGGGAGTCCAGAATCTGGAGGTAGGTCGTCAGCGCGGTGACGTAGTCGCCCAGATCCCAGGCACGTGCAGCGGACTGGAGCGGGGTGTCGGCCATGCGCCCCGTGGCGGGGCTCCACACCGCCGCGAAGAGGGCGGCAATCAGCACGAACAGCTTTTTCATGCGAGCGGCACTCGGTCGGAAACGGGCGGAGCATAGCACGGGGAAAAAGGAAAAGGGGGCGAGGGCCCGCTCTGCGCAGGACCCTGCCCCCTTTTGTGCGAGCGCCGGGGGTCGTTTACTTCTGTTCCGCTCCGCCCGAGGCTTTCTCGAACTCCTTCAGGTGGCGGCGCATCTCGACGAGCTTCTCCCGGACCGTGGGATCGATCTCGGCCGTCGCTGTGCCTGAAGTGCCCAGGGCGCCAGGCGTTGCGGACGCCGGCGGCGTTGCACCAGCTGGCGGCGTTGCACCGGCTGGCGGCGTTGCACCAACTGGCGGTGTCGCTTCGGGAGTCGTCGGCGGCACCCCGGCAGCCTGTTGGGCCCCCGTGTCCGGGCCGAGCAGGGCGGTCAGGTTCCCCGCCACCTTCGCGTAGCTCGCGCGCCACTGGACTGGGGTGGTGACCAGCTCATTGAAGTTCGCGATGAGCTGTCCGACCTGGGTGCGCGCCTCGCCGGTCAACTGCGCGGCCGCGGGAAGCTTCGTCATCTGGGTGAGCGTGTCGCGGGCCGCTGTCAGGTGACCCCGCGCGGCCTCTGGATCGACCTGCGGCTGCGCCGCGGTTGCCGCGGACTGCGGCGCCGTCGCG
>CAYZBZ010000261.1:0-5790 GCA_964476725.1 uncultured Vicinamibacterales bacterium
ATCCACATGGAGCTCGAGCGCCGGCTGGCCGAGTTCAAGAAGGTCGAAGCGGTCGTCGTCTTTCAGAGCGGCTTCACGGCAAACAGCGGCACCGTCTCCGCGATCCTGACGAAGGAAGACGTCGTCATCTCCGACGAGCTCAACCACGCGAGCATCATCGACGGCTGCCGCCTGAGCCGCGCCACAGTCAAGGTGTTCCCTCACAAGGACGTCGACGCCGCCCGGCGCATCATCAACAATCTGCCGGCAACCGGGCGGCGCCTCCTCATCACCGACGGGGTGTTCAGCATGGACGGCGATCTCGGACCGCTGCCCGCGCTGTGCGAGCTGGCGGAGGAGACCGGCTGCATCATGATGGTCGACGACGCACATGCGAGCGGCGTCTTCGGGGCGAACGGCCGCGGCACCGTCGATCACTTCGGGATGCACGGCCGGGTCGACGTCCAGGTCGGCACGCTCTCGAAGGCGATCGGCGCGCTCGGCGGCTACGTTGCCGGAAATCGCAACCTCATCGAGTTCCTCTATCACCGTGCCCGCCCGTTCCTCTTCTCCACGTCGCACCCCCCGGCCGTGGCGGCCGCGTGCATCGCGGCGCTCGACGTTTTGATCGAAGAACCGGAAATCATGGAACGGCTGTGGGACAACACGCGTTTCTTCAAAGCGGGGCTCGCGCAGCGTGGTTTCAATACCGGGTTGAGTGAAAGCCCGATCACCCCGGTCATCGCGGGCGACAGCGCGACCGCGAACCGGCTGTCGGACCGGCTCTTCGAGGAGGGCGTGTTCGCCCAGGCGATCGGGTACCCGACGGTGGCCCGTGACAAGGCACGGGTGCGCACGATCGTGACGGCGACCCACACGCGCGAGGACCTGCAATACGCGCTGGACGGGTTTGCAAAAGTGGGTCGAGAGCTGGGACTGGTCTAGCGCGGCCATTCCACAGGAGACTCACGCTCGTTGTCTCCTGTGTTTTTCTCGGTTTCGGTGCTGAGGACGATTGAAAAGGTCCACATCGGATCGCGCGCGCGACGCGTACCGGTTCTTCGCCCGCGGCCTGGACGAAGACCAGTTCGAGGGCCTGCCGTTGTGGAAGCGCGTGCCGCTGACGATCCTCATCTGCAAGCGCCGCTATTCGAACGCGTAGACGCGCGCATCGCCGAGAACCGCCAGCGGCGACAGCCGGCTGACCGCACGCTGGCCCTGCGCGTCGAAGCGGCGCCGGAACGCTTCAATCTCCCCGCCGTCGATGACAAGGAACGGATCGAAGCCCTGGGCGCGGAGCGCCGCCAGCACCTCGTCGAGGTGGCCGGCGCCGAGCAGATCCCATCTGAGTGTCGGGCGACCCGCGTAGTAGCGGATGCTGCCGCTGTGCTGCGCGGCGAGGATGAAGGCCGTCGCCGGCAGCCGATCCCGCACGAAGATGCCCGCGAGCGGGTATTTCCTTTCCTGAAGCCGGATCTCGAAGGCGCCACGCGTCCGCGCCGATTGCGCGAGCGTCACGAGCAGCGCCAGCAGAAGCGCCGACGTCACCGGCAGACGGAGCGCCATGGGCAGGCGCCGCAATCCCCAGAGCGACGCGGCCGTGGCGAAGAACAGCATCAGTGCAATCGCCGGCAGCAGAAACCGCGAGTAGAACCACTCATTCGGCTGGAAAGAGACGTAGGGCACGTATGCGGCCCAGATGGCCAGCGCCAGCAGGACAGCGACCCACGCGAGGAGGGGGCGGGCCGCACGGCGGGCGATCCAGATCGGCGCCAGCACCGACAGCCAGATGAACCACGTGTGACTCTCCGTCAGCCACCGGGGATATCGAGCGAGGTTTGGACGGATGTTGGCGGCCGTAAAGGCATCCTCGAGCGTGCCGTAACCGGACGCGAGCGGAGAGCCATATCGCGCGTTCTGAATCCAGCCCAGCGCCAGCAATCCCGGGGTGATGGCGGCGACGAAGGCCAGCGCACGCTTGGCGCGCGAGCCGGGTCCGCCGACGACCGCTGGAATGAAGATCAGCCCGGCGAGAGGCGCCAGATTCGGCCGGATCAGGATGGCGACCGACGAGATCGCGCCGGCTGCCGCGGCCGCGGTCACAGAGCCGCGCGAGGCGACCAGCAGCGCGCACAGCCAGCACGCCGTCGCCGGCACGTCGCTCATCGGCTGCACGACCTGATAAAGGAATGTCGGACTTGCCGAGAGCAGCACCGCGGCAATCGCGCCCGCCAGCGGATCGCCAAGCTCGGCGCCAAGCCGATATGTCACCCACATCGCGAGCAACCCGAACATCGGCACCAGCACGTAGATCGCGTTTTCTGAGAGCGCCGTGAGCGGCGCGAGGAGCAGCGGGAGGCCGGGCGGGTACTTCGGCGCGATGACGCCCGGCGACTGCCCGCGCGTGAATCCCAAGGGGGTCAGCGTGGCC
The DNA here is from genome assembly GCA_964476725.1 of uncultured Vicinamibacterales bacterium. Lineage (GTDB taxonomy): Bacteria > Acidobacteriota > Vicinamibacteria > Vicinamibacterales > 2-12-FULL-66-21 > JALZOC01. The sequence goes on from CAYZBZ010000261.1 coordinate 2,411, forward strand.
TCGACGTCGGGCCATCTGAAAGCGGGGCTGAGTGGAATCGTGTCCGTCAGCCGGCCGTGCGCCAGCAGCCGTGCCTGGCCGACGTACCCATACGAGTCGGCGCCGCCGTTGGCGAACGTGCCGAACAGGAGGCCGGCTGCCAGGGTCCATGCCATCGCGGCGATCACGAGCGCGCGGGCGACCGATTGCGACTCCGCGGCGCTCCAGCCGCGCCCGAGGAGCGCGGCGATCTGCTGGCGCGCGATGCCGATCAGCAGCGCCACGCCCGCCGCCGCGACCATCGCGGGGCGTATCCAGGAGTGCGAACGCAATCGTACGCCCGCGATGCGAGCGTCGAAGCCGCCGGTCCAGGCAACGCCAAGGGCATAGACGGCAATCGCCGCCGTCACCGCCATCAGCCACGCGACGCGGCGGTCACTCGCCCGATATTTTCGTCCCACCATTCGTCACTATTCGATCGTCTCGCCCCGTTGGCCACCCCGTTCCCGAAACGCCCCATTTGCACCGGACGGGGTCTAATATGGAGCCCTCATGGCGTTCAGGCGCACGGCGTCGACAGTCCTGCTCGTACTTGCGGTTCTCGCGCTGCCTGCGGGTCCGGGCGCCCAGACGCCGCCGGCGGACGGCGTCGCCGGGCTGATCCGGCGGCTGGAGCAGGCAGCCAGCATCGCTGACCCGGCGGCCATTCTCAGGCTGGGCGATCCAGCGGTCAGCCGGCCGAGCTTCGAAGACTTCGCGACAACCGTAACCTCCCCGGCCCCTACCCGCACCGTCATGGTCGAGCGGGATCGTGTCCCGCTCGCCGGCGGCGGCCAGCGAGTCATCGTCGAGATCTTCTCGGAGCGCGGGATGGAAGCGCAGCTCGGGACGTGGCGCCTCGACGTGCAACCCGGCCGGACCAGCGCCGAGCCGTGGCGCGTCGCCGCGGTCACCCGGCTCTCCGTCGTCAGCGGACTGTACCGCCTCTCGCTCAACACCGCCAAAGAGTACGACATTCACGATCTGACCGTGCGCGCGCCCGACCTGGCGCTCGAGATGTCGTCCGGGCGCGCCTTCGTTGCGGAGAATCCGGACGGCCCCACAGCCGTCGTCCTGCTCGGGCGCGGGCGGATTCGGTTTACCCCGACGGACCCGTCCGAACGCACGCAGGTCAGGATCTTTTCCGGCGACGAGGCGCTCGTCACCGACGTCAACATGGCGTTCCTGCGGGTTTCGCCGGAGGAGTTCGACACCCGGTTCGATTCGGCATCGCTCAAGCCGCGTGCGGTCGATCCGTCGGATCTGCGGGCCGCGATGGCGGTCTTCAACGACCACGTCGGCCGCACGCTGCAGGTCGATCTGAGTGACATCAGCCGCGAGCGATGGTCGCTCATTCCGGCCTACGGCGACCTGATCGCGGAGATGCGCACGAGACGATTCGGCACGCTCACCTACGCCCGATCCGGAGCGGAAGCCGAGGACATCACGCTCTTCGACCGCAAGCGCAGACGCAATATCTCGGTATACGCATCGGCGGCGAAGCTCGAGCGGCGCGGGCGGTTCTACAGCGAAGACGACCGCCTCGACTACGACGTCCTGGCGTACGACATCGACGCGGAAATCACGCCGGATCGGGGGTGGATCGAGGGAAACGTCAGGATGAAGGTCAAGGTCCGCGCGAACAGCTCGACTTCGCTGACTTTCCGCCTGGCCGAGCAGCTGACGGTGCGCGGCGTGTATTCTCCTGACTTCGGGCGCCTGCTGCACCTGCGCGTGGTGGGTCAGAACGCCTTGATCGTCAACGTCCCGGCGGTGCTGACCCGCGACAGCGAGATCTGGATCGACGTCTTGTACAGCGGCACGCTCCCCCCGCAGTCGTTCGATCGCGAAGCGATCCAGCTGGCGCAGGAGGTGCAGGAGAATTTCGTACCGCTCGAACCGCGCTATTTGTACAGCAATCGCAGCTACTGGTACCCGCAGTCGAGTGTGACCGATTATGCGACCGCCAACATTCGCATCACGGTGCCGGCCGAATTCGACGTGGTGGCCACCGGTGATCCGGTCGGCCCGCCGGCGGCTCCGCCCGGCGTCGTCGAACGCGGGCAGAGGCGGCGCAAGACGTACGTCTTCGACACGGCGAAGCCAGCGCGGTACCTGGCGGTGCTCATCAGCCGGTTGAACCCGCTCGATTCGGCCCGGATCACGGCGGGTGGGGCGACCGTGTCGCTGTACGTGCAGAGCAGCCCGCGGCAGTCGAGCCGCGTTCGCGACATGGCCGAGAAGACCGCGGCGCTCTTCAAGTTCTACGCGTCGCTCGTCGGCGACGCGCCCTATCCCAGCTTCACGCTCGCGCTCACGGAAAGCGACCGCCCCGGCGGACACAGTCCGCCGTACTTCGCCGTGCTCAACGAGGTCGTCATGGGCTCGCGGTTCGTTTGGCGGAACGACCCGGTGAGCTTCGACAACTACCCGACGTTCTTTCTCGCCCACGAAGTCGCGCACCAGTGGTGGGGGCACGCCGTGGGCTGGAAGAACTACCACGAGCAGTGGATCAGCGAAGGCTTTGCGCAGTACTTCGCGGCGCTCTACGCGGAAAAGGATCAAGAGGGCAACGTCCTGGCAAACCTGCTGCGCCAGATGCGGCACACCGCGATTGCCGCTTCCCCGCAGGGACCGATCTATCTCGGTTACCGGCTCGGACACATCCAGGCGGACAATCGCGTGTTCCGGGCCGTGGTCTACAACAAGGCCGCCATGGTGCTGCACATGCTGCGGCGCCTCGTGGGAGACGATGCATTCTTCGCCGGCGTTCGAGGCTTCTACGAGGAATGGAAGTTTCGGAAAGCAGGGACGGACGATTTCCGGGCCGTCATGGAAAAGGCCAGCGGACGCGATCTGCACCGGTTCTTCGAGACCTGGATTTACGGCGCCTCCATCCCCCGATTGAAATTCAGCTACCGGGTAGCAGGCACCGAGGCGGTTGTCCGGTTCGAGCAGCGCGGGGAGCCGGTGGATGTGCCGATCTCGGTCACGATTACGTACACCTCAGGCGCCACCGAGGACGTCCTCATCGCGCTTTCGGACCAGATCACCGAGCGGACGCTCCCGCTCAGAGGGGCGGTCCGCGCCATTACGGCAAATACCGACAACGGGGCGTTGGTGGAAATTGAGAAATGAGTCGGTTCAGGGTTAGCCCGGCGGAATCTCCCGGAACCCAATTAATTGTATGATTCTGAGGATATGGAAACCGTCACGCTGACGATAGACGGCCGGCAGGTTGCGGTCGAAAAGGGCAAAACCGTTCTTCAGGCAGCGATCGAGAGCGGCATCAAGATTCCCTATTACTGTTACCACCCGGGCCTGGGCATCGATGGGTCCTGTCGCGTCTGCATCGTCAAGAT
>CAYZBZ010000262.1:0-5754 GCA_964476725.1 uncultured Vicinamibacterales bacterium
GGTCAGCGTGCGGCGACCGAGCTCGACGGCGGCGAGCACCTGCGCCGCCCGCGCGCCGGCGATCCCCGGAATCAGCCGGAGCTCGTCGGCTCGGGCCCGCACCAGACCGTGCACGCCCCCGACCGCCCCCAGCACGGCGTTGGCGAGATCGAGGGCGGTCGCGCGCGCCCGGCCGTGGCCGAGCACGATGGCCAGCAACTCGTTGTCGCCGAGAGCGCCATACCCGAGGCGCTGCAGCTTTTCGCGCGGCCGATCGTGCGGCTCGACCGTCTTCATCGTACACCATCCCTGCTATACTTCCGGGGCGATGCGTCGTCTGTCCGTCATGCTGTGCACGGTCGTTTGCACGATCGTGCTCTCCGGGTGTTCCGAGCCTCCCCAGAGAGAGATCGATCGCGCCCAGGGGGCAATCGACGCGGCGCGGGCCGCGGGCGCGGAACCGTACGCGCCGGAGGCGCTCGCGGCGGCCACGAGCGCATTGCAGCAGTCGCACGAGGCGGTCGACCAACGTGATTACCGCTTGGCGCTGTCGCGCGCCGTCGACGCCTACGATCGCGCGCAGGACGCGGCGAGGCTGGCGGCCGACGGCAAAGCCAGGGCGCGCAGCGAGGCCGAAACGGCGATCAACGCAGCCAATGTCGCGCTGCAGCAGCTCGAGACGCACCTGAAGGCGGCCGAGGCCGCGCGCGTCCCCCCACGCGACGTCGCGCAGGCGCGCCGGACCGCGAAGGACGCCGCTGCGACCCTGCAAAAAGCGCGCACGCTATTGGGCGGGGGTAACTACCTGGAAGCGGCCGCGGCGGTCAAAGGCCTTCAGGCGCCGATTCGCACGCAGATTGACGCGGTCGAGCGGGCCACGGCGGCACGCACCGCTCGGCGGCCGGCGCGCCGACGCTAGCCCGCATCGCAGCCGTCGCCGCATCACTGCGGCGACGGGAGCGCAGAATCTTCGTCAGGCCACGGAACACACGGACCTTCACCGACGACACGGACGAGCGACGCTGGCCGGTGGAAGACGCGGAGCGTACGCGATGGGTCGCCCCGCTCCGGGCGGTTCACCAGTCCTCGTCTGGCGTTTCCGTGCTAGCCGTGTCGTCTGTTATCCGTGTCGTGTCCGTGTTATCCGTGTTGTCCGTGGCTTAGAACATCCACCCGAGCCCCAGCACCAGCAGCACGATCAGCACGAAGCCGGCGACGTCGAGCACGACGCCGTGACGCATCATGGACGTGATCGGCACGTGCCCCGAGCTGTAGACGATCGCGTTGGGGGGCGTGGAGATCGGCATCATGAACCCCATCGACGCTCCGAGCGTCGCGCCGAGGGCAGGCTCAACCGGACTGACCCCCGCCGCCTGCGCGACCGCGATGGCGATCGGCACGACCATGTTGGCGGATGCCGTATTCGACGCGGCCTCGGACATCACGATCGCGACGGCCGTAAAGAGCACCGTCAGCGCGGCCGGGGACTTCGTGGGCAGCCATCGAGTGATCCCGTGACCGAGCGCCTCCGCGAGGCCCGTGGAGAAGGCAAGCTCCCCCATCGCCAGGCCACCCCCGAACAGCAGAATGATCCCCCAGTCGATCCGCGCCGCTTGTTCCCAGGTCAGGGTGAAGCGGCGCGCGCGCCAGCTCACTGGCAGCAGAAAGAGCAGGATCGCGCCGACCATGGCGGCGATTGACTCGGGCACCGCGGCCGCGAGGCCCCGGGCCAGACGGGAGCCACCCTGACCGACGATGGCGAGCACGCCGGGGGTCAGCCACAGCGAGACGGTGACCCCGAAGGCGATGAGCACATTGCGCTGTCCCGCAGAGAGCGGTCCGATCCGCCGGAGCTCGTCCTGGATACGATCGGCGCTTCCCGTGCCGAGAGTCAGTCCCTTCAACGAACGGAAATAGAAGTAGCCGACGATGAAGGAGAACAGCAGCACGACGAGCGGCACGCCGAGCAGCATCCACTTGAAGAACGAGATCTCGACCCCGGCGATCCGGCTCAGCATGCCGATGCCAATCAGGTTCGGCGGGGTCCCGATCGGGGTGCCGAGTCCCCCGATTGACGCGCCAAACGCCGCCATCAACATCATCGCCATCGCGAACTCGCGGCTCCCCTGCTCGGACTCGCGCCCTGCGGTCATGTGCGCGACGATGGAGAGGCCGATCGGAAACATCATCGCCGTCGTCGCCGTGTTGCTGATCCACATGGAGATGCCCGCGGCGACGCCGCCAAACACGAACAGAATGCGCGCCGGGCTGCCGCCGACCAGCCGCGACGACAGCGCGCCATAGGCGATCCGGCGGTCGAGGCCGTGGACGAACATCGCCTCCGCGAGCATGAAGCTGCCGATGAACAGGAAGATGATCGGATCGGCAAACGGCGCCAGCGCGATCCGCGCCGACGTGACCTGCAGGACGATGGCGAGGATCGGACCGATGAGCGCGGTCACCGCCAGCGGCAACGCCTCGGTGACCCACAGGACGACCATCATCGCGAGAATCGCCGCCAGCCTGTGGGCCGGGCCGGGGATGTTCAGGGGAAGGACCAGCAGCCCGATCAGGACCGCGGGGCCGGCAAACAGGCCGAACGTGCGCCGCCGCCGGTTGAACAGCTCCTCCGCAGGAGAATAGACCTCCGTCGACCCGGCGGCTTCGTGAAGCTTCCGCATCACCATGGGCTCACCGCCCGCCGAGCCACGCGGCTTCAGCGACGAGCTCCGCCCAGCCCGTCAGGAACAGCCCCTCGTCGGTCCATTCGACGCGCTGCGTGCCGCCGGGCGACACCACCTGCACGTCGCGCGCGGCGCCGCCGTAACGGATCGCCGCGACCGCGGCGGCGCACGCGCCCGTGCCCGATGCCTCGGTCGGACCGACGCCTCGCTCCCAGATGAGGATCCTGACCCGGTCGGGGGACTCGACCGCCGCCAGCTCCACGTTGGTGCCCGCCGGAAAGTGCGGATGAATCGCCAGCGCGGAGGCGAGCGAGTGCAGACGTTCCTCAGTCACCTCTCCGAGGACCACGCACTGCGGGTTGCCGACGCGAAGGGTGACGGCCTCGACGTCCCTGCCGCCGACGTCGATGTGCGCCAGCGCGATCTGTTCGGGCAGGCCCATCGCCGCTCGAAACGTATACCGGCCCAATTCGCACGCCAGCAGCTCCAGCCGCTTCGTGCCGGCCTCCGTCTCGATGTCGATCGGCGCGTCCAGACCCGGAAGCGCCACGCCGCGCTGCGAGGCAATCCAGGCCGCCAGGCAGCGCACCCCGTTGCCCGACACTTCGGAATGGCTGCCGTCGGCGTTCAGCAGCCGCATGGACGCCCCCGCGCCAGTCCTGGAATAGATGATGAGACCGTCCGCGCCGATACCGCGATGCCGCTCGCAGATCGCGCGCGCGAGCGCCGCGCGGTCGCCCATGCCCTCGACCTCCCGGGCCTCCGCCAGGATGAAGTCGTTGCCGAACGCGTGCGCCTTCACGAACGTGAGCGCCATCATTTGCGGCAGAAAGCAAGCAGGTGCCATCCGAAGCGACGGACGAGCGATCGCGGCAACGCGTTGAACGTGCCGACGAAGAACGTGTTGAAGAGCGTGCCCTTCCACCCGCCGTGCAGGCGCGACTTCACGGGAAACCGCTCCCCGACGATGCGGACGTCTCGAAAGTCATCGAGCAGCTCGCGGAACTCTCCAGCGCTGTACTTCACGAGGACCGGCGCGTCTTCGTGCTCGAGCGGCACTTTCATCAGCTTCGACAACGCGTTCAGCCACGACATGCGGTTGTAGACCTGGAAGATCGCCTCGCCCCCTGGCTTCAGCACGCGGCGGCACTCGTCGACGAGGGCCTGCGCGCTACTCGTGTATTGCACGACGCCGTGCGCGTAGACCAGATCGAACGAGTCGGCGGCGAACGGCAGGTGCTCGCCGTCCGCCTCGCGCAGATCGCCCTGCAATCCCTGCTGCTCGAAGTTCTGCTTCGCCAGCGCAATCGCGGAGGACGCGATGTCCACGCCGGTGACGACCGCGCCCGCCTTCGCGAACCGCGTGAGGTCTGTGCCGGCGCCGCAGCCGACCTCGAGGACGCGGCGGCCGCGGTACCCCTCGAAGTTCACCAGCCGCAGCAGGTGATGCAGCTTCTCGAAGTGGTATTGGTCGAGATCCGCGAAGAAGCCGCGAGAACCGACCGGATGCGTCGTGATCTCGAGATCGTGGATGTGCCGGTTCCAGTACTCGCGAACGTCGGCAGTGGTGGAAGCGCCCGAAGGTGACACGGCCCACTACTATAAGATAAAGCGCTGCCATGCGCGCGCGCGATCTGACACGACTCGAATCGGGCTCATACGATCTGCTGGTCGTCGGAGGGGGCATTCACGGCCTCGCGTCCGCGTACGACGCCGCGAGCCGCGGCCTTCGCGTCGCGCTCGTCGAGGCGGACGACTTCGGCAGCGGCGCCTCGTTCAACCATCAGAAGACGGTCCACGGCGGCTTGCGCTCGCTCGGATCGGGGCACCTGGGACGCGCGCGCGAGGCCATCCGCGAGCGCCGGGCGCTCGCGCGCATCGCCCCCTGGCTCCTTCGGCCGCTCCCCTTCCTCATCGGCACCTACCGCTCGGTCGTGAAGAACCGCCTGGCGCTCCGTGCCGCGTTCAAGCTGGACGAGTGGATCGGAAGGCACCGCAACGACGGCGTGGAGCCTGAGCTCCATCTGCCCGCCCCGCGGCTCGTCTCGAAAGCGGCGACGCTGCGCCTGTTCCCCGGCATCGCGCCGCAGCAGCTCACGGGCGGAGCGCAGTGGTACGACTACCAGATGGTCGAAGGCGATCGCCTGACGCTGGCGTTTGCCGCCGCGGCCGATCGGGCCGGCGCAGACCTCGCGAACCACGCGGCCGCGATCGAGGCGCTGAAGGAGGCCGGGCGCATCGCCGGCATGATCGTCCGCGATCGGCTGACCGGACGGGAGATCCCCGTGCGGGCCCGCGTGACCCTCAACGCGGCCGGCGCGCGCGCGGGGGAGATCATGGCGATGTTCGGCGTCCGCAAGCCGTTCCCGCTGCTGAGGGCGATGAATCTCGTGACCTCGAAGCCGGCGAGCGACATGGCGCTCGGTGCGCCGGCGCCAGACGGACGCATGCTCACGCTCGTCCCGTGGCGCGGCCGCGCCATCATCGGGACCAGTCAGTCCTCCACGCTCGTCGAGCCGGGAGGCACGGACGTCACCGCCGCTGAGATCGACGCGTTCATCGCCGACGCCAACCACGCGTTTCCGGCGCTGAAGCTTTCGCGGGCGGACATCACGCTCGTCCACCGCGGCGTCGTGCCGGCGATCGTCGGCGCGGGGAACGTTCCCGATCTGAAGCCCGCGCCAGAGATTCTCGATCACGCGTCCGATGGCATCGAGGGGGCCGTCTCCGTCGTCGGCGTGAAGTACACGACGGCGAGGGGCCTGGCGGAACGCGCCACCGGGGTCGTCGCGAAGCGGCTTGGCACGCGTGTCCGGCCGTCGCGTACCGCGATCACGCTGCTGCCGGGTGCTGGGATCGCCGACCATGAAGCGCTCGCCATCGAGACCGCGCGCGATCTGCGGTTCGACGTGGAGCTCTCGACCATCCGGCACCTGATTCGGCTCTATGCGGAGGCGGCGGCCGACCTCATCCGGCTGATGCACGAGCGCGAGGATCTGTGTGCGCCGGTCGCCGCCGGCGTGCCGACGAGCGGGGCGGAGATCGTTCACGTCATCCGGCATGAAATGGCCGTGCGCCTGCCCGACATCGT
>CAYZBZ010000263.1:0-5737 GCA_964476725.1 uncultured Vicinamibacterales bacterium
GTGCAGGTGCGGAACCTGGCGCACCCGGGCCGCCGGGCGCGCCGCGCCCAGCGGCACCGGCCAGCGCTGCTGTACCACGGCCCCCGCGTCCGCCGCCTGGAACCGCCGAGTCGATCTGCACCTCAGCGATCGTGGTCGCCTGCGGCAGCTCGATCTGGAACCACATCCCCGGCTGCTGCGGCGCGGCGGTGTCCCAGCGCACGCCCGGCGTGCCGCCGATCGCATTCCCGGCAGCCGCCGCGTTGTGGCTCGCGGTCAGCTTCCACTCCGTCTGGTTCGTCAGCGGCGCCGGAACCGCTGCTTCGAGCTCCGCCAGGGTCCACGGCGTTTTGCGATTCGTCCCCTTGCGCGCCGCAGCGACCTGCCCGGGCGTCACCATCATCGCGGTGTTGCCGAAACTGTTGCGGACGTAGCTCGCGACGTCAGACAGCCACTCATCGGTGTTGGCGCCCATCGGCACCATGATGCCGCCTGGGTAATCCTTGCCGTCAAGCGGCCCCGTGAGGCCGTACAGCAACACGTTGATCACGTAGTCGCGATGCGCCTGTGCCCGAAGCGAGCCCGCGAGGGAGGGCGCCAGCGTCGTGCCCTCCGGAGCGCCCGCCATCGGCGCGCCCTTGCCGTCCGGGCCGTGACACGCGAAGCAAAGCTCCTTGTAAATCCCCTCGCCGCGGAGCATGACCTTGCGCTGCTCGGTGGAGAGATTGACGATGCCCGCGCTGGCGTCGGCGAGCGACGGACGCTGTCCCTGCGACGCCGTCGGCTTCAGCAACTGACCGCCGATCTCCTTGACGCCGCGCGCGGTGCTCGCACCCGCCGTCGCCCGGATCAGATCGGCGTACTCGGGCACCTTGTGCAGATTCAGCGTCAGCATGGCCTGGATGACAACGTTCGGATCCGGGTCCTTCGTCATCGCCCTGTAATCAGCTGCGAAGGACTTGTCGTTTGCCTTGTAGAGCGACTCGCTTGCGCGAATCGCCTGGATCCGGATCTGCGGGTCCGGGCTCTTCATCAACTCGCGCGCCAGCGCGGCGTCGAGCGAGTTGAGTCCCTCGAGCGTCCACAGCGCATGGATGCTGGCGAGCTGACTCGTCCCCGAAGGCGGACGTGAAGATGCCCGCGCCATCGCCCGCAGGGTCGGGGCGACGGACTTGTCCTGACGGAGCACGAGCAGCTTCTGCGCGGTGTCACGCCACCAGCCATTGGGATGCGCGAGATGCGGCACGAGCTGAGAGGCCGTCTCGTTGTACATCCGCGGCTGCTGCCGATCCGGCTGCGTGCCTTCGTACGTGATTCGCCAGATCCGCCCCCAGTTGTGCTGCTTGTCGAGCTCATACTGCTCGACCTTCCTGCGCAGATACGAGTTCGGCCCGACGAACTGCGCATCCTGGATGATCCCGGTGTACATGTCCGCGAGGTAGAGCGTGCCGTCTGGCGCGTTCGAGATGCTGACGGGACGGAACAGCGGGTCGGTGGAGCGGATGAACTCCGACTTCGGATACGCGTTGCGCAGCTGCGTCAGCCCTTCGGTGACGACGATCTTGGACCGGCGTACGATCCGCCCGACGGGCTCGGTGAACAGCAGATCGCCGACGAGATCGTCTGGCAGACGACCGCCGCGATAGATCTCGACGCCGGAGGCTGAGGTGAAGTGGTTCAGCGTCCCGTCCGGCAGGCGGACGCGCCGCATGCCTCCCTGCATGTCCGCGATGCTCCCCGGCGCAGGCCACGGCACCTGGAAGTCCGGCTCGAAGTTGTCGGCGACGTTGAACGCGCCGTAGACGATCGGCGCCTGGAAGTTGACGGGGCCGATCTCGCCGCCGCCGTCGACCCACCAGGTCTTGCCGTAGTTGTCCTGCGCAGACCACCACTGACCGCCGTTCGCCTCGGTCTCTTCCCGAAGTACCTTGCCATCCGGCGCAATGCGCAGGCGGAACGGGTTGTAGGTGGTGTACAGCCAGTTGTCGAGCGCCCACGTGAGGCCGCCGGGCTGCCACTCCATGTTCTGCACGCGGCCGACGCCGGCGTAGAACAGCTCCTTCTTGTCGGCCACGCCATCGCCATTCGTGTCCGTGTATTTGTGCAGGTCGCGATTGTCGGTCTCGAGGGCGAGGATGACCCCGTCACCGAGCGGAAACGCGATCCGCGGCATGACCATGTTGTCGACGAACACGGTGTGCTTCTCGTAGACGCCGTCGCCGTCGGCGTCTTCGTGCCGCGAGATGCGGCTGATAGGCGCGCGCGAATCCGACCCGTCCGCGTCCTTCATGTAGGACCGCATTTCGAGGACGTACATCCGCCCGTTCCCGTCGAAGGTGACACCGACGGGATCCTGGATCAGCGGATCCGCGAGCACCGGCTCGATCTTGTATCCCGGTGGCAGCAGGAAGAGCTTCTGCTGAACCTCGGGGGCCAGGCGGACGACGGGCGGACGCTTGAGGAAGTCGGCGCCGACGTCAGGCGACGGCGGCTGCGCAGACGGCGTCGTCTGACCCACGGGCTGCTGTGGCGCCTGCCCCTGACTCACGACAAGCGCGCCGCCGATGCAGGACGAGAATCCGAACACCCACAGATATCTGGCGAACCGGCTCATCGGCAGTTGACCTTTCGCTGACAGTGGTAGCGGCGATTGGGATGAAGGACACCAGTCGTGACCGGGAGGGATTGCATCGGAAATGACTCTTGTGACGAGGCTGGACGGGAATGTAACGGTTTGCAGCAACGGGTTTACACCGGTGTCCCTGGCGTTGTCAAAGGTTGTTTCGCGCTGCAATACGCGCGGCGGCCCTGCCGTAACCGCCGGACCCTTGCTCTGGCCTTGCGCAGGCGTATGATGAGGCCCTGCCGCAGCGAGTGCGGCTGAGGACGGTCGCTGTCTAACATCTACGAAGTCGCAAAACGGGCGGGAGTCTCCACGGCTACGGTCTCGCGCGTGCTGAGCCGGCCGGATGTCGTCTCGCCCGACACCCGGCGCAGGGTTCTCCACGCGGTCGAAGTCCTCTCCTATTCGCCGAATTCCGCCGCCAAGCACCTCCGCACGCTCCGATCGCGCAAGCTGCTCGTCACCGTTCCGGACATCTCGAACCCCTTCTTCGCTTTGATTCTCCAGGGCATCGAGGACGCGGCGCAGCGCGCGGGATACGCGGTCCTGGTCGGCGACACCCAGCACGACGAGAAGCGCGAGGAGCGGTACGCGCAGATGCTCGCGCGCAAAGAAGCCGACGGGCTGATCTTCCTCGGCCACCGGCTGCCGAAGCCCGCGTTCGATCTGATGCGGTCGCTGGCACCCGCGTGCGCGCCGGTCGTCAACGGGTGCGAGTTCTGCCCCCGTCTGGGGATTTCGAGCGTCCACATCGACAACGCCGCGGCCGGATCCGAAGCGATGAACCATCTGTACAGCCTCGGTCACCGCCGGATCGGCATCGTCACCGGGCCGCTCGTCAGCCCGCTCAGCAAGGATCGGCTGGAAGGGGCCGTGGGGCGCGCGCGCGAGGAAGGGGCGGAGGACGACGTCATCGTTATGCACGGCGATTTTTCGATCGAGTCGGGGAACGCCGCGGGTGAGTGCCTGCTCGGACGACTGGAGCGGCCCACGGCGGTGTTCTGCTTCAACGACGAGATGGCGATGGGCGTGATGGAGGCCGCGCGGCGGCATCGGGTCCGTGTGCCCGAGGATCTCTCCGTCGTGGGCTTCGACGACATCCGCTTCGCGCGAATCATGAATCCCTCGCTGACGACGATCGCCCAGCCTATGCGCGAGATCGGCGAAGGCACCGTGCGGCTGCTGCTCGATATCCTGAACGGCAACACCGTCGAGGCGGTGTCCGTCACGTTGCCGCACACGCTGGTCGTTCGCGACAGCACGGGACCCGCCCCCTCCGCATAGCGGCTCGCTCGACACCGATGACTTCTCATGACACGTAAGTGGCGGGTCGCCATCCTCGGGCTGGGTCACTGGTACTCGGCGTACAGCCTGGCGCGGGCGCTACGTGACTACCCAAAAGCGGAATTAGTGGCCGTCGCGTGGCACGACAAGGCTCAACTGGACGCGTTCACCAGCACCTTCGACGTCGAGGGGTACGACAGCTACGATGCGCTCCTCGAACGCGAGCGCATCGACATCGTCCATCTCGCGCCCCCCGTCTCTGAGCTCCACGATCTGACGATCAGCGCCGCCCGGGCCGGCAAGCACATCATCCTCGGCAAGCCGATGGCGATGACGGTGCAGCAGGCCGATCGCATGGTGGAAGCGGTGGAAGCGGCCGGCGTCTCGTGTGTGCCCTTCCAGGGCATCATGCGCCTGCGCCTGGCCGACCTGAAGGCGCGCATCGACAAGGGGGAGATTGGCGACGTCGTTCTTCTCCACCAGACGAGCCGCTGGTCCATCGCCGAGGATCAGTACAACTCCAGCACGCCGGGCTGGTTCGCAGATCCGAAACAGGTCCCCGGCGGCGCGCTCATCGACGAGGGCATCTACTGGGTGGACTTTTTCAGATGGCTCGCCGGGAGCGAGGTGCTCCAGGTGGAGGCCAAGATCGCCAACCTGGTTCACAAGGACATCAAGGTCGAGGACTGGGGGATGGCGACGTTCACGTTTGGCAACGGCATCATCGCCACGCTGGAGGCGTCGTGGACGATCAACGCGCCACGCAAGACCGGTCCCTCGCCGAAGCAGAACAGCGTCGTGCGGCTCGAGGTCGTGGGCTCGCGCGGAGAGATCATCGATCAGTGGTTTCGCGCCCCTGGGCGGGCCGTGCTCGCGGCAGGTGCACGCGATTGGGTGTTCGAGCGTCAGTCCGAGGACCCCTTCACGCCGGTCGCGCCTCAGCCTCTCGCCCACCTGATCGACTGCCTGGAGAACAACCGGCAGCCCGTGGCGACCATTCAGCAGGCGCGGGCCTCCTTCGTCGTCTCGATGGCCGCGTACGAATCAGCGCGCGAAGGCCGGCCGGTTCGGCTGTCGTGGTGATGTTCTCCTGGCTCAGTAACCGAGCGCCAGTCCGTCCTTGCGTGAATCGGAGGCCCCCAGGAGCGCGCCGGTCTCCGGATCGATCATGATGGCCTGACCGCCGCCCATCAGCGCCCGGTGCATCACGCCGGCCGCTGGCATCACGCGCTCGTGGCCGCGTTCGATGAGGCGGCCGATCACGGGCGCGGTCAGCCCTTCCTCCATCATCACGCCGCGCCCGCTGATGTACCTCACGCGCGGCGCGTCAATCGCCTGCTGCAGGTTCAGCCCGCGATCGACCAGGTTGACGAGCACCTGCACGTGCCCCTGTGCCTGTATGTCGCCGCCCATCACGCCGTACGACATCAGGAGGTTGCCGTCTTTGAAGACCATCGCCGGAATGAGCGTGTGAAACGGCCGCTTGCCCGGCTCGAGTTTGTTGGGATGGCTCGGATCGAGCGAGAACCCGGTGCCTCGATTGTGGAGCATGATGCCGGTCTCGCCGGCGACGACCCCCGACCCGAAGGAGTTGAAGATGCTGTTGATGAACGAGACCGCGGTGCGATCCTTGTCGACGACGGTGAAGTAGGTCGTGTCGCTGCCCATGCGGACATCGCCGTACGCAGGCGCGTCGATCGCCTTGCTTGGATCGATGAGCGCGCGCCGGCGGGTGGCGTAGTCCTTCGAGAGCAGCTCCGTTACCGGGACCTTCGCGAACGACGGGTCGGCGATGTAGCGGTTGCGATCGGCAAAGGCGATCTTGGTCGCTTCGATCAGCGTGTGGTAGTA
>CAYZBZ010000264.1:0-5707 GCA_964476725.1 uncultured Vicinamibacterales bacterium
TCGTCGGTCGGCTGTTGTGCGCTGAGGACGGCGGCCGCGAGCAGCACGCCGAGGATGGAGACGCGTCTCATCGGGATTCTCCTTACCGTCCGGGCGGTCCCCCTAGGATCGAGGGCCTTTACTCAGTGAAACTCTACACCGAGAACGTGAGAACGTTTAGGAACTCCATGTCAGTTGACTGGGCCAGGTATTCACCACGGAGTTAACGGAGCAAACAGAGACATCAATGGGTTGCCTCCGTTATCTCTGCTGCCTCTGTGGTGAGTATGAACAACAGCGATGCCATCGCCCTGCGTGCTAGGATTTGGCCACCCGATTCACCCGGAGGCACCTCAAATGTCGAAACATCCGGCGGTCCGTTCGCTTCCATGGCTGGCGTTGCCGCTCTGTGTCGCCGCGATGGCCGCCGCCCCGAACGGCGACCGGACGCGGCTGCTGCGATCGCCGACGGTGAGCGCGACCCAGATCGCGTTCGCCTACGCCAACAACATCTGGATCGTCGAGCGCGGGGGAGGCCTGGCGCGCCGCCTCACGAGCTTCCATGGGCAGACCATCAATCCGCATTTCTCGCCGGATGGCAAGTGGATCGCCTTCAGCGGCGACTACGCCGGCAACACGGATGTGTACATCGTGCCATCCGAAGGGGGGGAGCCGAGACGGCTGACGTGGCACCCGGGGGGCGACACGGTGCAGGGCTGGATGCCGGACGGCACGTCGGTGGTGTTTGCCTCGGCGCGCGCGACGTGGGCGCCAAGCGCCGCACCGCGTTTCTGGACCGTGCCGATTGACGGGGGGGTCGAGGTGCCGATGGCGCTGCCGCGCGCCTATCAGGGCAAGGTCTCTCCGGACGGCTCGCACATCGCGTACCGCATGAACACCTCGTGGGACGACGAGCGCCGCAACTATCGCGGAGGCCAGAACCGTCCGATCTGGATCGTCGATACGAAGAGCTACGACCTCGTGTCGCCGCCGTGGACCGACTCGAAGGATCTGGATCCGGTGTGGGTCGGCGGCTCCGTGTACTTCCTCTCCGATCGCGACGGCGTCTCGAACGTGTGGGCGTACGAGATGAAGACGAAGAGGCTGACGCAGGTCACGAAGTACACGGACTTCGACGTGAAGACCCTGGACGCGGGCGCCGGCGCCGTGGTCTTCGAGCAGGCGGGCTACATCCACGAGCTCGATCCACAGACCGGCAAGGCCTCCGACGTCCACATCCGCGCCGCCGGGGATTTTCCATGGATGATGCCCCGTTGGGAGGACGTCACGGCCAGGATGACCGGCATCACCCTCTCGCCCACGGGCAAGCGCGTCGCCGCCGAAGCGCGCGGAGAGATCTTCACGATCCCCGCGGAGAAGGGAGACGTCCGCAACCTCAGTCATTCGAGCGGGTCGGCCGAGCGGGATCCGGCCTGGGCGCCCGACGGCAAGTACGTGTCGTACTTCAGCGACAAGTCCGGCGAGTACAAGCTCGTCATCGAGACGCCGGACGGCCTCACGCCTCCGCGTGAGATCGCGCTCGAGAAGCCCTCGCATTACTACACGCCCGCGTGGTCGCCGGACTCGAAGAAGATCCTGTTCACCGATACCAACCTGCACGTGTGGGTGCTCGACGTCGGGAGCGGGAAGGCGAAGATCGTCGGCAGCGATCCCTGGATGGTGCCGCAGCGCACGCTCAACCCGGTCTGGAGCCCGGACTCCAAGTGGATCGCGTACTCCAGCCGTCTGAACTCTCTCTACCGCGCGATCTTCGTCAGCAACGTCGACACGGGCGAGAAGAACCAGGTCACCGACGGCCTTGCGGATGCGATGTTCCCGGCGTGGGACGCAGGCGGCAAGTATCTCTGGTTCTTCGCGTCAACCGACCTCGGCCTGCGCTCACAGTGGCTCGACATGACGTCGTACGACCGCACCGAGACGTTCGGCCTGTACTTCGCCGTCCTCAAGAAGGGGGACCCCAGCCCGCTGCTGCCCGAGAGTGACGAAGACACGGGCGTCTCGAGCGCTCCCGGCGGGCGGGGCGGCCGCGGTTCGGCGGGCCCCGGCCGCTCTGCGACAGGCGCAGGCCAGGAGGGGAATCCCGAGGAGGACACCGAAGCCGGCGGCGATCAACCGGCCACGCCTCCGCGCCCGCGAACGCCGGTCATCGTGCAGATTGACTTCGACGGACTGCAGCAGCGCATCATCTCGGTGGAAGGCGTACCCGAGCGCCAGTACTCGAACCTGCGCGCAGGGGTTGCCGGTACGGTCTATTACCTCGAAGCGCCTCCCGGCGGCGCACGCGGCGGACGCGGCGGACGCGGCGGCGCGGACGGCGGCAGCACGCTGCAGCGGTTTCGCCTGACCGAGCGCCGGGCGGCGCCGTTCGTCACGGGCGTTGCCGAATACGACATCAGCGCCGACGGCCGCAAGCTCCTCTATCGGACCGGCGGCGGTGGCGGCGGCGCGCGAGGCGGCGGTGCGCAGGCGCCAGACACCGGCGTGAACCTGTTCCTCGTCGATGCGGGTCGCAATCCGCCTCAGGCCGGACAAGGGCGGCTCAGCGCGACGCTCCGGATGTATCTGGAGCCGCGGGAAGAGTTCAGGCAGATCTTCAACGAGGGCTGGCGCAACCAGCGAGACTACCTGTACGTGCCCAACCAGCACGGGTCGGACTGGCCGAGGATGAAGGAGATGTACGGGCAACTGCTGCCCTACGTGAATCACCGCGCCGATCTGAATTACCTGCTCGACAACATGGGTGCCGAGATCGCCATCGGCCATTCGTACGTCCGCGGTGGGGCGATGCCCGACGTGCCGCAGTCGCCCGGGGGCCTGCTCGGCGCGGACTTCACTATCGACAGCGGCCGCTACCGGATCGCGCGCATTTACGACAACGAGAGCTGGAACCCCGATCTGCGCGCTCCGCTCGCCGCCCCCGGCGTGGACGTCTCGGTCGGCGACTACATCCTCGCGATCAACGGCATCGAGTTGAGGACGCCCGACAACATCTACCGGCTCCTCGACGGCACGGCGACCCGGCAGACGGTTCTCACGCTCAACAACCGGCCGACCCTCGAGGGTGCGCGGCAGGTGACCGTCGTGCCGGTCGCAAACGAGCAGGGGCTGCGCACGCGCGCGTGGGTGGAAGCGAACCGCCGGCTCGTGGACACGCTGTCGAACGGTCAGCTCGCATACGTGTACCTCCCGAACACGGGGCAGCCCGGATACACGAGCTTCAACCGCTACTACTTCGCGCAGCAGGACAAGAAAGGGGCCGTCATCGACGAGCGCTACAACGGCGGCGGACAGGCGGCCGACTACATCGTCGACATCCTGCAGCGCGATTTCGATGGCTACTTCAACAACGTGGCGGGCGATCGCTATCCCTTCACCAGCCCCGCGGCCGGCATCTGGGGCCCGAAGGTGATGATCATCAACGAGATGGCAGGGTCCGGCGGCGACCTGATGCCCTACATGTTCCGGCGGCGGAAGATCGGTCCGCTCGTCGGCAAACGCACGTGGGGCGGACTCGTGCACACGGCGGACACGCCGGGCTTCATCGACGGCGGATCGATGATCGCGCCGCGCGGCGGGTTCTTCACCCGTGACGGGAAATGGGCGGTCGAGAACGAGGGGGTCGCTCCCGATATCGACGTGGAGAACTGGCCGAAGGATGCGATCGCCGGGCACGATCTGCAGCTCGAGCGGGCGGTGCAGGAGGCGATGCGGCTCCTCAAGGCGCGGCCGGTCGATCGCAGGACCACCGAGCCCCCGCCGCCGACGTGGGGGAAAAGAAAGTCTGGAGGCTGAACCCCTGAACCCTGAACCCTGCAAGCGATAGAATGGATCCGGCAGGCACCTCTTGCACAACGACCACGCAGTCAGCGAGCTCGTCGAAACCGAGGGGCACCTCATCGACTCGCGGCTCATGACGGAGATCTTCGACGCCGTCGTGAAGCAGGGGGCCACCTTCGAGGTCGTGGAGTTCGCGATCGGCCGCACCAACGACGACTTCTCCCGCCTGCAGATGCGCGTCACGGCCCCGAGCGCGGCGATCATGCAGGACCTGCTCGAGGAACTGCTGACCTTCGGCTGCCGGACCGCGGGGGAGGTCGACGCCGCCATTCAGCCCGCTCCCTCCGACGGGTGCGCGCCGGATGATTTCTACTCCACCAGCAATCACCGCACCTGGGTGCGGCACGCCGGCCAGTGGCTCCAGGTCGAGGGCCAGCGGATGGACGCCGCGATCGTCATCGAGGGCGGGCGCGCCGTGTGCCGAAAGCTGCGCGACCTTCACGCCGGCGACCAGGTCGTCTGCTCGATAGAGGGCATCCGCGTCGTCCCCGAGTTCCGGGAGCGCGACCGTCACGGGTTCGCCTTCATGACGGGCGGGATCTCCTCCGAGCGTCACGTGGCGACGAGCGTCGGCCGGATCGCCGACATGATCCGCGACGTGAAGCGCTCGGGCGGCCGCACCGCGTTCGTGGTGGGGCCCGTCGTCGTGCATACGGGCGCCGCGGCGTATTTCTGTGACCTGGTGCGTCGAGGGTACGTGGACGTGCTGCTCGCCGGCAACGCGCTCGCCGTGCACGACATCGAGGGGGCGCTCTACGGGACGTCGCTCGGCGTCAGCCTGCAGACCGGCGTGCCGGTCGAGGGGGGGCACCGTCACCACATGCGCGCCATCAACGCGATCCGGCGCGCCGGAGGGATCCGCGCGGCGGTCGCGTCGGGCCTGCTCACCTCGGGCGTCATGTACGAGTGCGTGCAGCACGACGTGCCGTTCGTCCTGGCCGGCAGCATCCGCGATGATGGACCGCTGCCCGACACGATCATGGATCTCGTCGAGGCCCAGGATCGATACGCCGAAGCGCTTGCGGACGTGAAGATCGCCGTCGTGCTGTCGACCATGCTTCACGGCATCGGAGTGGGCAACATGCTGCCGTCCTGGATCAAAGTGGTGTGCGTCGACATCAATCCCTCGGTCGTGACCAAGCTCGTCGATCGCGGCTCGGCGCAGACGATCGGGCTCGTGACCGACACGGGCCTCTTCGTACATCAGCTTGCGCTCAAGCTCGCGTGAACCTGAATCCACTCCGCACCGGAGAAAATGCGCCAGCCTTCCTGCCCTGCCGGATTCGAGGGCCCCGGTCATCCAGCCGCTCATGTGGGGCTTGCACTCCCGGAACGCTTTCTGATATCTTTGCAAGGTTCTGGTCGGCCCTGGGACACCCTATCTAGGGCCTGATTCCAAGAAACGGCGCCCCTGCTGCTCTCTCGATCGAGGCAGGGGCCGTGTCGCACGCGTCCTGCTTCAGTGCGGACGCCGCAACTACAACCTTAATAGGGTAAGTCAGTTCCAGGTGCCGGGCCGCTCACGCGGCTCCCTAGGCCTGGAACAACCAACCGATTGCGCGCCCGTTCGATGTCGAGCGCGCCGCTGTCGGCGTTTGCTCATGTTTTGCGCGCGCGGGGCGTCCGCGCGTGACTGGAGTTGTCCGAACCGTGCCGACGATCAGCCAGCTTGTTCGCAAGGGCCGCGACAAGGTCCTCACCAAGACCAAGAGCCCGGCGTTGCAGGACAGCCCGCAGAAGCGGGGCGTCTGCGTGCGCGTCTTCACGCAGACACCGAAGAAGCCCAACTCAGCGCTGCGCAAGGTCGCGCGCGTCCGTCTGACCAACGGCATCGAGGTCACGACCTACATCCCCGGCGTCGGCCACAACC
>CAYZBZ010000265.1:0-5671 GCA_964476725.1 uncultured Vicinamibacterales bacterium
CGGGGCGCGCCGCCGGGCGCGATCGCGCGGACGTGATACTGACGCGCGATCTCGGTGTCGCGTCGCTGCTGCTCCGCCTGCCGCGCCGGCTGCACGCGCCGATCGTGTACGAGTCGCACGGCTACGCGCCGGAGGTCGCCGCGGCGCTCCCGAATCTCGTCGCGACGGGGCGCGCACCGCACGCTCGCAAGCTCAGGCGGCTGGCCCGGCGCGAGGCGCTCGTGTGGCGCGGCGCGGACGGGTATGTCACGATTACGTCGGCCCTGGCCGAGGACCTGGCGGCGCGGCACCAGTCCCGCGAGCACGTCGCCGTCATTCCGGACGGCGTCAGGATCGCTCTAATTCCGGAGCCCGGCGCCGGGGGCTCGCAGCTCGAGACTGGTGATCCGCTGCCCACGGCGTCAATCGTCGCCTACGCGGGACACCTCTATGCCTGGAAGGGCGTCGACGTGCTGCTCGAAGCGCTGGCGCTCGTTCCGGAGGCGCGCGGCCTCATCGTCGGGGGACACGCGGCGGAGTCGGATCTGGCGCGCCTGAAAGCGCTGGCGGAACGGCTGGGCATCAGCGGCCGCGTGACGTTCACGGGCCTGGTGGAACCGTCGCGCGTGCCGGAGCTCCTGCGGAGCGCGAGCGTTCTCGCGCTGCCGAATCCGGCGTCGGCGATCTCGACACGGTTCACGTCGCCGCTGAAGCTGTTCGAGTACATGGCGGCGGGCCGAGCGATTGTGGCGTCGGACCTGCCGTCAATCCGCGAAATCCTGCACAACGGGGTCGATGCGCTGCTCGTCGAGCCGGGCGACGCGAACGCGCTCGCCCGCGCTGTCCGGCGGCTGCTCGCGGAGCCCTCGCTCGCGGCCCGCCTGGCGCGCGCCGCATCCGAGGCGGCGCCGCAGTATTCCTGGGACCGCCGCGCCGAGCGGCTCGAGCACCTGTTCAATGAGGTGAGACACCGGCCGGCGATCGGGGACTGACGCGCCGCATGGGCAGCCCTGAAGGGCTGCGCTACGGGCGCCCGGTCGCCATGGACCATTTGCGACTCCGTTCATCCTGATGATCTCCGAGTCCCTGCTGTCGCTCGTCCGTTGCCCTGATTGCCATGGCGTCCTCGCCGGCCCGGCGGACGCGTTGGTCTGCCGGGGATGCGGCCGCGCGTACCACAGCGCCGCACGGGATTACCTCGATCTGCGCCCGCGCGTGGAATTCGCCGAGCAGACGAAATACCTGGACGAGTCGCTGCACGCGGATGCGCGTCACGAACGCGTGTCGCCTCCTCTGCTGGGATCGAAGATCCGCAACGACATGCTGCGGGCCTTCCTCGCCCCGGAGCCTCACGACGTCGTCGTGGACCTGGGCTGCGGAAGCGGCCGCGCGCTGCTGTGGAATCGGGACTGGGGCGCCGCTGTCATCGGGATCGACATCAGCCCGTTTTTCTCGGCCGAGGCGCGCCGCGACGTCGATTTGTTGATTGGCGATCTTCGCAAGCTGCCGTTCGCGGACGGCACGTTCACGAAGGCGTTCTCGCTCGACGTGCTCGAGCATCTCTCACCGGAGGCGCTCGGCGGCATGCTGGCCGAGGCGTCGCGCGTGCTCGCGCCCGGCGGTGCGCTCTTCGTCTACACGCACGTGCGGAAGAACGCCCCCATCGCAAAAGGGCTGCGGTGGATCAACGCGCTCGCAAGGCAGCTCGAGCGATGGGGGCTCATCGACCTGCGCCAGGAGCGGCTGCGCAAGTCGGATCACCTGAACCCTCTCCGCGACATTCCCGATCTGGAGCGCGTCGCGCGCGAGACCGGATTCCACATCGGCCGCATCCGGTACTACACGCCGCTCGTGGGCGGATTCGTCGAGAACATCCTCATGCGGATGGCTGAGCGCGCGATGGCCCGCCGCGCCGCGGATCGGATCGCCGGTTCCGGGTCCGTCTCCGCCGCCGAGGCCGACGCGCAGGGGATCCGGGAGGCACGCACGGCCGCCAAAGCGCGCATCGCGAGCAGCCCGGCGACGTACGCGGTGCTGAGGGGGCTGTCGTTCGCGATGAAGCTGGACCTGCTGCTGTTCGGCCGCATCCGCTCGGGCCCGTTCTTTGCGCTCCTGGTGAAAGAGTAGGCTCGATCCCCATGAGAATCCTCTACGCTGCATCCGATCAGACGGTGCCGGGCACGACGGGCGGATCCGTCCACGTGACGGCGGTAGCCGAAGGCCTGGCGGCGCTCGGGCACGAGATCCATGTGCTCGCGACGTCTGGCGGCGCGTTTCCGGCGGGGGCGGTGCATTGGATCGCGATGCCGCCGCCGCTCGGCCTCAGGACGCTGCGATGGGCGAACGCCGGTGCGGTACGGCGGATCGCGGAGCGACTGAGACCCGACGTCGTCATCGAGCGGTACTACAACTTCGGCGGCGAGGGGATCGCCGCCGCCGCGAGCGCCCGCGCGATCGGGGTGCTCGAGGTGAACGCGCCGGTCATCGACTACCCCGGATCGAACAAGCGGCTGATCGACCGCGCGCTCGTGATAGAGCCGATGCGCAGGTGGCGCGAACGGATCTGCGCCCGGTCGGATTTGATCGTCACGCCGAGCGCCGCGATCCTGCCGCCTCGCACACCTGCGAAGAAGATCCTCGAGCTCGAGTGGGGGGCGGACACGGATCGATTCCGGCCGGGTATTGCCGGACCGATTCCGTTCACCCGCCCTGCGGCCACCGTGGCGGTGTTCGCGGGGGCATTCCGCAACTGGCACGGAGCTGTGAATCTCGCCGTCGCGCTGCGCGAGCTGCAGGCTCGTGGACGCCGCGACATCGGTGCGGTGTTCATCGGCGAGGGGCCGGAGCTGTCGCGGGTCCGGCAAGCCGTCGAGGGCCTCGATGGCGTGGTGTTCACCGGCGCGCTGCCGCACGCGCAGATGCCCGCGTGTCTCGCCGCGTGCGACATCGGGGTCGCCCCCTTCGACATCCGCGCACACCGCGCGCTCGCGCTCGGCTTCTACTGGTCGCCGCTGAAGATCTTCGAGTACATGGCCGCCGGCCTCCCCGTCGTCGCGCCTGCCGCCGATCGGCTTCCCTCGCTGGTGGGGCACGAACGGGAGGGGCTGCTGTATACGCCGGGCGCACCTGGCTCACTGGCATCAGCCCTCGAACGGCTGACCGACGCCCGGCTGCGGACCGATCTCGGATCGGCCGCCCGTAATCGCGCCGTCCGCGATTACAGTTGGCAGGCACACTGCCGTGCGCTGGACGCTGCGATGAGAAAACTTCGACCTTGAGGGCTTAGAGAGGCTCGGGGGCATTCGAACTTCAGACTTCAAACTTCAGACTTTCATGAATGTTCTGCTCGCCACCGACGCCTTCCCGCCCGTGTGCGGAGGAAGCGGCTGGAGCTCGTACGAGCTCGCGCGGGGGCTCAGGGAGATCGGCCACCGCGTCACGATCGTTCAGCCGCGGCCTGGCGCCTCGCGTGGGATTCGCCAGACGACGTACGACGGCCTGCCGGTGCTGCAGTTCGGCGCGCCGGCGCCGTCGATCCCTTACGTCCGCAACTACTTCAAGAACGAGCGGCTCTATGCCGGGCTCGCGGATTTCCTGGCCGAGCTCATCGCGCGTGAGCGGATCGACGTCGTGCACGGCCAGCACGTCCTCACGTGTGTGCCATCGGTGGCCGCGGCGCGTCGTCGGTCGGTGCCGGTCGTGTGCACGGTCCGCGACTACTGGCCGGTATGTTACTGGTCCGATCTGATCCACACGACGGGCGACGCGGCGTTGTGTCCCGGATGTTCGGCCGCGATGATGACGCGGTGCGTGCGTCCGCACGCTGGCGCCTTCTGGCCTGCTGCGCTGCCGATGATCCCGTACATGCGGGCGAACCTTGCCCGGAAGCGGCGCGGCCTCGCCGGGGCAGACGCGATCATTGCCGTGAGCTCCACCATCGCGGCGGACCTTCGTGCGCGTGCGCCGGAGATAGCAGCCACACGGCTCGACGTCATTCCGAATCCGGTCAACATCGCGGCGCTCCGTGCCACAGCGGCCGCGGCGTCCCCGCCGATGCCGGGACCGTACGCGTTCTATCTTGGAAAGCTGGCGCCAAACAAGGGCACGTCACACCTCGTACCGACCGTCGAACGCGCGGAGCTCGACTGGCCGCTCGTGATTGCGGGTGACGGACCCGAGCGCGAGGCCATTGCCGCGGCGGCGGCTCGATCCAGCCGCGACGTGCGCCTGATCGGCTGGATCGACCAGACAGCCGCTGCGGCGTGGATGGCGCACGCCTCCATGTTGATCTTTCCGTCACGCGGGCCGGAGTCCCTGAGCCGCGTGCTGATCGAAGCCAGCGCCCTGGGCGTGCCCATCGCAGCCATGAACACCGGCGGCACGCCTGACGTCATCATCGACGGGCAGACCGGCCTGCTCTCCGCCACGCCGGACGACCTTGCGGACGACGTGCGGCGTTTGCGCGGGGATGCGGACCTGCGCGCGAGGCTGAGCGCCGGGGCCCGGACGCACGCCGAACAGCGCTTCGACGCCGCCGGCGTGGTCGCACAGATCGAGCGACTCTATACCGAGCTCGTCGAGGGGCGCCGGTGACGCGCCCGCTCCGCGTCGCGGTCGTCGCCCGCTCGGTGTTCCCACTGCACGGCCCGGGTGGGCTCGAACGCAGCGTGTACGATCTCGTCCGGTATCTCGCCGGCGCCGGGGTCGACGTCACGCTCATCACGCGCACGCCTGCCGGGAACCCGGACGCGAGCGACATCGACCCGCGCATCGCGATGCGGTTCGTTCGGTATCGGACGTTTCCTCTTGCGGGACGCCGCGGAACCACGGTGCTGGATCGGAGCACCGCGTATCCGCTCTTCGGCGAACGGGCCGGGCGCGTTGCATGGGATCTCGTGGAGCACGGCGCGATCGACCTGGTCCACGGCTTCGGCGCCAGCGTGCTCGGCTTCGCGCGCAGGCGCGCCGGCGCGAACGCGCCTCTCGTCCTCAACCCGCAGGGATTGGAGGAATTCGGCGCCACGGATCCGTCCCGGGCGCGGCTCAAGCGCGCCGCCTATCTGCCGCTGCGCCGCGCCGTGCTCGCATGCGCGCGGGCGGCCGACTGCGTCATCGCGACCGATCGCGCGCTCGAACCGGCCGTGCGTGCGCACCTCGAGGTCCCGCCCGAGCGCGTGCGCGTGATCCCGAACGCGCTCGATCTCCGCATTGTCGATTCGCTCGCCGGCCCCGCCGACGGCGCACGCGTGCGCCGCGCCGCAGGAATCCGGGACGACGACGCCGTCCTGCTGAGCGTGGGCCGGATCGAAGAGAACAAGGGGTTCCACGTGCTCGTGGCTGCGCTCGCGGCCCTGCGCGAACACTCGGGACCAGTCGCCGCAGGCCGGTGGAAATGGGTACTCGTCGGCGACGGCCCGTTTCGGGGGCGGCTGGAATCCGCGATTGCCGGCGCGAAGCTCGGCGGACACGTGCACCTGGCCGGCCGGCTTCCCGATCCGGACCTTCATGCCTGGTACGAGGCGGCGCAACTGTTCGTCCACCCGACGCTCTACGAGGGCAGCTCGCTGGTGACGCTCGAAGCCATGGCCCATCGCCGCGCGATCGTCGCCACCTCGGCCGGCGGCCTGCCGGATAAGGTCCGCCCGGGCGTCAGCGGGTGGCTCGTGCCGCCGGGCGACCCGTCGGCGCTGGC
>CAYZBZ010000266.1:0-5639 GCA_964476725.1 uncultured Vicinamibacterales bacterium
GGCTCTGGGCTTTAGGCTCTAGGCATTGTCTCGGCTTTCTTCCTAGAGCCTGGAGCCCAGAGCCTAGAGCCTGTGTCTCTTAGTTCGGCAGCATCCGGCGCAGCGAGGCCTGATCGGCGGCCGAGACGACGACCGTCCCCTTGAGCCCGCGCTTCCGGCTGCGGCTCTTGCTCGTCAGGATGTGCTGCTTGAAGGCCTTGCTCCGGACGAACTTGCCCGTGCCCGTCTTCTTGAACCGCTTCGCGGCCCCTCTATGCGTCTTCAACTTCGGCATGATCGGTCCTTATACTTCCGTTTCTTTCTGTTCGGCGTCTTTCTTCGCCACCGGCTTCTTCCCGGCCCGCTGCGACAGGATCGTGTGCATCTGGTTGCCTTCCTGCCGCGGCGACGTCTCGGGCACCGCCACGTCCGTCAGATCCTCGATCAACCGCTCGAGGATGCGGCGTCCGATCTCCGGGTGCGCCATCTCGCGCCCGCGGAAGAAAATCGTCGCCTTGACCTTGTCCCCGTCAGCCAGGAAGCGCTCGATGTGCTTCTTCTTGAACTGATAGTCGTGCTCGTCGACCTTCGGCCGGAACTTGATCTCTTTGACTTCGATGATCTTCTGGTGCTTCTTGGCCTGCCGGGCGCGCTTCTGCTCCTGGTACTGATAGCGGCCGAAGTCCATGATCCGGCAGACGGGCGGGGTCGCCGTCGCGGCGATCTCGACGAGGTCGAGCCCTTTCTGCTTCGCGATGGTCAGGGCCTGCTGCGGGGGCATGATCCCCAGTTGCTGCCCCGTGTCGTCGATGACGCGCACCTCGCGCACTCTGATCCGTTCGTTCACCCGAGTACGGTCGTCCCGTCGCGGGCTTCGGTCGTATGCGATAAAGACCTCCAGAAAGAAAGTTCGAAGGTTGAAGTCTGAAGTTCGAAGGCCTTCGAATTTCAGACTTCAGCGTTCAGCGTTTTACCCTTCCGTCGCGCTTCAGTCAGCGCCGCCTCCACGAAGGCCTCAACGGACCGCGTCCCCTGATCGCCTTCGGTCCGGCTGCGAACCGCGACCGTGCCATCTGCCGCTTCCTTATCCCCCACCACCAGCATATAGGGAATCTTCTGCAGCTGGGCCTCGCGGATCTTATATCCGATCTTTTCCTGGCGCCCGTCGAGCTCCACCCGAAGCCCGGCCTGTGCCAGCCGGTCCCGGACCGACCCTGCGTAGTCGATGTGACGGTCCACAATCGGCAGCACGATCGCCTGCGCCGGCGCCAGCCACAAGGGGAAGGCCCCGGCAAAGTGCTCGATGAGCAGCGCGATGAACCGCTCGAAACTGCCGAAAATCGCCCGGTGGATGACGACGGGGCGATGGTCCGCGTTGTCGGCGCCGACGTACGTCAGGTCGAAACGCTGCGGAATCTGGTAATCGAGCTGGATCGTCGCGCACTGCCACTTACGGCCGATGGCGTCCGTGATGTCGAAGTCGATCTTCGGACCGTAGAACGCCCCGTCCTTCTCGTTGATCGTGTACTCCTGGCCGGCCGACTCGAGCGCGCCCCTCAGCGACGCTTCCGCGTGGTCCCAGGTCGCCACGTCGCCAAGGAACTCCACCGGCCGCGTGGCCAGCTTCGCGGAGTACTCCAGGCCGAAGTCCCCGTACACCCGCTGGACGAGCCGCAGCAGCGCTTCCACCTCCGACACGATCTGCTCCTCCGTCACGAAGCAATGCGCGTCGTCCTGCGAAAACTGACGGACGCGCGTGAGCCCGGAGAGCACTCCGGACGCCTCGTTGCGATGGAGCGGCGTCTGCTCGTGGAAGCGCAGCGGCAGGTCGCGATAGCTGCGCATCTGGCTGGCGAACACGAGCATGTGGCCCGGGCAGTTCATGGCCTTCATGCCCATCTCTTCGCCGTCGCGCCCCGTGATGAGGAACATGTTCTCGCGGTAGTGCTGCCAGTGCCCGGACGTCTCCCACAGCCCCTTGTTGAACACGAGAGGAGTCTTCAGCTCGACGTAGCCGGAAGGGAAGAGCACGTCGCGCATGTAGTCGGCAAGCGTGTTGTACAGTGTCGTGCCCTTCGCCAGCCAGAACGTGGCGCCCGGCGCCCACTGGTGGAAGGTGAAGAGCCCGAGATCCTTGCCGACCTTGCGATGGTCGCGCTTCTTCGCTTCCTCGAACCGCTGGAGATGCGCCTTCAGCTCGGCCTCGTTGAGGAACGCCGTACCGTAGATGCGCTGCATCGGCTGGTTGCGCGCGTCCCCCTTCCAGTAGGCGTTCGAGGTGCTCAGAAGCTTGAACGCCTTGAGACGCCCAGTGGATGGCACGTGCGGGCCGACGCAGAAGTCCACGAAGGTGTCGCGGTCCTCGATCGTGTAGCAGGACACCTCGGACTGTCCTTCGGTCTTCTCCTCGACCAGCTGAACCTTGAGCGACTCCCCCTTCTGCGAGAAGAACCGCTTGGCTTCGTCGCGCGACCACATCTGCCGCTCGTACGGCAGATCCTTCGCGGCAAGCGCCTTCATCTTCTTCTCGATCGCTTCGAGATCTTCCGGCACGAACGGGCGCTCCACGACGAAGTCGTAGAAGAATCCCTCGTCGGTGGCCGGTCCGATCCCGCACTGCGTGCCGGGAAACAGGTTCGTGACCGCGGCCGCCATCAGATGCGCCGTGCTGTGGCGGTGCAGCGCCAGCGCCTCGGGGCTGTCGGGCGTGACGATCCGGACCGTCGTGTCCTTCTGGAGCGGGAACGTCAGATCGACGAGGCGGCCGTCCACGACCGCCGCGAGCGCGACCCTGGCGAGACGCGGAGAGATCGCTGCCGCCACGTCACCGGGTGTAGCCCCGGCGGGCATGCGACGGCTCGAACCGTCGGGCAGCGTGACGGAAATCTCGGTCATGAAATTGGACGGTGGCAGTGGACCCCTTATGGCGGGGTCTCCGACGCGCTGCCAGGCGCGGTGGGGTGCCCGTCGGGGGAATTTGGTAGGCACGAGCGGACTCGAACCGCTGACCTCCTGCGTGTCAAGCAGGCGCTCTAACCAACTGAGCTACGCGCCTATGTCTTGAAAACACTGGCCTTACCGAACGAATAGTGTAGCAGAGATGGCGAAAATGGAAAAGGGACACGCGCCGACGCGACGGATCATGCAGAGTCAAGAAGATCCGCGCAACGGTGTGCAGTCCTACTCCGCCTTTTTCCTGAGGCGATCGAGCGCGGCGTCGAGGATGGGATCGCCGGCGGGCGCCGGGGCGCCGAACTCGACGACGTCGACGTCCTCCACGGCGACGTCCGGTTGAAGGCCCTTGCCTTGAATGGCGTAGTCGCGAAGCGCCAGTTCCACCGCCTTCCCCGGAGGAACACCCGAGGCCTCGGGGAGGATCCGGGTCTGGCCGAACGTCTTCGTCTGGATGGCGTTGCCGTCAGGACGGTAGTAGCGGGCGTAGGTCAGCCACAGCCCTCGGTTCTCCGGAAGCTTCACCAGCTTCTGCACGGCGGCCCTACCGATCGTGTGCTCGCCGATGAGCTCCGCGCGCTTGTTGCCGTTCAGCGCGGCGGCGAACACTTCGGCCGCGCCGGACGTGCCCGCCGTGATGAGGATCTGGGCCGGGAGCGTGACCGCGCCGTCGCCGGAACGGGCCTCGACCGTTTCTTTCCCCTCATCCTTGCGGCCCGCCTTGAGCGCCAGCGTGCCGGACTTGACGAACAGCCGCGAGGCCTCGATGCCGTTTTCGATCGGCCCCTCGGCCGTCCGGCGCAGGTCGATCACCAGCGACTTCGCGCCCGCCTTGGAGAGATCCGCGATTCGTTTCCGCAGATCCTCGACGACGCCGTCGCGGAAGCTCGAGATGCGGACATAGCCCGTCTCCGAAGACAGCAAGGGCGGGTCGTCGGTTCCGGCGTTCGATGCGGAGTGCCCCGTCGGCTTCGCCAGGCTGATCAGGCGGCCCGATACCGGCGAGCCGGTGACCCTCTCGCGAACGAGGGAAATCTCGTGCGGTTCCGCCGCGTTGCCGCGGATGACAGTCAGCGTGACCTTGGAGCCGGGCTGTCCGTAGAGCAGGCGAGTGCCTTCGAACACCGACATCTCACGAGTCGATCTGCCGTCGATGCCGCGCACGTAATCGCCGGTCTGGAGGCCGGCCTTGGCGGCCGGTGATCCGTCGCGGGCCGCAATCACGCGCAGGTAGTACTGACGGGTCAGCTCGAGGCCCACGTTGCCGTCCGGCAGCGCAGCCCCTGCCTGCACGTCCGCCACCTGTTTGGCGTTCAAGTACGCGCTATCGGGATCGAGGCCGTCAGCCAGCCCCTTCATGGCCCCTTCCATCGCGCGATCGACCTTCACCTCCTCGACATAGTTGCTGAGGACGAGCGACACGACGTCCTCGAACACGCGGAGGTGCTGGAAGGTCTCGTCGCCGGCCCGCGCCGACGCGTTGCCCATCAGGCCGCCGACGACGACGAACGCGAGGACGGGCGTCGACAGGAGCAGCACTGACAGGCGCGTTTTGAGGGTCATTTTCTGGGTTCTTGGTTCTAGGTCCTGGGTGTTCGAACTTCAGCCTTCAGCGTTCGGCCTTCCTGTCCAGCCATTGTAAGGGATCCACGGGCTTGCCGTCGACGCGCATCTCGAAGTACAGGGCGGGGTTGCCGCTGGGGTTGCGGCCCGAGGCGCCGATCCGGCTCTGGGCGTCGACGTGGTCTCCGCGCGCCACATCCACGGAGGACAGATACCCGTAGAGCGAATACGCGCCGTCGGCGTGATCGACGATCACCAGATTGCCGAACCCCGTGAAGGGATCTGCGTACGCGACCGTGCCTTCGTGCACGGCCCGGACGGGTTGCCCATCAGCCAGCGAGATCTCGATGCCGTTACGCGCGATGGTCGTGCCGAACCGGCTCGTCCTCTGCCGGCCGAAGCGGCCGGTGACGACGCCGGAAGCGGGCCAGGGCAGCGCGCCGCGGAAAGGCCGGAGCGGCAGCGCGACCGCCGCGCCGCGGCCCGCGCCGAGCTGGGTGATCGCTCCCTGCAGCCGCTGCTGCACCGCCTCCAGCTCCCCGGTGAGCTGGGCATTCAGATCGCGCCGGGCATCGATTGAATCCACGAGCGCCGTGCGTGCGGCGACGGCCCGATCCATCGCGCCCCTGGCGTTGACCGCCTGCTGCTGGAGTCTTGCGATCTCCTTCACGTGCGCTTCGAGCGCCTTCCGCTCGCGGGCGAGCGCGTCGATCGTCCGCTGATGCTGCTGCACGCGCTCGCGATCGAGGCGGCTCATCGCCGAAGCGGTGCGATACGCGCGTCCGAGGGACTGCAGGTTGTCGAGGTCGAGCAGCAGCCGCCAGTAGCCGGCGCGTCCCAGCTTGTACAGCTGCACGAGGCGCGCCTCCACCTCGGGCCGCTCCGTCTCCGCGACGTCGCGCAGCGAGGACGCGCGGGCGACCGTCGCGGTGAGCTTATCCTGCGTCTGTCGCAGCTCGCGCGCAACTGCCGCGAGCTCCTCGCTCTTCAGCGTCCGTTCGACCTCGAGCGCGCGGAGCTCGCCGAGCAGCGTCTTCTCCTGCGACGCGAGCGCGTCCGCCTCGCGCCGCAGCGCGCGAATCCTTTCCGCGGCGGGTTTTCCATCATAATTCACGGGATGCTGCGGCGCA
Source organism: uncultured Vicinamibacterales bacterium (assembly GCA_964476725.1). Classification (GTDB taxonomy): domain Bacteria; phylum Acidobacteriota; class Vicinamibacteria; order Vicinamibacterales; family 2-12-FULL-66-21; genus JALZOC01. The sequence continues at coordinate 5,625 of CAYZBZ010000266.1, forward strand.
CGCTCATCGACTTCT
>CAYZBZ010000267.1:0-5632 GCA_964476725.1 uncultured Vicinamibacterales bacterium
GACGCGGTTGCGGAGCGGCTCGTCGTCGCCGGGCTCGCTCTCGTCGCCGACGTGCGGCTGGCCCATGCGGACCTCGCGACGGCACAGGCCCGGGTCGCCATCACCTCCGATGCCGCGCAGCTGGCCCATCGCGTCAGCGATATCGTCCGCAGACGATTCGAGGCTGGCGACATCAGCCAGCTCGAAGCCGAGAGCGCTGCCGTGGAGGCGCAGCGCGCGGATCAGGACGCGGCCCGCGCCGCGCTGGACGTCACGCTGGCGGCTGACCGCCTTCATCAGTTGATGGCGATCGGGGATCGGCTCGCTCCGAGCTCGGTCCGGGCGACCGACGCGCCAATCACGGCGTCCACATGCGCCGATCTCCCGGCGCTCGAAAAGGACGCCCTCGCAGCGCGGCCCGAACTGCGCGCCGCGGAGCTCGAGATCGAAGCGGCGGGTGCCCGCCTCGGGTGGGAGCGGACGAAGATCTTCACTCTGGTCGGCGTGCTCGACGCGAACGCTCGGGGCAAGGAAGGATTCGAGATGGGACCCGGCGTCGACTCGGATCTCGGACTCTTCGACCGCAACCAGGCGGGGGTTCTCCGCGCCGGCGCCGAGCTGGAACGGGGGCAGGCGCGATATCTCGCGGCCCGTCATCTCGTGCTGCGCGAGGTGCGCGACGCTCACGCGCAGCTCAAACAATCAGAACGCGAGCTCGCGGCGTGGCGAGACGACATCCGGCCGAAGCTCGAACAGCAAATCGGCCAGACCCAACGGGCGTACGAAGCGGGAGAGCTGCCGCTCCTTGCCGTCCTCGACATGTCGCGCCGCCTGAACGAGAGCCGCGCGCGCGAGCTCGAGGCCGCCGCCGGCCTCCGACGCGCGGTCGTCCTCGTCGAACGCAGCGCAGGCCGCGGCTGCGCTCCCATGGCCCCACGGTGACACCAATGCGCGCAATCATTCTCATCTGTCTAAGTGCGGCGCTCCTCTCCGGATGCCGCAACGCCAAGCCGGCTACAGCCTCGACGCCCGCCGCCACGGTCGAGAACGCGGTGAAGGAGTCCGAGCTCAACGCGATCAAGCTCACACCGGAGGCGGAAACACGCATCGGCATCAAGGTCGCCGGGGTCGCGGATAAAGAAGTGCTGGATACGAAGATTGTCGCCGGCGAGGTCGTGGTGCCTCCGGGCATGTCGTTCGACGTCGCCGCGCCGGTGGCCGGCACGCTTGCCGCAGCGGGCGGGGCGGTCAGCGCGGGGCGGCTGGTACGCCGCGGCGAAGCGCTGTTCCGCATCGTGCCGTTGCTGCCGGCCGAGCGCGACCTTCGGATCAACGCGGAGCGCGACGTCGCCGCGGCGGCCGCGACGATCGATGCCGCTCGAAAGAAGGTCGCGCGCGCCGAGCAGCTCCTGGCCGATGGATCCGGCAGCCGGCGCGCGCTCGAGGAAGCCCACGCGGAGCTCGGCAATGCCGAAGCGGCCGTGAAGGCCGCCGAAGAGCGCCTCTCGGTCGTCGACCGCAGCCCCATCAACCAGGCCAACGAGCTGGTCGTCTCCGCTCCAAGCGACGGCATCGTCGAGACCGTCAGTGCGGCACCCGGCCAGGCGGTCGCCGCATCCGCTCCGCTGTTGAGGATCTCCCGGCTCGACCGCCTGTGGATCAAAGTGCCGATTTACGCCGGCGATCGCCGCGCTCTCCACCTTCAGCGCGGCGCCGACGTTCTGCGTCTGGACGAACCCACGGATGCACCAGGCCTTCCCGCCCGGCACGTCGCGGCACCGCCGACCGCCAATGCCAATGCCTCCGCCGTCGACGCCGTGTTCGAGCTCACGGGCGGTGCCGATTTCCAGCCGGGCGAGCGCGTGCTCGTGCGCCTGTCGGGCCGCGGCGGCAGCACCGCCCTCGTCATCCCCGAATCCGCGCTCATTCACGACATTCACGGCAGCGCCTGGGTCTACGAACAGACTGCCCCGCATGTCTTTGCGCGCCGGCGCGTCGCGGTACGCGACACCGCGGGCGGCGTTGCCGTGATCGTGCGGGGTCTGAAGCCAGGCGTCATGGTGGTCACGACCGGCGCCGCGGAGCTGTACGGCGTCGAGTTCGGCGCGGGTAAGTAAGATGATGCGCTGGATCGTCGACGTCTCGATCCGCCTTCGGGTCGTCATCCTGCTCGTCGCCGCCATGCTGATGATCGGCTGGCTGCGCTCCGCCGGACAGATCCCCTTCGATGTCTTCCCCGAGTTCGCGCCGCCGCTCGTCGAGATCCAGACCGAGGCGCCTGGCCTGTCGACGGCCGAGGTCGAATCGCTCATCACCGTGCCGCTCGAAAATGCGCTGCACGGCGTTCCGCTGCTGACCACGCTCCGGTCGAAGTCGGTCCTCGGCCTCTCGTCCGTCGTGCTGCTCTTCGAGCCGCAGACCAACGTGCTCGAGGCGCGGCAGCTCGTGCAGGAGCGTATTGCCCGCGTGTCCGCGTCGCTGCCGACGGCGGCGCGCGCGCCGGTCGTCATGCCGCCGCTGTCGTCGCTCAGCCGCCTGATGAAGATCGGGCTCACCTCGAAGACGCTGACGCAGACGCAGATGACGACGCTGACGAAGTGGACGGTGCGGCCCCGCCTCATGGCGGTTCCGGGCGTCGCCAACGTCGCGATCTGGGGTCAGCGCGATCGCCAGATCCAGGTTCTCGTCGATCCCGAACGGCTCCAGGCGCACAAGGTGACGCTCGACGACGTCATCAACGCGTCGCGCGAGGCGACGGCGGTCGCGGCCGGCGGGTTCATCGACACGCCGAACCAGCGGCTCGCCATTTCGCATGTGTCTCCGGTACGGACAGCCGCGGATCTGGCCGCCATGCCGCTCGTGTACCGCCAGGGGGCCACGCTTCGCATCGGTGACGTCACCGACGTCACTGAGGGCAATCCTCCTCCCATCGGCGACGCGATCATCGGCACCGGACCGGGGCTGATGCTGATCGTCGAGAAGCAGCCTGGGGCTAACACGCTGCAGGTGACCCGCGGCGTCGAGACCGCGCTCGAAAGCCTGCGTCCGGGCCTCCCAGGCATCGAGATCGACTCGCGCATCTTCCGTCCCGCCACGTTCATCGAGATGTCGCTCCACAACCTCGCCTGGTCGATGCTGATCGGGGCGGTGCTCGTCGTCATCGTGCTGGTGCTGTTTCTGTACGACTGGCGGAGCGCCCTCGTCACCATTACCGCCATGCCGCTCTCGCTCGTGGCAGCCGCGTGGGTGCTGACTTCCGGCGGCCGCACCATCGACACGATGGCGCTCGCCGGCCTGATCATCGCGCTCGGGGTGGTCGTGGACGACGCGATCATCGACGTCGAGAACATCGGGCGGCGGCTGCGGCTGAACGCGGCGGCAGGCGCCCCACAGCCGGCCGCCCGCGTGGTGCTCGAGGCCTCGCTCGAGGTCCGCAGCGCGGTCGTGTACGGCAGCCTGATCGTCATCATCGTCTTCGTCCCGGTGTTCATGCTGCCGGGGCTCTCGGGCGCGTTCTTCCGGCCTCTGGCGCTCGCCTACGTCACGGCCGTGCTGGCCTCGCTCCTCATCGCGCTCACTATCACGCCGGCCCTGGCGCTGATGCTGATGCGGCGGGGCACCCGGCGCGACGATGCGCCGGTCGTCTCGAGCCTCAAGGCCACGTACCGGCGCGTTCTGCCCTCGATGCTCGGGCAGCCGCGCCGTGCGATGGGGATCCTGGTCGTCTCGCTTGGGGCCACGGCGGTCGCGCTGCCGTTTCTCGGCGAGGAGTTCCTGCCGAATTTCAAGGAATACGATTTCCTGATGCACTGGGTCGAGAAGCCGGGCACGTCGCTGCCGGCCATGCAGCGCATCACCGTGCAGGCGGCGAAGGAACTGATGGCGGTCCCGGGCGTCCAGAGCTTCGGCGCCCACATCGGACGCGCGGAAGCGGCCGACGAGGTCGTCGGCGTCAATTTCACGGAACTGTGGATCAGCCTCGATCGCGAGGTGCCTTACGCCGCCACGGTGGCGAAAGTCCAGCAGATCGTGGACGGGTACCCGGGGCTGTACCGCGACCTGCTGACGTACCTGCGCGAGCGCATCAAAGAGGTCCTCACCGGATCGGCCGCGACCGTCGTCGTGCGCATCTTCGGCCCGGATCTCGACGGGCTCAATCAGGAGGCGCACAAGATCGAGGCGGCGATCAAGGGCATCAGCGGCGTCGCAGACCTGAAGGTCCAGGCGCAGGCGCTCGTGCCGCAGCTGGCGGTGCGGTTCCGCCCCGAGCGCGCGCAGCTCGTGGGCGTGTCGCCAGGCGACGTGCGGCGCGCCGCGACGACGCTCGTGCAGGGGACGCGGGTCGGAGAAATCTACGAGGATCAGAAAGTGTTCGACGTGGTCGTCCGCGGGGCCGCGGGCGTGCGCGGCAACATCGAGGCTATCCGGCGGCTGCCGATCCAGACAGCCGGCGGCGGCGTCGTGCCGCTCAGCGCGACAGCGGACGTCGAGATCGCCGCCACGCCGAACGAGATCACGCGCGAAGGGGGATCGCGCCGGCTGGACGTCACCTGCAACGTGCGCGGGCGCGATCTTGGCGCGGTCGCGGCGGACATCCAGCGGGCGCTCGGCGGCATCACGTTTCCGCCCGAGTACCATGCGGAGCTGCTCGGTGAGTACGCCGCGCGGGAGGAGTCCCGGCGCCGGCTGCTCACGCTGGCGGCGTTCGCCCTCGTCGGCATTTTTCTTCTGCTGTATGTCGACTTCGCCTCAGCGCGGCTCGCGGGGCTGGTCTTCGTGACACTGCCGTTCGCGCTGGTGGGCGGCGTCCTTGCGGCGCTGCTGAGCGGGGGCGTGCTCTCGCTGGGATCGCTCGTCGGCTTCGTGACGGTGCTGGGTATCGCGGCGCGAAACGGCATCATGCTGATCAGTCACTACCGGCACCTGAACGAAGTCGAAGGCGTCCCTTTCGGGCGCGACCTGATCCTGCGCGGCGCCGAGGAGCGGCTCGCGCCGATCCTCATGACCGCGCTGGTCACCGCGCTCGCCCTGCTGCCCGTCGTCCTCGCAGGCAGCAGCGCGGGACACGAGATCGAGCACCCGATGGCGGTCGTCATCGTCGGCGGCCTGTTCACGTCCACACTGCTCAACCTGATGCTGCTGCCCGCGCTGTACGAGCGGTACGGAGAGTCGCGGCCAGTCGTGGCAGATTCACCACAGAGATAGCTGCTATCCATCGGTCACCTCGCCCGAGCTGCGGTCTCCGATGTGCCGGCACAGCACGGCAGGCCTGCCGTGGCGCTCGCCGCCGGCAGACAGCAACCGGTTCTCTTCCGCAACCGTTCCGCATCCCGGTGCACGACATCCATGTGGGTCAGCCCGTGACGCACCGCCTCGCCGATCGTTCTGAGCACGGGATCCGACAGATCGGCCATCCGGTAGTGGATCCAGAGACCGTCGCGTCGCGTGTCGACCAGCCCGGCTCGGCGCAGGTACGCCAGATGGCGCGACGCCTTCGGCTGCGGGATCTTCAGGCTCTGGTGGATGTCGCACACGCACACTTCACCCGTCAGGAGGAGGCCGAGAATGCGCAGGCGCGTGTCGTCGCCGAGCGCCTTGAAGAACTCTTCCATCTCAGACAACTGCTTAGTCATATATTTGCCTTGACAAATAT
>CAYZBZ010000268.1:0-5631 GCA_964476725.1 uncultured Vicinamibacterales bacterium
GAACCCCTGAACCTTGAACCCTGAACCTTGAACCCCCCTACCAAACCTCGCACCGATCGGCAGCCGGCCGCACCATCGGCGAATCAGGCTTGCACGAAAACGCCTGCTGGAACTCCGGCAGGTTCGACAAGGGGCCGATCACCCGGAACTTGCCGATCGGATGCGGATCGCCCTGTACCATCGTCCGCGCGAACTCCGGCCGCACGGCGTCCCCGCGGAACTGCCCCCACGCGATGAAGAACTGCTGATCGGGGGTGAACCCGTCGATGACCGGAAGCGGCGGCTTGCCGCGCTGAGCAATCTGGAACGCTCGATACGCGATCTTCGCGCCGGCCAGATCGCCGATGCTCTCCCCGAGCACGAGCTGGCCGTTGTGATGGACGGCCGGCTCGACGAAGTAGCCGTCGAACTGGCGCGAGACACACGCGGTCTTCGCCTGGAACTTCTTCAAATCCTCCGCGGTCCACCAGTTGTTCAGCCGCCCCTGTGCGTCGTATTGCGCCCCCTGGTCGTCGAACCCGTGGCTGATCTCGTGGCCGATGACGACGCCGATCGCGCCGTAGTTGACCGCGTCGTTTGCCTTCATGCCGAAGGCGGGCGGCTGCAGGATGCCGGCGGGGGACACGATCTCGTTGAGGAGCGGATTATAGTACGCGTCGGAGGTCGGCGGAGTCATCCCCCAGCGGCCCCTGTCCACGGGCTTGCCGATGGTCGCAAGGTCGTCGCGCACGTTGAACGCGCGTCCCGCCAGCACGTCGTCCCAGTACGACGCGCGATTGATCGGGACGGCGCTGTAGTCCTTCCAGCGATCGGGGTATCCGATCTTCGGGTTGAAGGTCGAGAGCTTCTCGAGCGCGCGGCGCCTGGTCTCGGCGCTCATCCAGTCCAGCCCCTGGATCGTCTCGCCCATCGCCGTGCGGAGGTTGGCGACCATTTCCTGCATGCGGGTCTTCGCCCCGGCAGGAAAGAACTTCTCGACGTATGTCCTGCCGAGCGCTTCCCCGAGGAGCGCATCCGTCATCTCCACGCACCGCTTCCAGCGCGGCTTCATCTCGGTGGCCCCGTTCAGGTATGCGCCGTTGAACGCGAAGTCCTCCCGAACGAACGCGTCGGACAGCGACGGCGCCGCCGAGTCGAGCAGGTGCCACGTCAGGTACGTCTTCCAGTCCGCGACGGCGACGGCGGTGAGCTGACGATTGAACGCTTCGAGGAAGCGCGGCTCGGTCACGTTGACCGTGCCGGGCTTCAACCCGGCCTGCTGGTAATAGGCGGCCCAGTTGAACGCGGGCGCGAGACGCTGGAGCGCGGCAAACGGCATCCGGTGATCCGTCGCAGCCGGATCGCGGAGCGCCACGTTGTCGAGGGACGCCTCGGCAAGCCGCGTTTCCATTCGCATGACCGTATCGGCCGCCGCCCTGGCGGCGGGCTCGGCCTCGCCCGCCAGGCGGAAGATGCTCGCGACATGCGCGACGTATTTCTCGCGCGCTTCCTTGAATCGCGCATCGGGCTTCAGGTAGTAGTCGCGGTCCGGCATGCCGAGGCCGCTCGCGTAAATCTGCGCGATCACATCGACCGGGTTGTGGCTGTCCGACCCGCCCGCGAGCCCGAACGGCACCGCAATGGCGATCGCGTGGAACCGGGCGATCGTCCGTTGCACGCCCGCGACGTCCCGGACGGCGTCCACCTCCGAAAGCAGCGGTGCAAGCGGCTTCACGCCGAGCGCATTCGCCTGCGCCTCATCGGTGCAGGCGCCATAGAAGTCGCCGATCAGCTGCTCGACGCTGCCTTTCGGCCGGCCGGGCAACGCGGACGCCTCGTCGAGGATCTGATGGAGCCGGTCCTTCGCCGCTTCCGCCGACTCCCATCGGCGGCTCCAGCGCGGCATCGAGGCCGGAATCGGATGCTCGGCCCGCCATCTGCCGTTGGCGAACTCGTAGAAATCGGTGCAGGCGTCCACGCTGCGGTTGATGTCTCCAGACTCGATGCCTCGAGGGACGCCGTTCTGGGCCACCTCCGCGGATCGGAGGCCGATCTCGTCCAGCGCGGTCGAGAGCACGGTGAGGCACAGCAACGTTCGCGCGATGCGCATATCCAACCTCGTGATGGAAGGGTGGGGTCAGGCGCCACCCGCCGCGGCGCGAAGGCGCGCCACGATGTCGGTGGGGATGTCGACGGACTGGATGACGCCGTCCTGACGCCGGGCGCAGACGGCCGTCATCGTGCCTGTCCCGATGAGGGTGTCTCCTCGAGTCACCGTGAAGCGATATTGAATCGAGCGCCGCGTGACCGAGGCGATCTCGACCCCGACGTCGAACTCCTCCTCGAAACGCAGCGGGCTCTTGAACTCGAACGCGGCGGACACGCGCGGCCAGCCGCCCGTCTCTTCGGCCTTCCCGATCGTGAGGCCCGCGGCCCGCCACAGCGCGTGCTCCGCTTCCTCGATGAAGCGGAAGAACGCGCTGAAATGCGCGATGCCGGCGAGATCGGTCTCGGCGAACTGCACCCGGCGCCGGTAGCGGAAGCCTGGAGCCCCTGGAGCCATTGTCAAGAAGTTTACCGCCGCCGGCCTTCGGGCAGCTCGAGGTGCGGCGCTTTTTCCTGGACGAGCTCGCCGGGCGCCCCGGCGTGCCACGGTGGAATCGGGGCCTTGCCCGGCTTGTAGAGCGTTTCCATCGGCCCCCATACGGCGTCGACCCGGGTGGTGAACAGGTCTCCGATCAGGAGATCCGTAATCGTGTTCCGCAGATGCGGATACTGCCGCACGAACGCGCCGAAGCTGAACCCGTCGTAGAACTCGCAGACGAGACGGCGCATCCGATCGACCCCCTCGTTGAAGCCGGCACCCCAGCGTCCGAGCTGCGCCTCGCTGACGTCGCCGCGCTCGAGCCCGTCGGCGATCGCTTCGGCCGCGAGCTCGCCTGACTTCAAGGCCAGCAGCACGCCGGAGGAGTACAGCGGATCGAGAAACCCGAACGCATCGCCGACGAGAACCCAGCCGTCCCCCGCGACACGCGTCGATCGATATGAGTAGTCTCGTGTGACGAAGTACCCGGTCACGCGCTCGGCCCCGGCTATGCGCTGCTTCACGGCCGGGCAGCGCTCGACCTCCTCGAGGTACGTCTTCTCGTGGTTCGCCTCCCGCCCCTTGAACAGGTAATCGAACGGCGCAACGATGCCGACCGACACGACGTCGTCGTGCTGCGGGATATACCAGAACCACCCGTTCTTGTTGTCGGTCTGCAGGACCATCGTGGCCCCCTCATCCCGCCCGGTGTCGCGGTAAGCCCCCTTCCAGTAGGTCCAGATCGCGCCTTTGTTGAGGATCGGGTCCCATACGCGCAGCTTGAACCGGTTCTGCAGCAGCGCGGCCTGTCCGCTGGCGTCGACGATCACCTTCGCACGCACCCCGCGACGGACGCCGTCAGCATCCTTGATGTTCACGCCTACCGCCCGCTCGCCGTCGAAGACGACATCGAGCACGTGAACCTCCTCGTGCGCGTCGACGCCGTGCTCGCGTGCGTTCTCGAGCATCATCTGGTCGAATTCGCTGCGCACGACCTGCCAGGTCTGCGAGCACTCGTGCGGCTTGTTGTCGTGAAAGTAGAACGGGGCCGACAGCTTGCCGCTCGCGTTCACGAACTGGACGCTGTACTTCTTCACGAACGGGCTCTGCTGCATCTTCGGCAGCATGTTCAGCCGTTCGAGCACCCAGTACGTTTCCGGGATCAGCGATTCGCCGATGTGAAAACGCGGGAAGCGCTCGCGCTCGAACAATCCAACACGATAGCCGCGCTGCGCGATGAGTGTCGACGCGGTCGAACCGGCGGGGCCGCCGCCGATCACGATGACATCGTAGTCCGACGAGATGGAGGGGACGCTCATGGGTTCAAAGGGTTCAAGGGTTCAGACGAACCCCTGAACCTAGGTGTACCGAATTCCTGCATGTTGCGGGAGGAAGAAGCGGGGAAGGAGCACGTCGACGCGCAGGAGGCCCTCCCGCGTGAGGGCAATCCGATCCGCGTTCGCGCCCGCGAGATAGCCGGCCGCCTGGATGGCGGCGAGCGGCTCACGGAAGCGCTCGAGGACGTCGACCGCGTACTTCTGCGCGAAGTACGCCGGCTCGAGCGCGCCGCGTTTGAGCTGCAGCACGAACTCGCGGATCATGCGCTCCTCGGTCGTGGGTCGGTACGCGCGGGCGAGCGGAATCTCGCCGCGCTCGATCGCCTGGGTGTAGGACTCCCAGGTGTCCAGGTTCTGCATGTGGACGCCGTTGACGTGACCGAATGACGCGACGCCAAGTCCCACCAGGTCGGCCCCCTGCCACAGGCGATCGCGATACACGAACTTCGTCGTCGCCGGGTCCTTCACCGCCGTGTACGCGCTGCCGACGTGATAGCCGGCGCGCTCGAGCGCGCTGAAGGCCTCGTCGACCCACCGCCGCTTGGTCGCCCAGATGGCGACCGGGTCCGCCGCGAATTGCCCCGTACCCTTCAGGATGTCGCTGCTGATCGTGGTGTTGTACGGCAGCTCCATCTGGTAGATCGTGACGCTGTCGGGATCCAGCTCGAGCGTGCGCGTGATGCACTCGCGCCAGTTCTCGTCCGTCTCACCGAGCATCCCCGCAATCAGATCGATATTGATCTGGGGAAACGCCAGAGAGCGGGCGTGCGCGTAGGCGTGGCCGATCTCCGGCGAGCGGTGCGCGCGGCCGTTGATCTCGAGAATGTGATCGTCGAAGTTCTCGACGCCGAGGCTGAGGCGCGTCACCCCAAGCCCACGGATCGCGGTCAGCTTGGCCTCGGTCAGCGTCCCGGGCTCGCACTCGAACGTGATCTCCTCGGCGCCGGTCCATGGCGCCGTGGCGCTCAGCCGGCTGACGAGCCCTTCGAGCTGCCGCGTGGACAGGAACGACGGCGTGCCCCCGCCGAAATATACGAAATCGATCGGACGGCCCGCGACCGCCGGGGTGGCGGCGTAGAGCTCCCATTCCCGTGCGAGCAGGTCCAGGTAGGATTCAACCTCTTTCGCGTTCCGGTCCGTGTACACGCGGAAATAGCAGAAGTGACAGCGTTTCCGGCAGAACGGGATGTGCAGATACAGACCGAGCGGGACGCCCGCGGAGGGGGCCGCCGCGAGCGCCGGTCTGGCGTCCGCCCCCACGGCGTCCGGGGTCCAGACCGAAAACGGCGGATAGTTCGCGACGAAATAGCTGCCGACCTCGGTTTGTTCGACCTCGGCCAGGGGAAGGCTCTGGGACATCTGGGTACTATACTGGCCCGCCGGCCATAAGTGCTTACCGGGGTCGCGGTAGACCTCGGTATTTGTCGGCCGAGTGGCTATAATTCGCCGTGCCCAACGCTCCCGCATGAAGCTCCTGAAGCCTCTGCCACGAGGGGTGACCCGCCCGTTTTCCGTCATCATCCTCATCGCCTGGGTCTGCACGATGGCGACCCTGGTCAACCGCACATTCCTCAAGGCCTCCGCCAACCTCGCCACCGACCTCGCGCGGTACGGCACGGCCGCGCAGTGGCGCGGCGTGTACTACCGCAGCGAGAAGATCGGGTTCACGGTGAGTCAGACGGTGCCGAGGGACGGCGGGTACGAGCTGCAGGAGGACGGGCGGCTGCAGAT
>CAYZBZ010000269.1:0-5623 GCA_964476725.1 uncultured Vicinamibacterales bacterium
GGTACCTGTTGTGTTGAAAGATGTCCGAGGCGCAGCGAAATCAGCCGCGCCAGCTCCATCGCCGCCCCGGTCTGCTCACTCGAGAACGGCCGCTCGTCGGCGGCGTGGGTGAACACCCCGACACGTGCGACGTGCCGTCCGGTGTAGTCGTACACGGGCGCGCACGTGCAGAGCAGCCGCTGGATCTGCTGCGCGGCCGGCGGCCCGAAGCGAACCGCGATGCGGTCCGGCTGGACGGCGTCGCGGGGCTGCTCCAGCTTCAGACAGCTCAAACGCCGATTTGCCGAGGCCTCGACGTACATCGCGCAGTGCACCGGCATCTCCCGGCCGTGGGTCGTGTGCATGCCGACCTCGTCCGGGCCGCCGCTCCACAGGTAGCTCACTTCACTTGCGCCCGGCACCGCAATGAACGCCCGGAGCCCCGTGCGGAGCACATACTCACGGAGCACCGGGTACGCATGCAGCCGCAATTCCGAACGCCCGAGCAGACGGAAGCTCAGATCCAGCATCTTCAGCGTCAGGCTGTACCGCGCCGTGTCCTCGTCCTGACGCACGAACCCTCGACGCTTCAGAATGGCCAGCAGGCGGTGAACGGTCGGCGCCGGCTGCCGGAGCGCGCGGGCCAGGTCGGTGACGCTGAGGCCCCGCTGCACCCCGGCGAGCGCCTCGCACACGTCCAGCGCCTTTTCGAGCGAGCTCTGGGCGTTCCGTCCCCTCGCGGGGCGCGTCTCCTGCCTGACCGCCGGACCTTCGCTGTACTCCTGTGGCATCATTCCACTATGCGGAACGGCATTCCATCTTCCGTAACTTGGTTATATACCTTTGCCCACCGGCAGGCAAGGGCCATCGAGTCTGACCCCCGTACGGACGTCGACGAGCCAGAGACCCTTGGCTTCGAGCCCGAGCGACCTGACCTGCTCGGCCCAGCCGTTGACGACGTCGCGAAGCGCGGCGGAGAGCGACATGTGCTCGGGATCGTCCTCGGCGAGGCCGTGCAGCTGCGACGCCAGAGCCTCGACCCGCCTACGGCATCCGCCGTCAGGCGCTTCACCTGTGGCAGCAACTCGCGAGCCTGCTGGAGCGAGAAAATCGGGCCCTGTTCGCAGGTGGGTTCCATTCAGACGATTATAATTGCCTGCTCGCCGTTTGATTCCTGAACCCGTGTTCATTTCCAGTCCGGTCCGCCGTTTCCTGATTGCGCTGTCGCTCGCCGCGACGGCCACGCCTTCTGTCGGGCAATCGCTCCCGGAAGGGCCGATCCGCGCGTTCGACGGCCGCCTCGTCGTGAGCGGCGAAGCCATCGCGACAGCAGGGAGCAGCGATGAGATCGCCTTTTTCAACTACACGGACTACGAGCACAACGCGCTGAGGATGGTTCGGTTCGGCGTCTCCGGCCTCTGGCGTCCGGCCGGATGGGTCGCGTTTGTCGGCGAGGTGCGGTCCGAAGACCTCGAGCACCCCTCGCCGTATGCCGCCTACGTGCGGCTACGGCCGTGGCGGCAGCGCATGTTCGACATCCAGGTCGGCCGCATCCCGCCGTCGTTCGGCGCATTCGGCCGGCGCGCCTACAGCGCCGACAACCCTCTGATCGGCTACCCGCTTGCCTACCAGTATCTGACGTCTCTCCGCTCCGACGCCGTGCCCGCCACGGCCGACGACCTGTTACTGATGCGCGCGCGGGGCTGGAGATCGAGCTTTCCGATCGGTTCCAATGTCCCCGGGCCCGGCCTGCCGCTGGTCAGCGGCTTCCGATGGGACACCGGCGTTCAGGCGCGATGGAAGACAGGTCCGCTCGAGGTGAGCGGCTCGGTGACGAACGGCACGCTCTCGCACCCCCTCGTCTCCGACGACAACGGCGGCAAGCAGCTGTCCGGTCGCGTGGCGTTCACCCCCGCGATCGGCTTCATCGTGGGCGCGTCGGCCGCGCGCGGAGCGTGGCTCGCGCGGGACATTCCCTCGGCGGGTGCCGCGCCTTTGCAGCGCGTCCTGGGAGCCGACATCGAGTACTCCCGCGACCATTGGATTGCGCGCGGAGAAATCGTGTGGAGCCGCTGGTCGCTTCCCGTGCCGCTCGCGCCTTCAAACGCCAGCTCGGTCGCCGCGCTCGGGTCGTGGGCGGAGGCGCGCTACCGAATCACGCCGCGTGTGTACATCGCGGGCCGCGCCGACCGGTTGGGATTCTCACGCTTGAGCGGCAGCGTGGCGGGACCGCAGCCGCTTCCATGGGACGCGCCGGTCACCCGGCTGGAAGGGGGACTGGGCTATTACCTGCAGCGGAACTTCGTGCTGCGGGCGACGGCGCAGGGCAACTCGCGCGCCGCGGGACGGGTGTCCAGCCGTACCTTCTTCTCGGCCCAGGTCGCGTACTGGTTCTGATGCGCGCCGGCACAACCGCACGCTTCGCTTTCGTCATCGTCGTGCTCACCGCAGCCGGCGGCGTGCACGCTTCTCGTACTTCGCCTGCGAACGGCACGATCCGCGGGCGTGTCGAGCTCAGCCGGCCTCCCGGCGAGAGCGCCGGCCGGCCGGGCGTCGCGGATCTCGGCATGGGCGCGACGCACAGTCCGCCGGATCGCCGCAGCGTCATCTACCTCGATCCCGCACCGCGGGCGGCGTTCGACGCGCGGGACGAGCCGCGTGCCCGCGTGGATCAGCGCAACGAGACATTCGTGCCTCACGTCCTCGCAATCGTCGCCGGCACGACGGTCGATTTTCCAAACAGCGATCACACGTACCACAACGTCTTTTCGCTGTCGAAAACGAAGTCGTTCGATCTCGGACGCTACGCGGTAGGGCGCTCGAAGTCCGTCCGCTTCGATCGCCCGGGCATCGTCCGCGTCTTCTGCGACATCCACTCGCACATGAGCGCGTTCATCCTCGTCTTCTCGCACCGCTACTTCTCGGTGGCGGATCAGGAGGGGCGCTACCGGCTCGAGAACGTCCCCCCCGGGACGTACACCGTCGTCGCCTGGCACGAATCGGCTCCGCTCGAATCACGCGTGGTCGTCATTCCGGGGTCCGGGGGGGACGTGGAGCTGAACTTCCTGTCGTCCCTGCCGCCAGGCCGCCGATGAGGATCTTCTCCTCGCTGACGAACCGGATCTTTCTCGCGAGCGCGATGCTCGCGGTCGTCGCGATCGGCGTGGCCGTCTATCGGGTCAACGTCGCGGTAACGGCACAAGCGGAAAACGAGCTGCGCCGCGGCCTCGAGGAAGCCGGCACGCTCCTCGAGGAGTACCGGACGACGCTGTTCGAGCACTACTCGCGCGAAGCGAGACTCATCGCGGACCTGTCCAACCTGAAGGCGGCGATGACGACGCTGGACGGCCGGACGGTGCAGCCTATCGCCGACGAATACCAGCGGCGCATCGGCTCAGACCTCTTGCTCGTAACGGACCCAGCCGGGCGGGTCCTTGCCGAAGCCGGCCGTCTCAGGCTGCGCCACGACAGAATCGCGTCGACGGAGGCGATCGCCCGCGCAAAGAGAGGGACGGAAGCGGTCTCGCTGTGGCCACATCCGGGCGGCGTCATCCAGGTCGTCTCGGTGCCGAGCTACGTCCTATCCGAGCTCGTGGGAACCCTGAGCGTCGGGTTCAGCCTGGACGAGCAGACCGCGGCGCGATTCAAGGCCTTCACCAACAGCGAGATCGCGTTTGCGGTCGACGGGCGCGTCGAAGCGTCCACGCTGCCCGCGCGGTTCAACGCGCGCCTCGGAGAATTGATTGGCGCCCCGGGTATCCGCAGGGTGAACCTCGACGACAGCGAGTACGTGGCAGTCAGCCGGGCCCTGCCGCTCGTCCCCGCCAGCGGCGAGCTCCATGCGGCCACCTCGCCCGCGCCGCTGGCGACGGCGCTCATCCTGCGGTCGCGGACGGAGCGGCTGCGGTTCCTCAACGACGTCCACCGCGAGCTCGCCGGCACCGCGTTTCTCGCAGTGCTCGTCGCCACCGTCCTGAGCTACGGGGTCGCGCGCACGGTCACCCGGCCACTGGGAACGATTACGGCCACCATGCGGGAGACGGCGTCGACCGGGGACCTGACGCGTAAGATCGCGCTGTCCCCGAACGCGCGGTGGGAGGACGAGGACGCGCGGCTGCTGGCGACGACCTTCAACACGATGACGGACTCCATCGCCCGTTTCCAGCGCGAGGCGGCGCAGCGGGAGCGGCTCTCGTCGCTCGGACGATTGTCGACCGTGGTCGCGCACGAGATCCGGAACCCGCTGATGATCATCAAGGCCGCGCTGCGGTCGCTCAAACAAGAGCGGGCGCAGGCGGATCACGTCCGCGCGGCCGTCGCGGACATCGACGAGGAAGTCGCGCGCCTCAACCGGATCGTGTCGGAAGTGCTCGATTTCGCGAGGCCGATCAAGTTCGAGCTCTCCCCCGTCGATCTGAATGCCCTCTGCGAGGCCGCCGCGCGTGCCGTGGGCGCTGGAGATGGCCCGGCGGTGCCGGTGCGCTTCGATCTGGATGCGCAACTGTCGCCTGTCGTCACGGACGGGGAGCGCCTGCGGCTCGCGCTCGTGAACATCCTCACCAACGCCCGCCATGCCGTGCTCGCCCGGCCGGCGCCGGCGGCAGGCGAGGACCCCATCCGCCTAACGACATCGCGCGTCGTCCCGGATCGCGTGGCGGTCGAGGTGCGCGACCGCGGCATCGGCATCGCGCCCGAAGACCTCTCGCGGGTGTTCGACCCGTACTTCACCACGCGACGCACTGGCACCGGCCTCGGGCTGGCGATTTCCCGGAATATCATCGAAGGGCTCGGGGGCACGATCACCGTGTCCAGCCGGCCGGGACAAGGCACCGACGTCCGTGTCGAGCTGCCGATGGGGAGCGCTTGATCAGGGTGCCCGGGGGGTGCCCGGGGTGCGAGGGGTGCCAGGGCGCAAGGTGCTAAAGTGCGCGGAGCGACCCTCTTTTGAATGATGACCACCGGCTCGATTCTGCTCGTTGACGACGAAGCGAAGATCCTGAATGCGCTTGCCTCGGCGCTGCGGGGCGAGGGGCATGAGGTCGTGGCGGTGAGCAGCGCCCGCGAGGCGCAGCGTCTGCTCGGACAACGCATGTTCGACGTGCTGGTGGTCGACAACCTGATGCCGGACATGACCGGCACCGACCTCATCAGGGAGCTGGTCGCGTCGACCGCCGCCGGGGAACGCCCGCAGATCCTGATGATGACGGCGCACGCCACGGTCGAAAACGCGATCGAAGCGATGAAGCTCGGCGCGCTCGACTACCTGCAGAAGCCGTTCGAGATCGACGAGCTCCTGGTGCTGGTGAATCGCGCGCTCGATCACCAGCGCCTCAGCACCGAGCACCGCTACCTGATCAGCGAGCGGGACGCCGAGTTCAACCACTACGGGATCGTCGGGCGCAGCCGACGCATGCAGGAAGTCATCCACACCTCGCAGGTCGTGGCGCGCTCGAAGAGCACCATCCTCATCACCGGGGAGACGGGGACGGGGAAGGAAATGGTGGCGCGGGCGATCCACTTCCACAGCGCGCAGCGCGAGATGCCGCTCATCAAGGTGAACTGCGCGGCCATCCCGGAGACGCTGCTCGAGTCCGAGCTCTTCGGCCACGTGCGCGGGGCCTTCACCGGCGCGACGACGAACAAG
>CAYZBZ010000270.1:0-5621 GCA_964476725.1 uncultured Vicinamibacterales bacterium
GGGACCAGGGATCAGGGATTGAGGATTCATGACCATCGTCGTCACCGGCTCCATCGCGTTCGATTACCTCATGTCGTTTCCCGGGAAGTTCACCGAGCATTTTCTGCCGGAGCACATGGCGCGGGTCAGCTTGAGCTTTCTGGTCGATACGATGGACAAGCGGCGTGGCGGCTGCGCGCCGAACATCGCGTATACGCTCGCGCTGCTCGGGGAGCGGCCACGCCTGATGGCGACCGCCGGCCAGGATTTCGGCGACTACCGCCGGTGGCTCGAGGCGGCGCACGTCGACACGTCGCTCGTGAAGGACGTCGACGGCAAGTTCACCGCCTCGTTCTTCTGCAGCACCGACGTGGACAGCAACCAGATCGCGTCCTTCTATACCGGCGCGATGGAAAATGCAGGGGAGCTGTCGTTCCGTGACGTTCCCGACTGCGGCCTGGCGATCATCTCGCCGAACGATCCGGCGGCGATGGTGCAGTACGCCGAAGAGTGCCGCACGCTGGGCATCCCGTTCATCTGGGACCCAGGTCAGCAGTGCGCGCGCATCTCAGGGGAAGAGCTCAAGGACGGGCTGACGGGCGCGACCATCCTGATCTGTAACGACTACGAGTTCGAGCTGATCCGCCAGAAGACCGGGCTCGACGAGCAGGCGATTCTGACCCACTGCGGCGCTCTGGTCATCACCCGCGGCGAGCACGGCTGCTCGATTCTGGAGCGGAACGGCCGGACGGATGTGCCGGCGGTGCCGCCGCACCGGGTCGTGGATCCGACAGGCGTCGGGGACGCCTTCCGTGGCGGGTTCCTGAAAGGGATGGCCCGGGGCGCCAGCTACCCGGTCTGCGCGCAAATCGGCAGCGTGGCAGCCACCTATGCGCTCGAGCACCTCGGGGGGCAGAGCCATGCCTATACGTGGACGGAGTTTCTTACGCGATATGAAACACAGTTTGGATACGCCGCCGGCCTGCAGTAGAGTGGTGCGCGTTTCCAGGTGGGTCCGGCGAACGCTGCCGCTCCTGCGTTATCTGCAGGTTGCGCGCTATTTTCCTAACAGGCGGTAAGAGGTCGGTGTCGCCGTGGCTGTCCACAGGGACGCTTTCGGTGGCGTTTTGAAACGGCTGCGCTCAGGAACGCAGCTTGCACCACGGCTCGGGTGAGGAGGAAGTTGTGATACGCCTCGCCATCGGATCGACCCTCGTAATTACCCTGGCGGCCAGCGCCGCCGCTCAGACACCTGCGACCAGCGAGCCTGCCCCATCGCAGGTCTTCCGGAGCGGCGCCAGCTTCGTTGCCCTGAACGTCACCGTGACGGACGGCAAGCGGCTCGTGCCCGGCCTGCGGCCGGACGACTTCGCGGTCTACGAGGACGGTGTCCTGCAGCGAGTCCAGTTCTTCGAGTCCAAGGCGGTTCCCATCGACCTCATCCTTCTGCTGGACACCAGCGCCAGCATGGCGGACAAGATCGACGTCGTCCACGACGCCGCGACTGGGTTTCTGAAGACGCTGCGGGACGAGGATCGAGGCGCCGTCGTGACCTTCGGCGACACCGTGAATATTCTCGAGACGCTCACGTCGGATCGCGCGCTTCTCGAGCGGGCCGTCCGCCAGGCGCAGCCGCGCGGCTCAACGGCGCTCCACAACGCGCTCTATGTCGCGATGAAGCAGTTTGCGCGCACCGCCCATCAGAGCGGCGACGTGCGGCGGCAGGCGATTGCCGTGCTGTCGGACGGCGAGGACACGTCGAGCGTGATCGCGTTCGAGGACGTGCTGTCGATGGCGCGGAAGAGCGGCATCAATATTTACACGATCTGTCTGCAAAACCAGTATTCGGCGGCCCGCGTCGATACCCGACGCCGGTACTTCTCCCAGTCCGACTACTCGATGAAGTCGCTCGCCCAGGAAACGGGCGCCGCGGCATTCTTTCCGCGGTCCGTCCAGGAGTTGAAGAGCATCTACGCGGGCATTTCGGACGAGCTGTCGACGCAGTACTCACTCGGATATGCGCCGAGCAACGCGCGTCCTGACGGCCGCTTCCGTCGGATTGTCGTCAGGCTGACCGCTCATCCCGAGCTCAAGCCCCGCGCCCGGCTGGGCTATACCGCCGAGAGTCAGCGGGCCTCCGCGCAGTCGCCCGACCGATAATTGCCTTCTGCCTTTTGCCGTTTGCCTTCTGACTCCGTCAGTACAATGCGCGGGTGGATCGGACATTCGCCGCCGCGCTGACTGCAGGGGCGCTCCTCTGGAGCGCGGTCCTGTTGCTCGCGCCCTTCTTACTCCGGGGGCCCCTGCCCCCCGGTCAAGCTTCGCGGGGACCCCTCCGCCCCGCTCCGCCGGGCCTCGACGAACCACATCCTTTTCTCGCCACGGCCTCTTCCTTCATTTATGAAGGCGCCGGCCGCATCTGCCATCAGCGGTCCGAGCGGTCTTTTCATATCCGTGGCGTGCAGCAACCCGTGTGCGCGCGGTGCGCGGGGCTTTACTTCTCGGGCGCTGCCGGAGCGGTCGCGGCGTGGGTCGCCTGGCCACGCAGGGCGCGCGCGTCCCGGCGCACGCGCGCTGTGCTCATGGCTGCAGCGGTGCCGACGGCCGTGACGGTTGCTCTGGAACTTGCCGGCCTCGCACATCCGTCAAACGTGATGCGCGCGCTGTCCGCCCTGCCGCTTGGCGCGGCGGCCGGGTGGGTGTTCGTCCGGTTGCTGCGGGCCGAACGAGACGCGCGCGCCCGTCCCGCGGTGCAGGGGCGGCGACGAGATGCGCTATGATGCCAGCAGGATATGGTGACGAAATCGGACGCGGCTGAGAGGACGCGGGCGGCGGCGGAGCCCGGTACGCTGGTGCTGCTGTGCCTTGCGGCGTGGGCGGTGCCAGGCGCCGGGCATCTCTGGATGGGGCGGCGGCAGAAAGGGATCGTGTTCCTGCTCGCGCTGCCGTTGATGTTCCTCACCGGCCTGCTGCTGCACGGACGCATCTTTCCGTTCGAGCTCTCGGATCCGCTCGTGGCGCTGGCGGCCGTTGCCAACGTCGGCGCCGGCGCGCCGTGGCTGGTCGCGCGGATGGTGGAAGCCGGCGCGGGGACCGTCACCGCGGTGACCTACGAATACGGCAACTGCTTCCTCATTGTCGCCGGCCTGCTGAACTTTCTCGTGATTCTCGACGCCTACGACATCGGGATGGGCCGAAAATGACGAGCCACGTCCTTCTGCTGGTGCTCTTCGCGTTCTTCGTGTCGCTCGTGTTCGCGGTGCTGGTGCGCGACGAACCGCGCGCGCAGCTTCGCACCTGCTCGATGACGTTTGGCGGGTTCATCGCCGCCGCCCTCGTCCTCGGCTGGCTGATGTATCCGCTGCCGCTGTGACGCACGAGGGCGGGCCGCTGCCCGCGCCAGATCCTTCGTTTCGGGGAACCCCTCCGCCGCGACTTCGCCGTGTGTTCCTCTGGGGGCCGGTCGTCCTCCAGATGGTCCTGATCTTCGCTGCCTCCTCCATCGCGGATTTGGGTCCGTTGCCGGGCATGTCCGACAAGTCCGGACACTCCATCGGCTACGCGCTGCTCGGGGCGCTGCTGCTGCGCGCCTTCGCGGGCGGGCGGCTGAGCGGCGTGACCTGGGGCCGCGCCGTTGCCGCTGCCGTGCTGGCCACGCTCTACGGCGTGTCGGATGAATTCCATCAGACGTTCGTGCCGGGACGCTCCCCCGATCGATTCGACGTGCTGGCTGATGGCATCGGCGCAACGGTCGCCGTGCTCGCGGCCGCGGTCGTCGCACGTGCGTGGGGTATACTCAAGTTTTCGTCTCGGTCCCGCGGACCGCAATGACGGCAGGCCCGACGGCCTCCCCCTGACGGACATGAGTTTCTGATGACTCTCGAGAACCTCGAAAACGTCAATCTCGAAAACATTTCCGTCGAGCGGGACGGGGCCGTCGCGACGGTCACGATCAATCGTCCCAGGGTCCTCAACGCGCTCAACGGGCAGACGCTCGACGAGCTGCGGCGCGCGATGCTTGCCTTGAAGCACGACGCCGGCGTCAGAGTCGTGATCGTGACGGGCAGCGGCGAGAAGTCGTTCATTGCCGGCGCCGACATCAACGAGTTGTCCGTGCAGACGCCGACCGGCGGTCGCGATCACGCGATGCGCGGCCAGCACGTCCTCGATTTGATCGAGAACATGGGGAAGCCGGTGATTGCGGCGATCAACGGATACGCGCTCGGCGGCGGGTGCGAGCTCGCTATGGCCTGCACCCTCCGAATCGCCGCCGACAGCGCGAAGCTTGGTCAGCCGGAGATCAACCTCGGCGTCATTCCGGGATACGGCGGCACCCAACGGCTCTCGAGGCTCGTCGGACGCGGGCGCGCGCTCGAGCTCCTGCTGACGGGCGACCAGATTTCCGCCGCCGAAGCCCACCGTCTCGGGCTGGTCAACCGCGTCGTCCCCTCCGCGGAACTGATGGGGGAGGCCCGTAAGCTGGCGCAGGTGCTTGCCGCGAAAGCGCCGATCGCCGTGCGGTACATCATCGACGCGGTCAACAGGGGTCTGCAGATGCCCTTGGCGGACGCGCAGGTGTTCGAGGCGACGCTCTTCGGGCTCGTGTCGGCCACCGAGGACATGCGCGAGGGAACGACGGCCTTCCTCGAAAAGCGCAAAGCGGAGTTCAGGGGGAAATAGCGCCGTGCGCCACCCAGATTCCGCGACGCCTCCGGCCTCGCTTCCCGGCGCGGCCGGGTACTGCTTCGCCCTCGTCGTGTCACGCTTCAACCAGGCCATCACCGGTTCGCTGCGGGACGGTGCGCGCGCCGCGCTGACCGAAGCCGGGGTCGCGGCCGAGGACATCGACGAGATGAGCGTGCCCGGCGCCTTCGAGCTGCCGCAGGCCGCCCGCTCGGCGGCGGAGACGCGCCGCTTCGACGCCGTCATCTGCCTCGGCTGCGTGATCCGCGGCGCCACACCTCACTTCGAATACATTTCATCCGCCGTCGCGCACGGCATCATGGAGGCGGCCGGCGAGACGGGCGTGCCGATCGCCTTCGGCGTGCTGACCACCGATTCGCAGGCGCAGGCGGAGGAGCGTGCCGGCTCCGGCCGCGACAACAAGGGCTGGGAAGCGGCGGCCGCGGCTATTGAGATGGCCGTGCTGTATCGCCGTCTCGGCCGTGCGCCTGCCCGCGGCTCCGGGACCCGGTCGTTCGGGTTCGAGCCCGGCGCGACGCGCGGGACCGGCTCGTGAGCCGCGCGGCGGGCACGGGGCGCCGTCGGGGGCGCGAAGCCGCCCTGCAGATGCTGTATCAATGGGAAGTCGGCCGCGCGAGCGCGGACGAGGCGATTGCGAGCTACTGGCCTGCGCACGACCCGGAGCACGAGCTGGACGAGCCGCTCCGCGACTTCGCGAACGCGCTCGTCCGCGGCACGATCGCGCGCGTCACCGAGATCGACGCCGTCCTCGCGGCTCACGCCCAGAACTGGCGAATCGAGCGCATGGCGGTGATCGACCGCCTGGTCCTCCGGCTGGCCATCTACGAGCTGCTGGCGGAGGCGGACACGCCGGCCCGCGTGGTCATCAACGAAGCGATCGAGCTCGCGCGGGCGTACACGGGCGATGAGGCCGTCGGGTTCGTCAACGGCGTCCTCGA
>CAYZBZ010000271.1:0-5594 GCA_964476725.1 uncultured Vicinamibacterales bacterium
GGCCGCGCCGACCGCGGCCCAGTCACCTGCGCCCGCGCGCCCCACCGCGCCGGCGAAAGAACCGGCGCGCGAGGTCGCCGTCAGTCCGCAGCAGCTCAAGGCGGCGATCGACAGGCTCGGGACCGTGGAGTATTCGGTGCGCAGCGCGTCGGCTCGAACCGTGCGCCGCGCTCCCGCTGCCATGGCCGTTCCCGCGCTCATCGAGGCGGCGGGGGGACACGCGGACGGCTACGTCCGCTTCCGCTCGCTGATCCTCCTCTCCGGATTCAACGATCCGCGCACCAGAGACGTGATGTCCGGGGCGATCACCGCCCAGAACGACAGGCTTCGGGCGGCGGCTTACGCCTACTTCGAGCACAATCCCGATCCGCAGATGCTGCCCCGTCTGCTCGAGGCGCTCGCGCGCGAGGAATCGGAGTTCGTGCGTCCGGCGCTGACCAGGACGCTGGCGGCGTACGGCAGCGACAGCCGCGTCCGCGAGGCCATGAACGGCCTCGTGATGAAAGGACAGGACTTCTTCCGGAGCGGCGTCATCGAGGCGCTCGGCGACTACAAAGCGGCGTACGCGCTGCCGTCGCTGACCGAGGTCGCGAAGCTCGAGGGACCGCTCCAGGACGACGCGGTGCTCGCGATAGGCAAGATAGGGGACAAGCGCTCGCTCGAGACGCTCGCCGCGCTGCAGCGGACGGCCCCTCGCAACGTACAGCCCTCGATTGCCGCCGCCATCTGCCTGCTCGGCGTCAACTGTTCGTCGCATCAGGGATACCTCGTGCAGTCGCTGCGGTTCGGGATCGCGAACCTGGGTTTCCAGGAACTGCTCCGCGCGTCGGCGTCAGGCCTCGCGGCGCTTGCCATCGCAGGCGACGCCGAGTCCGCGAAGGTGCTGATCGAGAACGGCGCGGCGAGCTCCGATCCCGCGCGCGCCGCCATCGCTCTCGCGCTCGGGGCGGTCGCGCTGCGCAACACCCCGATCATCCTGAAGGTCCTCGAGGACCGGGCCGATCCGAAGCTCGCGATTGTGCTGCTTGGAGAGGCGTTCGACATGCTCGAGGAGGACCTCGAAGAGGAACGCTTCTTCGCCACCGTTCGGCGAGGCTACTGGGCCGCGCCGGAAAACTCACCCGCTCGCAAGATCGCCGCGGCGCTGATTCAGACGCTCGAATTCTGATGGACTACAAACAGGCCGGGGTCGACATCGAGGCCGGTAACGAGGTCGTTCGCCGCATCCGGTCGATGGCGCGCGGGACCTTCACCGCCGGAGTCCTTTCCGAGATCGGATCGTTCGGCGGGCTGTTCCGGCTCGATGCGGCCGGCATTGCCGATCCCGTGCTGGTCGCCAGCGCCGACGGCGTCGGCACGAAGCTTCGCGTCGCGTTTCTTGCGGGCGTCCATCGGACGATCGGGATGGACCTCGTGAATCACTGCGTCAACGACATCCTCGTCCAGGGCGCGCAGCCGCTCTTCTTTCTCGATTACCTGGCCACCGGGAGGCTGGAGCCGGACGTCGCGGTGCAGGTGGTGGAGGGGCTTGCGGCGGCGTGCCGCGAGAACGGATGTGCGCTCCTCGGCGGCGAGACCGCCGAGATGCCTGGGTTCTACGCCGACGGCGAATACGACGTCGCCGGCTTCATCGTCGGCGCCGTCGCCCGAGATCGCGTGATAGACGGCAGGCGGATCGCGCCGGGAGACGAGCTCATCGGCATCCCGTCCTCGGGCCTGCACACCAACGGGTACTCGCTCGCGCGGCGGATCGCGTTCGGTGTCGCCGGGCTTCGCGTGGACTCGCGCGTCCCGGAGCTGGGCGCGACGCTCGGTGAGGCGCTCCTGGCGCCCCATCGATCGTACCTGCCGCTGATCCGGCCGCTGCTGGCGTCGGGCCTCGGCCTCATTAAGGGGATGGCGCACATCACGGGCGGCGGGATCACCGACAACCTGCCGCGGATACTGCCTGACGGAACGCACGCGATCATCGATCGCGGCGCGTGGGAGGTGCCCGCGATCTTCCAGTGGCTGCAGCGCACCGGCAACGTGCCCGACCAGGACATGATGCGGACGTTCAACATGGGCGTCGGGCTGATTGTGGCGTGCGGCAGCGATTCGGCGGACACACTGCTGTCAGAGCTCGCGAAGGCCGGGGAACCGCGCGCGGTCCGGATCGGCCGCGTTGCCGCAGGGAGCGATGGGGTGCGATACATCGCAGACCCCGGACGTCGAGCTACACACTGATGGCGGATTCCCGGGTGATCGGCGTACTCATCTCCGGCCGTGGCAGCAACCTGCAGGCGCTGATCGATGCGGTCAGCGCGGGCGCGCTCGACGCACACCTCGCCGTGGTCATCTCGAACAGGGCGAACGCGGCCGGCCTGGATCGCGCCCGCGCGGCTGGCATCGAGGCGCTCGTGCTGGATCATCGCGGCTTCGCCTCGCGTGACGACTACGACCGCGCCGTTGCGCATGAACTGCGCGCGCGGCACGTGTCGCTCGTGTGCCTGGCCGGATTCATGCGGCTCGTCGGCAGACCGCTGCTCGATGCGTTCGCCAACGCGATCCTCAACGTGCACCCCTCGCTGCTCCCCGCGTTTCCGGGCGTGGACGCGCAACGCCAGGCGCTCGAACACGGTGTGAAGATCACCGGTGCGACCGTGCACCTGGTGACGGGTGAGCTCGACGGCGGGCCGATCGTCGCCCAGTCATCCGTGCCGGTCCTCGAGGACGACACGCCCGACTCCCTGTCTGCGCGCATCCTGATCGAAGAGCACCGTATCTACCCCGGGGCCGTCCGCACGATCCTCAACGCAGGATGGCGCGTGGACGGACGCCGCTTCAACGTGGTTCAAGGGTTCAAGGGTTCACAGGTTCAGGGTTCTGAACGTTGAACCTGAACGTTGAACCCTGATCACTCACCATACTCCTGGGATCAGCCGCCGTGTCACTCGTTGCGCGTAGGTCGAGTAGCCATCCAGGTTGGTGCGCAGGAAGGCGTCCTCGAACATGACGCGGCGCAGAATCAGCGCCGAGTACACGAGCGCGATCGCCACGCTGAGCCAGGATCCGAGCGCAAGGCCGCTCAATGGGATTCCGAGGATCATGCCGGCGTATCCCGGGTGCCGCACGATTGAGTACGGACCGGTGGCGATCACGTGGTGGCCGCGATCGGTTTGCACGCGCACGACGGAGGAAAAAAACCGGTTCGCGAGCATCGCCCGGAAGAAGAGCAGGAACGACAGCGCCATTCCCGCGAGCGCGACCGCCCGCCAGGGCGCGGGGACCGGCGGGGTCAGATGCCAGCGGCCGGCGTCGAGAGAGCCCGCGGCCAGGTGCGCGAACCCAAAAAGGCGTACGAAACCCAGCGAGACGCGGTCCGCACCGGCACTGGGGGGATGGAATCGTTCACGGGCGAGATCCTCATCCATCGACAGGAGGGGGTACAACGTGGTGATTGCCAGAACGAGGACATAAGCGCGGAGCCAGGGATCGTGCCATGTGCCGGCCAGAAGAAAGACTCCTCCGCCTACGAAAAGCACTACTAAGAGCCATCGAGTCAGTCGTTTGCGCACACAAGTCGCCGTAGTTTTGATTTATGTTATATAGCTATTTTGACTAGTCAAAATACTGATGCCAGTATGCACCTCTGCCATGGCGGACGCAACAAGTTTTCTTAAGCTGTCAGCTCCCAGCGCTTTGCTGGAAACTGGAAACTGGAAGCTTCAGGTTTATTGAGCAGGGGTGACGGGCTGGAGAGTGAGCAGAGCGACTTCAGGAGGGCAGTTCAGGCGCACGGGGACGTATACCGTTCCGACGCCGCGACTGACGAAGATCGCGGTGCTGTCACGCCGGCCGGCGCCGGCGATCACCGGAAACTCGCGCGCGGCGACCGCGCCGATGCCCGGCAGCACGATCTGTCCGCCGTGCGTGTGCCCGCTCAGCACGAGCGGCACCGCGAGCGCCGCCGCCTCCACCAGGCGCTTCGGCGTATGCGCGAGGAGGAACACGTTCGGCGCCGCGCCGCGCAGCACGTACGCGATGTCGGTCATGCGATGGGTCCAGAAGCGGATGCCGGCGAGGTCGAGCGTCTCTCCGCGAACCGCCAGCCGCGTGCGCGCATCCCGGAGCACGGCGAAGCCCTTTGCCATGAGCGCCGCCGGCATGTCGTGGTCGTCGTCATGGTTGCCGAGCACGGCAAACACGCCGTGCGGAGCGCTCAGCGGGGCGAGCGCATCCGCGACCGGCGCGACAAACCGCCGATCGCCCCACGTGACGTAGTCGCCTCCGAGCACGATCAGGTCCGGCGCTTCCGCCATGATCAGGCGGACCGCGCGGTCGACGAGGTCGTGCGACACGGTGTCGCTGCGATGAAAGTCCGTCAGGAATCCGACCCGCAATCCGGACAGCGCCGTCGGGAGCCCGGACACGTTCAGCGTCTGCCGCGTCAGCTCGATGTGATGACGCTCGTACAGGTAGCCGTGCGCGATCCCACCTGTTGCCGTGCCGATTCCGGCGGCGGCGACACCTTTCAGGACGTCCCGCCTGCTGAATCCGCGCGCGGTCGATGAGGGGGGCATACAGGAGTAGTTTAACGCGCCGTTCAAGTGAACCCTGAACCTTGAACCTATAATATCAAGCCAATGAACATCGACGAACAACTGGAATACCTGACGAAGGGCTGCGTGGACGTGGTGCGTCCGGCGGAATTGCGCGCGAAGCTCGAACATTTTCAAAAGACCGGCCGGCCTCTGGTGGTGAAGGTGGGCTTCGATCCAACCGCGCCGGATTTGCACCTCGGACACACGGTGCTCATACGCAAGATGAAGCGCTTCCAGGATCTGGGTCACACGGTGATTTACGTCGTGGGGGCATTCACCGCGCTCATCGGGGATCCCACAGGCCGGTCGAAGACGCGTCCGCCGCTGACCCGCGAAGAGATCGCGCAGAACGCCGAGACGTACAAGACGCAGATTTTCAAGATCCTCGATCGCGGGAAGACCGTCGTCCGCTTCAACAGCGAGTGGCTGGAGCCGCTCGGCAGTTTTGGCTGGGTCAAGCTCGCGGCCCGGT
Source organism: uncultured Vicinamibacterales bacterium (assembly GCA_964476725.1). Classification (GTDB taxonomy): domain Bacteria; phylum Acidobacteriota; class Vicinamibacteria; order Vicinamibacterales; family 2-12-FULL-66-21; genus JALZOC01. The sequence continues at coordinate 5,056 of CAYZBZ010000271.1, forward strand.
ACAACGTGGCGCAGATGCTCGAGCGGCGAGACTTCAAGTCGCGCTACGAGTCGGGGAAGCCCATCGCGATCCACGAGTTCCTGTATCCCCTCGCGCAGGCGTATGACTCGGTGTTCCTCGAGGCGGACGTGGAGCTCGGCGGTACGGACCAGTTGTTCAATCTCAACGTCGGGCGCGACATCATGCCGGCGTTCGATCTCGAGCCGCAGGTCGTGATGACGACGCCGCTGCTCGAAGGGCTCGACGGCGTCGAGAAGATGTCGAAGAGTCTGGGGAACTACATCGGCGTGACGGACGCGCCGGCCGAGATGTTCGGCAAGCTGATGTCGATCTCGGACGAGTTGATGTGGAAGTACTACATGCTGCTGACGGACCTGACGCCAGCCGAGGTGCAGCGCGTGCGCGCGCGGGTCGAGGCCGGCGAGCTGCATCCGAAGCAGGCGAAGGTGGATCTCGCGAAGACGATCGTGCGGGACTTTCACCGCGCCGAAGAGGCTGACGCCGCCGCCGCGGAATTCGAGCGGCGCTTCGCGAAGAAG
>CAYZBZ010000272.1:0-5513 GCA_964476725.1 uncultured Vicinamibacterales bacterium
GCCGGCAACAGCCGCCGGCATCCGCGCTCCCGCAGACGCTGCCGCCGGCCCCCGCGCCCGCGCCTCCGGCGCCGCCGAATACCCAGCAGCTCCTCACGAGCGGCCCGCAGAAACAGTACACGGGCAACCCGATCACGCTCGACTTCTCCGGCGCGGATCTGCGGTCGGTGCTCCGCTATTTCAACGAGATCAGCGGGCTGAACATCATCATCGACCCGTCGGTGCCGGCCACGCCGATCGACGTCGTCCTGCGCGACGTGCCGTGGGACCAGGCCTTCGAAACTCTCTTGCGGACGCATAGGCTCGGCTACGTCGCCGAAGGGACCATCGTCCGCATCGCGCCGATTTCGGTGCTCGCCGAAGAGGAAGGAGACCGCCGCAAGCTGTCGGAGGCGAAGGCCCTCGCCGGCGACCTGCGCGTGCAGACATTCGCGCTGAGCTACGCGAAGGCGGCCGACATGCAGGCGCTTCTCGTCAAGTCGGCGCTGTCGCCGCGCGGACAGATCCAGGTCGATGTCCGGACGAACACGGTGATCATCACCGACCTGCCCGATCGGCTCCAGACCGCCATGGCGCTCATCGGCACGCTCGATCGCCCCGAGCCGCAGGTCGAGGTCGAAGCGCGCGTCGTGCAGACGACCCGTGAATTCGCGAAGGCGATTGGCGTGCGGTGGGGGCTGAACGGCCGCGCGATGCCGGACATCGGGAACACCACGAACCTGGCGTTCCCGAATCGCGGGACCATCGGCGGGCGCACGGGCGCGACCAGCACCCCCGTCGACCCGCGCGCGTCGGAGTCGGAATCGACGGGAACCGCCGTCAACCTCGGCGTTCCGGGCGCGTCCTCGGCGATCGGACTGGCCCTCGGCGCCGTCAACGGCGCGCTGAACCTCGACGTCGCGCTCTCGGCGCTCGAACGCTCGGGCAAGGGGCGCATCCTGTCCACGCCGCGGCTCACCACCCAGAACAACGTCGCCGCGTCGGTCGAGCAGGGTGTCCAGATTCCGATTCAGACCGTCGCCAACAACACCGTCACGGTGAGCTTCAAGGACGCCGTGCTCAAGTTGAGCGTCACGCCGCAAATCACTTCGGCGAACACCGTGATCATGCAGATCACGCTCGAGAACGCGTCGCCCGATTTCAGCCGCCAGGTGAACGGCATCCCGCCCATCGACACGCAACGCGCGATCACGCAGGTGCAGGTCGACGACGGGGCGACGACGATCATCGGCGGAATCTTCGTGAGCCGTGAACAGGTCTCGAATGAACGCACGCCGCTGATCCACCGGATTCCGCTGCTCGGCTGGCTGTTCAAGCGGGATACAACTTCCGACGAAAGCCGCGAGCTGCTGATCTTCATCACGCCGCGCATCATAAAGGGTTAACGACATGACCAAAGCCGTATGGGGCGTGGGAATACGACTGGCCGGCGCAGTGTCTCTGGTTTTTGCATCCGTTTCGTGCGGCGATCTGGTGCGCCAGGGCACAGCGTCGTCCTATCTGGTCGTCGCCGAGCTTGTGGCAGCGTCTGGCGCGGAGCCGGATAAATTGGGCGCCACGCTGTTCTCAGACGTGCTCACCGTCGTGGACGATGAGCCATCAGTATTCTCCGATAACGGGCGCGTCAGCTTCACGCTCGGGCTGAAAGACCCGGGATCTGCGAGCTCGCCAAACCAGCCCAGCGCGAACAACTACATCACGCTCGAACGCTATCGCGTGCAATACATCCGGGCCGATGGCCGCAACACGCCCGGCGTGGACGTGCCCTACCCGTTCGATGGCGCGATGACGTTCACGGTCACCGGGGAGATGTCCGAAACGTTCGAGTTGGTCCGGCACACCGCGAAGAAGGAGGCACCGCTGGCTGCGCTGAGTCAAAGCCCGGTCATCCTCCTTACGATCGCGGAGATCACGTTCTACGGGCACGACCAGACCGGCCGCGCGGTCAGCACCACCGCGAAGATTTCCGTCGAATTCGGAAACTTCGGAGATCCGAAGTAACACGCAACGCAGGATCGGGACCAGAGGCGCCGCCATCACCGGTAATTGACATATGAACCGAACACTTCGTTTCACGCGAACCGCGGCCGTTGCCATGCTGGCCGCCATCGCCGCGTCCGCCAGTTGCACGATGAAGAACCAGGAGGCGCCGCCGCTGACGGGCCCGTCCGAGTTTGGCACGTCGATTGTCGTCAGCGTGACGCCTGACGTGCTGACGCAGGATGGCGCGTCGCAGTCGGTCGTCACCATCACGGCTCGTGATGCGAACGGGAACCCGCTGCGCAATCTGTCGCTGCGGACCGAAATCTACGTGGGTGGCACCCGGGTGGACTTCGGGTCGCTGTCGGCCCGTAACCTGGTCACCGGCGCAGATGGCCGCGCGACGCTCGTGTACACGGCGCCAGGCGCCCCCGCTGGTCCCGCGGTCGACACCAATACCGTCGTCTCGATCGTCGTGACGCCCATCGGCAACGACTTCGGCAACTCCCTGTCGCGTCAGGCGACGATCCGCCTCATTCCCGCAGGCGGCGGCGTGGTTCCGCCGGATGGCCTGCAGCCGAAGTTCACGTTTACCCCGACGGCCCCGACCGATCACGAGAATGTGCTGTTCGACGCGACGACGAGCGTCGCGCCCGCCAACAACCCCATCGCGGCTTACGCGTGGAATTTCGGCGACGGAACAACCGGGAGCGGCGCGAGGGCCACGCACTCGTACAACGCTGCGGGTACCTACGTCGTGGCGCTGACCATCTCGGACGCCGTGAACCGCTCCGCGACGACCTCGCAGACCATCATCGTGGGCGGCGGGACGGCGCCATCGGCGTCGTTCGTCACCTCCCCGTCGGCCCCGCGCGTCGGTCAGGTCGTGAACTTCAACGCCTCCGCGAGCCTGCCCGCGCCAGGCCGCACGATCCGCACCTACGCGTGGGACTTCGGGGACGGCGACACCAAGACAACGGCCACTCCCATCACGACGCACGACTACGTGTCGTCGGGTGCGTTCACGGTCTCGCTCGTGGTCACCGACGATGCGGGGCGCGTGGGCACGGTGACGGGGTCGGTCACCGTCGCCACCGACGCGCCGACGGCCGAGTTCAGTTACTCGCCGACCACGCCGGCCGCCAACACCAACGTCAACTTCAACGGGAACGCGTCCAGCGCGATTGAAGGGCGGACCGTCGTCGGCTGGCTGTGGGACTTCGGCGGTGGAGCGCCGTCGACCAGCACGGCCGCCACGCCGACGGCCCAGTTCCCGTCGCCGGGAACCTACAACGTCACGCTGACGGTGACAGACAGTGCCGGCAAGACGGGTCGAGTGACGAAGACCGTCACGGTGCAGTAAGAACGAATGGACCGCCGGGTCCGGAGCGGAGCCGGCGGTCGTTCGTGGCGCCCGACTGACCCTCGGTTGGCTCTGTAGCTTCCGCCTTAAGGCGGAAGCCACGCGGAGTCGGAAAGGCGCCTTGCGGCTCGCAACTCGCCGGGAAAAACGCGGTTGCGAGCACGACGGTTCGGGTAAGCTGATCCGGGTATGTCGGAGACGCCGAGAATCGAAGAACTGAAGCGCCGGGTGCAATCTGATCCGGCGTCCATCGCCTTCGCCGCGCTCGCAGAGGAATACCGCCGCGCGGGCAGGTTCGAAGAGTCGATCGCGACCTGCACCGTGGGCCTGGTGCGCCATCCCTCCTATCTCTCCGCACATGTCACGCTCGGCCGCGCCCTGATTGAGGTCGGGCGCTTCGAGGACGCGCGGGAAACGCTCGAACACGTTCTGAAGCTCGCGCCCGAGAACCTCGCCGCGATCCGCGGGCTTGCCGAGATCCACCACCGGGCGGGGGAGGCGGCCCAGGAGCAGTACGCCGCTGCAGGCGCGGCCCGCTATGAGGCGGACGCCGGGCACGCCGCGTCTGCGACGGTCGCCGAGCCGGCGGCGATGCCCCTTGCCACGCCCGGGCAGTCGGCGACGCCCGCGGGGATGCCTGACCCGAACCCGGCGCCTGCTCTCGCCGGCCTGGAGGAGTTTCTCCTCGCCATCCAACGCGTGCGGTCAGAGCGCGCAGGCGACCGCTAGTTCCCGGCCGTCACCATGCCGCCGGCTTCCGGGTTTCCCGTCGTGCCTCGTCTCTCCCGGCTGCGCGACGACCTGAGCGCCGCCGGCCTCGATGCGTTCGTCGTGACGCATCTGCCGAACCTCCGTTACCTGACCGGATTCGCCGGCACCGCGGGGGCGGCGGTCGTCACCGTCGCCCGCTGTGTCCTGATCGTGGATTTCCGCTACGCGACGGCGGGGCGGGAGCTGCTCGCCGAGCACGGCAACGCGGCCGTTGAGCTGGAGGTGACCGTTCACGGGCTCGACGAAGCCGTCGCGGCGGCGCTGCAGAGGCTCGAAGGGACCCGAATCGGGATCGAGGCCGGGTCGCTGACCGTGAGCCGCTTCACCCGGCTCTCGGCGGCGTTGTCGTCAGGCAGGGACACCTCCCTCGCCTCAACGGTCGGCAAACCGGTCCTGGTTCCGTCCGAGCGTCTGATTGAGGCTCGCCGCATGTTGAAAGACGCCGGGGAGATTGCCACCATGAGAGAAGCGGCCAGGCGGCTCTCGGACGTTGGGCGCGACGTGCCGGAGCTGGTCCGGGCGGGACGCTCCGAACTGGCCGTAGCGGCCGATATCGACGCCGCCCTGCGTTCTGCCGGCTTCGAGCGGCCCGCGTTCGACACGATCGTCGCGTCGGGGCCGAACAGCGCGCGTCCGCACGCGCGGCCGGGGCCGCGGACGCTCCAGCGGGGAGATGGGGTGGTGCTGGACTTCGGGGGCGTCTACGACGGATACTGCGTCGATCTTACGAGGACGCTGCACCTTGGCGCCCCAGCGGCGGCACTGCGCCGGATGGCCGATGCGGTCAGGGAGGCGCATGGGGCCGCCATCGCGGCCGTTCGGCCGGGGGCCCGGCCGAGCGAAATCGACGCGGCGGCTCGAGACGTGCTGACGCGCCACGGACTGGGTGATGCATTCGGCCACGGGACCGGCCACGGTCTGGGTCTGGAAGTTCACGAGGACCCCAGGATTACCCGGCTGCCCGCGGCGCTCCCCGACGCGCCGGTCGAGCCGGGCATGGTCTTCACGATCGAGCCGGGCGCCTACCTGGAAGGTCTAGGGGGCCTGCGGATCGAAGACGACGTGCTCGTCGTCGACGGAGGGTGCGAAGTTCTGACCGATGTGCCGATAGAGCTATGAGGTCCTTCCGCCATGAGGTCCTTCCGCCTACAGGCGGAAGCCACGGGGCCAGCGACCAGCAGGACATTCAAGACGGCGGAAGGACATTCAATCGGAGGATGATGGAGTTCGAGGACATTGAACGCCTTCTGGAGCTCGTCCGCCAGCACGATCTGGCGGAGTTCGAGGTCGAAAGCGGGGGCCTGAAGCTCCGGGTCAGGAAAGCGCCAGCCGTCGTCCCGATGCCGCCGTTCGTGCCACATGCGGCGCCTGCGCCGCTCGCGCCGGCGCACGTGCAGCC
>CAYZBZ010000273.1:0-5503 GCA_964476725.1 uncultured Vicinamibacterales bacterium
CCGATACCGGGCGCGCGCTCAAGCGCGCACGCGTCGTCGTCGCCGGCGGCGGGCGGCCGCGCGCCGCGACGACCGACGATCAGGGGCGCTACCGCATCACCGCGCTTCCCGCCGGCACCTACACGATCACCGCCACCAAAACCGGCTTTGTCGATGGCGCATTCGGTCAGCGTCGCGCGCTGCGGGCTGGCACCCCCGTCGAATTGGCGGACGGCCAACAGCTCGAGCAGGTCGATCTCAGGCTGTCGCGCGGCGCCGTCGTGACCGGCCGGGTCCTCGATGAAGAGGGCGAGCCGCTCGCGCGCGCGATGGTCACCGTGCTGCGGCAGCAGTACGTGCGCGGAGGAAAGCAACTCACTCCCGCGGGCGCCGATCAGTCCGACGACCGCGGGCAGTTCCGCATCTTCGGCCTGCCTCCTGGCGACTACTACGTGAGCGCGACGGCCGGCGGTGTCGAGCAGATACTTCGCCAGCTCGCCGTTCCGGGGGGCCGGGGCATGGATCAGGTCCCCGAGAGCACCGGCTATGCCGCGACCTACTATCCCGGAGTGGTCACCGCGGCCGATGCGACGCGCCTCGTGCTGGCCGCGGCGCAGGAGCTCACAGGGATCGACTTTCAGGTGCAGGTCGTACCGCTCGCGACGGTCAAGGGCATCGTCGTGGGTGGCGCCGCAATGGTGATGCTAGTGCCGGAAGAGGGTGGATCGCCCGGCAACGGAGGCCGGGGCGGTGGTGCCGGCGGCAGGGGCGGAGGACTTGGAGCGGCGCTGTTCGGGGCGGGCCTGCGAACGTCGACGAGACAGGACGGCACGTTCTCGATCGCGAATGTGACGCCCGGCAAGTACACGATCATCGCGCGCGCCGACGGCGGCGCGGGCGTGAGCGCCAGGACGGCGACCCAGCCGGTCGTGGTTGCAGGCGAGGAAGTCAACGTCGCGCTGTCGCCGGCGCCCGGCGTGGTCCTGAGCGGCAACATCACGCTGGAGTCCACGGGCGCTGTGCCTTCGAGGTTTGCCGGCTTCCGTATCAACGCGATGTCCCTCGGTTCCGCGGCCTTGATGCCGAGAGCGGCACGCCCGGCCAACGCGGCCGAGACCGGGCAATTCTCGATGCCGGACGTCATGGCCGGCCAGTATGTGATCCGCGGCACCGCCCCGTCCGGCTGGACAATGAAATCGGTTTACCTCGACGGGCGCGAAGTGACGGACCAGCCGATTGACGTGCGGTCGGACAACGTCAGCGGCATCAACGTGATCTTCACCGACAAGATCAGCAGGTTGAGCGGCACCGTGCGCGATCAGCGCGGCAACGCCGCCGCCGGCCTGACGGTGATCGTGTTCCCATCCGACGAGAGGCTCTGGCTGCCGCGATCGCGGCAAATCATGACGTCGAAGACCGACGCCTCAGGGGCGTACAAATTCGCGACGGTCCCGTCTGGCGACTACCTGGCCGTGGCGGTGGACGACGTCGAGCCGGGAGAGTGGTTCGACCCCGCGTTTCTCGATCAGTGGAAAGACGGCGCAACGAAGGCGAAGGTCGGCGAAGGAGAGCAGCGGACGCTGGACCTCAAGGCTCCGGCGTCGTAGCCGGCTCGCGGCCGCCCTTCCTCATCGTGAACCAGATCAGGAGCGCCAGCACGGTCAAGGCGGCGAGGAACGCGCCCGCGAACAGCCAGAGCGTCCGGTAGAGAATTGACTGGCTGTCCATCTCAACTCGGATGTCGAGCGGCCTGCCCTCCAGCCGGTCGGCCAGGTGCTGTTCCCACCGGAGAATATTGCCGCGCGCCGGTTTCAGCGTCTCGTTCGTATCGAGATCGCGTGAGTTGTGCCAAAGGATCCGGCTGGGCAGGTGAAGCCGGAACGCGACGACCTCGGATCCGTCCCACCCGACGTTCCGGAGCGTCCCCGGCCGCAGCGCCGAGGCGCCGACCGTCTGCTCGAACACGTGATGGCTGTTCTGCTCGGCGAGCGAATAGCGTGACCACGAAAACGGGGGGGCCTCGCTGAGCCTGCGGACGTCCTTGATCTCGAGGCGAACCTGCACGAACCGCCGGCCGGCCCTGCGCCACGGCGGACTGACGCGGATCACGTCGGTCACGGGTGATTCGTACGCCGCGCGGATCGCGCGCAGCTTGTCGCGATCGATTCTCGCCGTTGGCGCCAGGTCGAGGTCGAGCCCTCGCAGCGCGACGAGCGCCGGAAGCGACGCGTTGACAATGAGCGTCGCGGATCCATCCAGCGCGAGGTGCAGATCCTCTTCGTACTCGTACTGTCTTCCGAGGATCCCGCCCTTGCAGGCAGCAGCCGCGGCGGTGGCGAGCATCACGGCGGCCAGCAGGGCCGCACGTGCAGATAGCGACATTCCTCGAATGATATACTGACTATCCGCATCCTCCGGCCGCTGAGCCGTGCGCTTCTGCACGACGGCAGCGTGCTGGGCCACTGCTTTCCCGAAATGTCCCAGCGCCTTTTTCTGATTGACGGCAGCTCGCAGATGTACCGCGCGTATCACGCGATGCGCGGATCCGGACTGACGGGCCCTGGCGGCAGGTCCACGCACGCGGTCTATATTTTCGTGACGATGTTGCGGAAGCTGATCCAGGACCACCAGCCGCAGTACATCGCCGCCTCCTTCGATCTTGCCGGTCCGACATTCCGTTCCGAGATGGCGACGGACTACAAGGCCAACCGCGCGCCCATGCCGCCGGACCTCGCGGAGCAGATCCCGTGGGTGCACGAGGCGTGCGAAGCGCTCGGCGTCCCGATCCTGACGTACGAACGGTTCGAGGCGGACGACGTCATCGGCACGCTGGCGACGCAGGCCTCCGCGGAAGGGTTCGAGGTCGCGATCGTCACCGGCGACAAGGACTTCTTCCAGCTCGTCCACGACGGCATCAAGGTGTACAACCCGCGGGACGACGGGGCGTGGTTCGACGCCGACGGGGTGAAGGAGAAGTTCGGCGTCGCGCCCCATCAGGTCGTGGACGTGCTCGCACTCATGGGAGATGCCATCGACAACATCAAAGGGGTCCCCGGCGTCGGCGAGAAGGGCGCGCGGGATCTGATCGCGATGTACGGGAACCTCGACGCGCTGCTCGCGCACGCGTCCGAGGTCTCGAACAAGCGGTATCGCGAAGGGCTCCTGCAGCACGCGGAGGGCGCGCGCCAGAGCCGGGAGCTCGCGCGCATCCGGACGGACGTCCCCGTCGCGTTCGCGGCGGAGAGCCTGCGGTATCGCGGCGCGTCGCGCGAGGGCTGCTTCGAGCTGTTCACCCGGCTCGGTTTCCGCACGCTCGTGATGGACTACGCGCCGACGGCCCAGACCATCGGCAAGGACTACGCGGTCGTGCGGACGGTCGAAGACGTGCGCGCGCTCGCGGCGGAGTTGAGGAAGGCGGGACGATTCGGATTCCGCGTGCTGCCGGACGCGCCGACGGCCATGCGCTCGGGCATTGCGGGGCTGGCGTTCTCCGTTCGGTCGAGGCACGCGCGGTATGTGCCGCTGACGGCGCGTCAGTCGAACGACAACTTGTTCGGCAGCGGACCGAATGACGCCGATGAACGCGGTGCCGTCGACATGCTCGACGCGCTGGCGGAGCTGAAGGCGGTGCTCGAGGACGAATCGGTCGCAAAGATCGGACACGACCTCAAGTTCGACACGATCGTGCTGGCACGGCACGGGGTGGAGCTCGGCGGGATCGAGACGGACACGATGCTGGCGAGCTACCTGCTCGACGCGACGCGCCCGGCCCATCCGCTGGAGGAGCTGGCGCTCGAGCACGCGGGGTACAAAGCGCTTCGCGAGGAGGATGTCTGCGGGCGGGGCGCGAAGGCTATCGCGTTCTCACAAGTACCGCTCGAGACGGCGCTGGACTACGCGGGAGAGCGGTCTGATCTTGCGCTGCAGGTGGCCGGCACACTGCGCGATCTGCTGAAGAAAGAGGAGCTCGAGCCGCTGTACCGGGACCTCGAGCTCCCGCTGATTCCGGTGCTCGTCGCGATCGAGCGCGCGGGCGTGCGCATCGACGGCCCGGCGCTGGCGGCGCAGTCGCAGCACGTCGCCCGCGAGCTGGCGACCCGCAGCGCGCAGATCTTCGAGCTCGCCGGCGAAGAGTTCAACATCAACTCGCCGAAACAGCTCTCGGAGATCCTGTTCGACAAGCTCCAGCTGCCGGCGCTCAGACGGAACGCGAAGACGAAGACCGCCTCGACCGCCGTGGAGGTGCTGGAGGAGCTCGCGCTGGCGCACGACCTGCCGCGGCTGATCCTGGAGTGGCGGGCGTTGCAGAAGCTGAAAGGCACGTACATCGATGCGCTGCCCCAGCTCGTCAACCCCGACACGGGACGCGTGCACACCTGCTTCAACCAGGCGGTCGCCGCCACGGGGCGATTGAGCAGCAGCGACCCGAACCTGCAGAACATTCCAATCCGGACCGAGCTCGGGCGCGAGATCCGTCGCGCGTTCACCGCCGATCGCGGGCACGTGCTGATCTCCGCCGACTACTCGCAGATCGAGCTGCGGGTGCTGGCGCACCTTGCAGGCGACGAGGAGCTCATCGAGGCGTTCCGGCGGGGGGAGGACATCCACGATCGGACGGCGCTGAAAGTGTTCGGGGCCGACAGCGGACTCGAGGAGCACGAGCTCCGGCGCCGCGCCAAGATCATCAACTACGCGCTGCTGTATGGAAAGACCGCCTTCACGCTGGCCAAGGACATCGGCGTCACGCAGCAGGCGGCGCAGGAGTTCATCAACGCGTACTTCGCCGGGTTCCCGGGGGTCCGTCGATTCATCGACGACCTGCTCGAGACGGCGCGTCAGACCCACGTCGTCAAGACGATGTTCGGACGGCGGCGGCTCGTGCCCGAGCTCACGAGCCGCAACGGCCAGATCAGAAGCGCCGCCGAGCGCGCCGCGGTCAACCTGCCGATCCAGGGAAGCGCGGCCGATGTGCTCAAACGCGCGATGATCGACGTCCATGAGGCGCTGCCGTCACTTGCAGGCGGGCGCACGCGGATGATTCTGACGGTGCACGACGAGCTGCTGTTCGAAGCCCCGAAGGAGGCCGCCGAGGAGGCCGCCGCCGCGCTGCGCGAGCTCATGGAGCGCGCGGTTCCGCTCCGAGTGCCGCTGACGGTGGATGTCGGGATTGGAGAGAACTGGAAAGAGGCGAAGAGTTGACAATCACCAGGCTTGGGGCTCTCGGCTCTGGCAAGAGCCTGAAGCCCAAAGCCTAGAGCCCAAAGCCTAGTGTCCGGGGCTGCTCCCTGCCCAGCGCGCTTTGAACGCCTCCCACTCCCCCACCATCCCGGCGAGCGCCTGGGTGTGATCGCGCACCGGCAGGCGTGCGGCGCGGTCTGGAAGGATCCCCTGCACGACGAGGCGATCGAGATCGGCGCGGAGCGCCGCGCCGCGATCACGCGCGAGGGCCGCGCGGACCCAGCCGGCAGTGGCCTCGTTCAGGGCGCGGTCGAGATCGCCCGACCCGCGCGCGGCCGCCGCCAGC
>CAYZBZ010000274.1:0-3750 GCA_964476725.1 uncultured Vicinamibacterales bacterium
TGGAGCTGGACCCGCGGTTCTTCCTCGAGTCAGACGGTATGCGCACCCACCAGGTTCGGCTGGAAGGCGGCGACGCGTCGTCTGACTCGTACTGTTACGCCTGAATACGAGGGCGAGGTCGTCATGGAATGGAACGCGATGCTGGTGCTTGGCGCGTACCACGGAATCAACCCCGGGATGGGGTGGCTGTTCGCCGTGGCGTTGGGGATGCAGCAGGGGAACGTGCGGGGCGTGTTGGGTGCGTTGCCGCCCATTGCGCTCGGGCACGCGGTGGCCGTAGGAGCCGTCGTGCTCGCGGCGGGGCTGGCAGAGCTCGTGGTGCCGATAGGTGCGCTGAAGATCGTGGTCGCTTCGATCCTGATTATGTTGGGGCTTCACCGACTGTGGCGTCATCGGCACCCGCGATTCGGCGGCATGCAGGTCGGCTTTTTCGATCTGTCGGTGTGGTCATTCCTGATGGCATCGGCGCACGGGGCGGGTTTCATGGTGCTCCCGTTCGTCCTAGGAGTGCCGGCCGACGTGGCCGCCGCGGCCAGCGAGCATGCGGGGCACATGGTCGCACGAGATACCGGCGTGCCATGGACCAATGCGATGGCGGTTGGCGTCCATACGCTGGCGTATCTACTCGTGACGGCCCTTGTGGCGTCTGTGGTGTACCAAAGGCTGGGTCTGAGGCTCCTACGCACGGCTTGGATCAACCTGGATTGGCTATGGGCCGGCGCGCTGGTAATCACGGGCAGCGTTGTGCTGCTGACATAGCGGACGCCAGTATGCTGGCTCAGGCGGGAGGGGACGAGGTCGCGATCGCCACTCGACTTTGTTCGCCAACAAGGCTTCACGGAATCCGAACCAATTGCCAGGCAGGACTTGTACGCGGCCTGATGTTTCAACCTCGAGTCATCGGCGTTGTCGTACTGGCCGACATCCTGCTTTCATTAACCGCCGCACAGCGCCAGACCGAGCAGAGCGGGCTCGCATCCGCTGATCGCCGTCCCATCTGACCATTTCGGAAAACTGTGTCGCTGAGCTCGTGCTGCGAATCCGCGAGCAACCACCAAGCACTGGCGACGCAAGGTCCGGCCCCGGATCCTTCGTTCGGCGGTCGCCGCAACTGAATCCCTCCGCTGGTCGCCCGCTTTGGTGGAACTTCTGTTCGAGGAGTTGTACGTGGATGACATCGAAGTGGTTCGTCAGATCATCGCCGAGCGATCCCGTCGGTTCACCAACGATGACATGCTCGCGAGGCTTGCGGAGCTTCTCAAGACCGTCGGTCGACTGTCTGGACTTGTCATCGACGAGCGGGACGACGACGCCAACTCCTTGAAAAGATGGCTCCTCAGGTAGGATTCGAACCTACAACCCTCCGGTTAACAGCCGGATGCTCTGCCATTGAGCTACTGAGGAACACGAGAGCGCAGAATCGCTCGAGAGGGAACGATAAGTGTAACGGATCGGCCCGGGCGGGCGCAAGATTCGGACCCCGCACCCGCCTGAACCTTGAACACTTGAACCCTGAACCCTACTTGACCTCCGCCTCGACGTCGATCTGCAGGTTTCCGCGAATCGCATTCGAGATCGGGCACTTCCCTTCCGCCTCTTTCGCGACCTCGGCGAACTGTCCCTTCTCGATCCCCTTCAACCCTTCCGCGACGACCTTCAGCTTCGACCTGGTCAGCTTGATGCCGGCGTCCCCTTTGTCCGCGCTGACGGTCGCGGTCACGACCGTGCGCGCGGCGCTGCCCCCCTTGCGCCCGATGGCCGCGTTGAGCGCCATGGCGTAGCACGCGGCGTGCGACGCCGCCATCAGCTCCTCGGGGCTCGTCAGCCCCGCGGCCTCGCCGATGCGCGAGGGGAACGTCACCGGCAGCGTGAAGGCGCCGGAACCTGCCTTGGCCGTCCCCTTCCCTTCCAGCACCGACCCCGCCCAATCAACCGTCACCGTCCGAGAAAACGTCGCCATTCGAAATCTCCAGTCTGCAATGTGTCTGTTATTTCTTGTCCTTTGCGGTGAGCGTCAGCTGCACGATCACCCCCGCCATCCCGAGCACGAACCAGCCGACGAGGTCCCACTTCGTGGCGGGCAGCGGATCGAGCGGGTACACGCGATACACGCTGCGTGCCGCCGCGTCGGCCGCCGCGCCGCTTCCCATCAGCGCCGCCGCCCCCACGACCGCCGTCTGCGCGCCGCCGAAGGCGGTGGCGAGGATGATGACGTAGCGCTGCAGCGCCAGCGCGCCGAGCGCCCCGACGATCGACAGCACGATCACCGGCATGATGCCGGGCTCGCGCCCGAACCCTGCCCAGATCAGGTTGGCGGCAAGCGCGCCGAGGCCGGCGCCGATGAGCGCCACGCCGACGAAGTACGCGGCGATCAGAATCAGCGCGCCCACGACGCCGCCGGCGATCGCCGCGATCACCATCAGGAACGTCTGGTCGGTGCCCATCGCGGAGCTGGCCAGAAGCGCGCCCAGGATGAATCCGTAAATGCCGAGCACGATCCGGAATACCCGATACCCGGCGAAACAGGACAGGAGTCCGCCGAGCAGCAGGATCACGGCTGCCGGCGTCTGGAAAGAGGCGGGGAGCATAGCCCGCCGATTATATGATGGCGGCGTGTCCCCCACTGCACTGAGGCGCCAGGTCACCGTCACAGGCCTGCTCACCGCGGTGGGAGGCGCGGCGCTCTTCGCCTGGCTCGTGTGGCTCATCGGACCTCGCGAGATCTGGGGCGGATTCCGCCAAATCGGCTGGGGACTCGGATGGATTCTGATCCTCGGCGGCCTGCGGTTCGCGGTGCGCGCCGCCGCCTGGACGATCTGTCTCGAGCCGCCACACAGGCTCCGTTTCCCAGACGCGTTCACCGCGGTGGTGTGCGGCGACGCGCTGGGGAACGCCACGCCGCTCGGTCCACTCGTCAGCGAGGCCGCCAAGATCGCGTGCGTGCGCGGGCGTGTTCCCGTCGGCCCGGCCTTGACCGCGCTCGCGATCGAGAACGTGCTCTACACGCTGTCGGTCGCGGCCATGATCGCCGCCGGGGCGGTCGCGCTGCTCGTCAGCGTCGACCTGCCGCCCTGGCTGCGCGAGTTCAGCGAGGTCGCAGTCGCCTGCGTCGTGGTCTTCTTCCTGCTGGCCGCGTGGGTGCTGTGGCGGCGGCCCGCGGTGATCGACACCCTGCTGCCGGCCGGGCGCGCGAGCGCCTCGCGGCTCCACAAGCTGCGCGCGATCGAGCAGGAGGTCTTCACCTTCGCGTCGCGACGCCGCGGCGTGATGTTCCCACTCGTCGCGCTGGAGCTCGGCTTTCACGTGCTGGGCGTCGCCGAGAAACACCTGACGCTCTGGCTCATCCTGCCCACCCCTCCCTCGCTGCTCACCTCCTTCATCGTCGAAACCGCCGACCGGCTGATTACCGTCGCGTTCAAGTTCGTGCCCTACCAGGTCGGCTTCGGGGAAGCGGGCACGGCAGTGGTCACCCAGGTGCTGGGCCTCGGGGCCGCTCCCGGCGTGACGCTGTCCATCGTCCGAAAAGCGCGCATGGGAATCTGGTCAATCCTCGGTACCGCCCTCCTCGTCCGCCGCGGGCTGACGGCCCGCCGGGTCCTCGAAGACGCCGATCTGAACGGTTAGAGAGTTGCACGCGCTTGGAAAGCGCGTGGCTCTTCAGCGCCGGCCACTACCTCGCGGGAGTGCTCGGCGCGGTTCGACGCACCGGATGGCAGGCGTTCTACTGGGTGGGAGGGGGTCGCGCTCGCG
>CAYZBZ010000274.1:3850-5501 GCA_964476725.1 uncultured Vicinamibacterales bacterium
GTTCGACGCACCGGATGGCAGGCGTTCTACTGGGTGGGAGGGGGTCGCGCTCGCGAGCTACGGCGAGACCTCGACGAAGCTCGTAGAGCGGAGTCGGGGCGTAACCTTACACCTCTCTTCTCCCCTCCATCGCCTTGTGCATCGTGACCTCGTCCGCGTACTCGAGGTCGCTGCCGACCGGAACGCCCATCGCGATGCGCGTCACGCGCACGCCGAGCGGCTTCAGCAGCTTCGCGAGGTAGATCGCGGTCGCTTCCCCTTCGACGTTGGGGTTGGTGGCGAGAATCACTTCCTCGACGCTGCCGCTGGCGGCCCGGGCCAGCAGCTCCTTGATCCGGAGGTCGTCCGGCCCGACGCCGTGCAGCGGCGACACCGCGCCCATCAGCACGTGGTAGAGCCCTTTGAAATCGCGCGTCCTCTCGACCGCGGTCACGTTCTCCGGCTCTTCGACGACGCAGATGATGCGGCCGTCGCGCCCGGAATCGGTGCAGTAGTAGCAGGGATCGACGTCGGTGATGTTGCTGCAGACGGTGCAGTAGGTGACGCGGTCCTTCACCTCGCGCATGGCGTCGGCAAGCCGGTCGACCTCTTCGCGAGGCGTCTTCAGCACGTGAAAGGCCAGGCGCTGCGCGCTCTTGGCGCCGATACCGGGGAGCCGCTGGAACTGCTCGATCAGCCTGGCAAGTGGATCGGGACGCGCCATCAGAGCAGGCCGGGGATCTTCAACCCGCCCATCATGCCGCCCATCTGATTCGACATCTCCTCGTCCGCCTTGCGATGCGCGTCGTTGATCGCCGCGAGGATCAGATCCTGCAGCATCTCCACGTCGTCTTTCGACACCGCCTCGGGATCGATCTTGAGCGACAGGACCTGCTTCGCGCCGTTGATCACGACGGTCACCATGCCCCCGCCCGCCGTCGCCTCGACCCGCATATTGGCCATCTGCTTCTGCAGCTTGTCCTGCATCTGCTGGGCCTGCTTCATCATTTCTTGGATGTTCATCGTTCGGCTCCCGGCTGCCAGCTCCCCGAGCTGCCAGCGCTTGACTCCTTGGCACCTGCTACCCGCCCACAGCTGGAAGCTGGTAGCCGGCAACTGGCCGCTCGGTCGTCACATCTCTTCGACATCCTTGATCTCGGCCGCGAAGACGTCCAGCATCGCCTGGACTCCCGAGTCCGCGAGCGCCTGCTGGCGGAGCTCGGCTTGACGATCTTTCCCGGGCGCTCCGGCGGCCGCGGCCGGCGCGCCGGGCTTCGAAGCAGACGCCGCCCCCTCCGCGGAGACAACCGTCATCCTCCGTCCCGAAAGCTGCGACGCGAGGCTGTCGAGCCAGGCGCGTGTCTGATCGTGATCGAGCTGCACGCGCAGCGCGCGGTGGTGCGGCGCGAAGGTGAAGACGACGCGGTCGGCGTCGATGTCGATCCGTTGTGCCTGCGCGACGACGGTGCCGTAGAAGTACTTCTTCGATTTCCGCAGTTCGCTGAGGAACGCGTCCTTCAGCTCACCGGCGGCAACGGGTCGCACGTCGGGGAGCGGATCGCCGCCCGCAAGCGCCGCGGCGTTGGCCGATGCCTTTCGCGCTTCCACCGCCTTGACCGTCGCGGCGTTGGCCGACGGGTTCTGGCTGATGGAGCCGGACTCCGAGGAATGG
>CAYZBZ010000275.1:0-5476 GCA_964476725.1 uncultured Vicinamibacterales bacterium
TCGCTGACGACCGTCCACGCCAATACGCCGCGGGACGCGCTGTCGAGAATCGAGACGATGATCGCGATGGGGGCCACGAACCTGCCGGAGCGCGCGATGCGCCAGCAGATGGCCGCCGCCATCCAGATCGTCATCCAGCAGTCGCGCATGAGCGACGGCACCCGCAAGGTCGTCAGCATCTCGGAGATCACGGGTATGGAAGGGGAGGTGATCACGATGCAGGAGATCTTCCTCTTCGAGAAGCTCGGCGTCACGCAGGACGGCAAGGTCATCGGCCGCTTCCGCGCGACGGGCGTCCGGCCGAAGGTCTGCGAGCGGCTGAAGGCATCGGGCATTCATCTGCCGCCGGACATGTTCGAGGGCGTCACGGAGGTGAAGTAATGGCCACGACCCTTCTGATCATTCTCGCGTTCGCGTTCGGGACCGCGATCGTGATGGGGATTTTCTTCGGCGCGACGAAGCTGCCCGGCATGCTGATGCAGCGGAAGCTCGAGGGGCGCCTGCTGGAGCTCTCGCAGCCGCCGGAGGACCCGAAGGAGCAGGGCAAGCTGCTCATCAAGGTCCAGCACAGCGGCCCGATGCCCGCCATCGACCGGATCCTGAGCGAAACCACCCGCGGGTCGGCGCTCGGACGGTGGATCGATCAGTCGGGGGTGAAAGCCAGCATCAGCGGGGTCCTCGTGGTGGCGCTCGGGCTCGCCGCGATGCTCGCATTGATTGCGTTCCTGCTCGTCCGCGCGTGGTGGGCGGTGCCGATCGCCGCGCTGATCGGATTCTCGCTCCCCTTCATCGTGCTGAAGGTGAAGCGGGGCCGCCGGATGCGGGCGTTCGAGGAGCAGTTCCCGGAAGGCCTGGACCTCATCTCCCGCGCGCTGAAGGCGGGACATGCCTTCGCGACCGGCCTGAAGATGGTGGCCGACGAGATGCAGGACCCGGTCGGCACGGAGTTCCGCAAGACGTTCGACGAGCAGAACTTCGGCCTGCCGATGAAGGACGCGCTCGACAACCTGACGTTCCGCATGCCGCTGCTCGACGTGCGGTTCTTCGCCACGGCGGTCCTGATCCAGCGGGAGACGGGCGGCAACCTGTCGGAGATCCTCGAGAACCTCTCGCAAGTCGTGCGCGAGCGCTTCAAGATCCTGCGGCAGGTGCGGGTCTACACCGCTCACGGCCGCTTCACCGGCTACGTATTGCTCGCGCTGCCCGCGGTGCTGGGCATCGCGCTGTCGTTCATCAATCCCGACCACATGAACATGCTGTTTCGCGAGCGCATGGGCCAGATGATGCTCATGGGAGCGCTCGGAATGCAGATTCTCGGGTTCCTGTGGATCAAGCAGGTCATCAAGATCGAGGTGTAGTGTGACGATGCTCCTGCCATTTCTGGCGTTCGTGTTCGGATCGCTGATCATCGGCGCGGCCGCGCTCGTGCTCATGCCGAGCCGCGCCGCCGTAATCGATCGCCGTATCGAAGAGCTGACCTCCGGTGGCCGGGATCACGACGAGGTCGAGAAGCCGCGCCTGCAGTCGCTGATCGGATTCGTGAAGCGCGTCGGCGAGAAGGCGCCACGGTCCGCCAAGGAGCTCGGCAACCTGCGGCTGAGGCTCGTGCAGGCGGGTTACCGGCGCGAGGAAGCGCTGACGATCTTCTTCGGCATCCGCATCGTGTTCGCGCTCGCGCTCTTCGCGCTGTTTTCGACCTCGGTCCTCACCAAGCCGAATCTGATGTTCGCCCTGGGGGGCCTGGCGCTGGGCTACCTGTTGCCCGGCATGCTGCTGGCGCGCATGGCCAAGCGCCGCGCGCACCGGATCCGCCTGTCGCTCGCGGACATGCTCGACCTGCTCGTCGTCAGCGTGGAGGCCGGCCTCGGGCTCGATCAGGCCCTCACCCGCGTGGGCGCCGAGCTTGCGTTCGCGTATCCGGAGCTCGCCGACGAGCTGCGGCTGATCAACCTCGAGCTGCGGGCCGGCAAGCCGCGGTCGGAAGCGCTCCGCAACCTCGCGGATCGCACCGGCGTGGACGACCTCAGCGCGCTCGTCACGATGCTGATCCAGACCGACAAGTTCGGCACCAGCGTCGCGCAGTCGCTCCGCGTCTACTCGGACACGCTGCGGACGAAGCGCCGCCAGCGCGCCGAAGAAGCAGCGGCCAAGACGGGCGTGAAGATGGTGTTCCCCCTGGTGTTCTGCATCTTCCCGGCGGTCTGGGTCGTGACGATCGGGCCGGCGGCGATCCGGTTCGTCACCGTGCTCTTCCCGCTCATCGAGAACAGCAAGTAAACCGATGGCTTTGATTGCGATGAATCTCGATACGGGCGCCGTGGTCGCGGACCGCGTCGCCGTGGCAGACACGCGCGCGACCCGTGCGATCGGATTGCTGTCGCGCAGCGGGCTGGAGCCCGGTGAAGCGCTGTGGATCGTGCCGAGCCGCGGCGTGCACACCTGGGGTATGCGGTTCGCGATCGACGTGGTCGCGCTCGACGCCCGCGGCGTGGTGATCGATCAGGTGTCCAGCCTGAGGCCGTGGCGCATCCGCCTGCCGCGACGCGGCACCGCCGGCGTGCTGGAACTTCCGTCGGGGACGCTCGACGCATCCGGCACGTCCCTTGGCCATCGAATCGAATTCGCGCGCGGCAAAGGAGAGCAGTCCTGATGACTCGGACCAGTGTTGCAGTCGCGCCGGCGCCGCCGGCACCGTCGCCCGCCGTCGCCGGCATGCCGGTACCGCCCCCGCCGCCGGCGACGATTGCCGAAACAGGTCTGCACCCGGACTCGCTCGCGCAGCTCCTCCTGAAGACCCTGATTGGCGGCGAAGCGAGCGGCACGGGCCTGGCCGAGAGGCTGCGCCTGCCGTACTCCGTGCTCGAAGCGCTCGTGCAGCACGCGCGCATCGAGAAGCTGGTCGAGGTGCGGGGCGCGACCGGGGTCGGCACGGCCGGCTACCGCTACGTCTTGACGGACCTCGGCCGCGACCGTGCGAACCAGTTCCTCGACATCTGCCGATACGTCGGCCCGGCACCCGTGCCGCTGGCCCAGTACAACGCGTACGTGCGCGCCTGCATGGCGGCCCGCCCGTACGTCGATCGCGAGAAGCTGGCGACGGGCTTCGAGCACCTCGTGGTCAACAAGGGCATGTTCGATCAGCTCGGGCCCGCGGTGAACTCGGGCAAGGCGCTCTTTCTCTACGGCGCGCCCGGCAACGGCAAGACCGTCGTCGCCGAAGGCATCGGCCGTGCGCTCGGGA
The DNA here is from genome assembly GCA_964476725.1 of uncultured Vicinamibacterales bacterium. Lineage (GTDB taxonomy): Bacteria > Acidobacteriota > Vicinamibacteria > Vicinamibacterales > 2-12-FULL-66-21 > JALZOC01. The sequence continues at coordinate 3,242 of CAYZBZ010000275.1, forward strand.
ACGCGATGTACGTGCCGCACGCGGTCGACGTGGATGGGCAGATCATCACGATGTTCGACCCGGTCAGCCATGAGCCCATGCCAGGACCTGCGGAATCCCTCAGCGTGATCTCCGCAGCGGCGCGGGACCGCCGATGGGAGAAGGTCAAGCAGCCGGTGGTGGTCGTCGGCGGCGAGCTCACGCTCGAGATGCTCGACCTGACCTTCAACCCCATCTCGAAGTTCTACGAGGCGCCGATCCAGTGGAAAGCGAACGGCGGCGTGTTCGTCGTCGACGACTTCGGGCGGCAGCGCATCCCGCCGCGGGATCTGCTGAACCGGTGGATCGTGCCGCTCGAAAGCCGCGTGGACTTCCTGACGCTGCACACGGGACGCAAGTTCGAGGTCCCCTTCAACGTGCTGATCGTCTTCGCCACCAACCTGAAGCCGGAATCGCTGGCAGACGAGGCGTTCCTGCGCCGCATTCCCTACAAGATTCTCGCGAAGAACCCGACCCTCGACGAGTACTGCCGGATCTTCGCGCTCAACTGCCGCAAGCGCGGTCTGCCGTTCGATCCGGTGCTGGTGGAGTATCTCCAGCGGAAGTACTACCAGCCACGCAAGCTGCAGATGCGCGCCTGCCATCCTCGCGATCTCGTCGCGCAGGTAGTGGACATCTGCCGCTACCAGAATCGCGAGCCGGTCATCACGCGCGAGCTGCTCGACGCGGCGTGCGCCAGCTATTTCCTGGAAGAGAGCGGGTCACAAGGGTCAGAGGCATGAAGCGATTCGTCCCAGGCGCGAAACTGTCCGGGAGCGCCGCCGCTCTCGGCGTGGACATCGCGCTGCCCCATCGGTCGTCGCGTCCGGCCGCCACCGCGCGCCTGTCTCTCGAACTGGGGGAGATCACGGCGCGGATGGCGATCGTCGCGCTGTTCACGCTCATGGCCGTGCGCATCGGCGCGGACTTCCTGCAGACCGGGCGCATCACGGGTCTGCTGCTGCTCGCGAGCGAAGCGCTCGTGATCGTGCTGACGGTGTTCCGGCGGCCGACGACCGTCGTCGATCGCAGCCTGCGCGCGCGAGTCCTGACGACCATCTCGTTGATCGGCCCTCTGCTCGTCGGCCCGGCGGCGGCGGTCACGGCGCTCATGCCGGCGGCCGCGACCGTCACGCTGACGGCGTGCGGGCTGCTCGTCGTCATTGGCGGCAAGCTGTCGCTCGGCCGCAGCTTCGGCCTCGTGCCGGCCAACCGCGGCGTGGTGTCGACCGGTTTGTACCGGCTCGTACGCCACCCGATCTACATGGGGTATCTCATCACGCACGTCGGGTTCCTGGCCGCGAACCCGAGGTTCTGGAACTTCATGACGCTCGTCGGAGCCGACGTCGCGCTGCTCATCCGCGCGGTGTGCGAGGAGGAGACGCTCGCGCGCGACGAGGCCTACCGCGAGTACCAGCAGAAAGTCCGCTGGCGGGTGCTCCCATGGGTGTTCTAGCCGTTTCCGACCCACCAGGACCCCTCATCAAATCTGCGCGCCGCTTCACAATCCCGTCATCACGGCGTCCACCGGCCCGGACTGGAGTGACGCTAAGTTGTTGGACGGCCGGCACAAACGGACCCACGGCCTTATGGCAGGGCTGTTGCTCCAGGGGACTGGCATGACACGTGATCTTTCACGTCGAGTTTTCAGGCGGCTCCGCGACCGCAGCGGGGCCAACATGCTGGAAGCCGCGATCATCACGCCACTACTTCTGCTGGTGACGTTCGCGATCGTGGACTTCGCCGCGATCCTCTACGTGTTTCTGGCGCTGGAGAACGGGGTCAGCCAGGCGTCGCGCTACGGCATCACAGGCGGCGCGGTGAGCGGCCAGTCTCGCGAGAACTCCATCAAGATGGCCATGCGGCAGGCTACGCCGACGCTGACCATCACCGACGCGGCGTTTTCCTTCAGTAATCTGCCGGCGGGCGGGAGCACGTGGGTCGGCGGGATCGGCGGGCCGAACGACGTCGACAAGGTCACGATCGACTACACCTGGCAGCTCATGACCCCCCTGCTCAGGCCGTTCTTCACGAACGGCCAGATCCACTTCAGGGTCGAGTCGGCCATGAAAAACGAGCGGGTGTTCTAATGAAGACGCGACCCTCCGTGACCTCGAACAGCATCCGGCGTCTTCTCACGAGGTGCTCCGATTCCAGCGGGCAGAGCATCATCGAGTTCGCCGTGATTCTGCCCCTCCTCCTGGTGCTGGTGCTGGG
>CAYZBZ010000276.1:0-5460 GCA_964476725.1 uncultured Vicinamibacterales bacterium
CCGACGAACATCTCCTCGGGGAAGCGTCTGTACTCCAGGATGTGCTGGTAGATCCCCGCGTCGTACACGTTGTTCGCCATGCCGGCGAGGTACTCCAGCCGCAGGTTGCGATCGGTATTGATCTGCGCGTCGGCCAGCCACGGGCGGAGATCGGCGGCCTGGCCCGCGTAGGTCGCCAGCAGACCTGCAGCTCCGGTGAACTCCACTTCGTTCAGCGCTGCGGCAATCCTGGCATGGTCGGGACGATCCAGGCGCTCCTGCAGCGCGGCCGGGTCGATCCGCAGCGGTTCCGGGCGGGCGAGCATCACGACGTCGTATCCGCCGCCGCTCGCGTACTGGTTGCTCCAGATCGTGCCGTGGGGGAACACGTCGAAGAAGGTCGCGATCTCGCTCTTCACGACGTCCTCCGAGCTCTGATAGAGCGGAACCCACTGCGTGACCACACCGCCGGGGTTGAGATGCGCCTTCACCTGCTCGAAGTACTCCTTCGTGTAGAGCGCCGCGGCTCCCTTCACCCATGGGTGAATCGGATCGGACGTGATCACGTCGAAGGTCTCGTCCGTCGTCAGGATGTAGTGTCGCGCATCGTCGTACACGACTTCGACGCGCGGATCGCTCAGCACATCGTTGTTCTCCTTGCTGAAGAACCCCGCGACCATGCGCGGGATGAGCGGCTCGATCTCGCAGATGACGATCCGCTCGACGCCTGGATGGAGGACGAACGATCCCGCCGTCACGCCCGCCCCGAAGCCGACGACGAGCACCGTGCGCGGGCGGGGATGCATCAGCGCCGAGACATGGCCCAGGAGCCGCTGCAGCCGCATGTCGTGCACCTCGGTCGACGCCTCCACCTTGCCGCTGACGTGAAAGTTGCGGATGCCGTCCTCCGACTCCGACACGGCGATCGAGGCGTTCAGCCCTTCACCCTCGTACAGATACCGGTTGCCTCTGAACGTCGCGATCTGCCTGCCGTACGCGATGAGATCGGGCGGCACGCGCGCGACGCTTGCCGCCGCGGACGCGGCGAGGACGAGCGCGGCGATGGCCAGGCCGGCGCGACGCGTAAAGGTCAGCGGTGCCAGCGGTGCGTCGGCCGGCGACGGCGACACGATCATCACGACGGCCGCCAGCAGCGCGGTCCAGACGAGGAGGCGTTGCGCGTTCAGCGTGCCGAACGCCGGGATCACGGCGAGACTGAAGACCAGCGCACCACCGACCGCGCCGATCGTGTTGGCCGCGTACAGGCGTCCGACGAGCCGTGCGGGGTCCTGCCCGCCCGGCGCGATGGCCGCGAGCGCGATGGGAAAGCTCGCACCCCAGAAACAGGCCGCCGGCAGCACCGCGAGGGCGACGCGAAGGAGATCGATCTGGAAGTTGAACCAGGGTCCCGCCGCGAGCGCCGGATCGATCGGCCAGTAGGGGAACGCCCGGCTCATGAGCGCGGCCGCCCAGGCAACCCCGAGGACGACGCCCATCTGGGACCCCGCCAGCAGTAGACCCGGCCGTCGCACGGCACGTACGGTCCACGTCCCGACTACGCTGCCGATTCCCAACCCTGCAAGGAAGGTCGCCGCAATAATCGCGAAGGTATAAACGGTACCGCCGAGCAGGAGCGCGAGGATGCGCGTCCAGACCACCTCGGCGCCCAGCGCGGCGAATCCGGAGAGCGAGATCACGCCGTAGGTCGACCATCCGGTCGTTGCCAGGGGTACGCGGTCTTTCGGACCGTCTTCACGCCTGCCGTATGCCGTGCGTGTGGCCATGATCAGCGCCAGCCCCGCAACGGCGACGTTGAGGGCCATGCCAACGTAGGTGGCCGTGGCCATGTCGAACACGCGCAACAGGTAGAAGCCGCAGACGAGCGCGCCGGCCACGGCTCCCGCGATGTTGCCGCCGTAGAAAAAGCCAAGCCACGAAACGCCCTGCGGGGTGTTGTCCACCCAGCGCGCCACCGCGGGGAAGGTGGCGCCCATCAGTATCGTCGGGGGCAGCACGACGATCCCGCACAGCAGTCCGCGCACCAGGATTCCGCTGAAGCCCTGCCCGATCTGCGGGACGTAGACGTAGCTGAGGGCCGGCAGTCCAAGCAGAATCAGCACGCCGCAGGCGGCGATGCCGAGCTCGAGGTAGGCGTAGACGCGGAGCGGATGGCGGTCTGCCGGTATGAAGCGGGGTGCCAGCAGGCTGCCGATGCACAAGCCGCCCATGAACGTCGCGAGGATGACGCCCAGCGACACCGCCGTCGCACCAATCACGAGCTGGATCAGCTGAAACCAGACGATCTCGTAAATCAGCGCCGCCGCTCCGCTGCCCGCGAAGAGCACCAGGACCAGCGGCAGCAGCCGGGGCAGAGGCGCAACCGCAGCGGGGCGGCCACGATCCTTCCGTTCACGCATAAAACACGGCTACTCTACCCGATTCGGAAAGGCGATTGACGGCTGCGAACGCCACGTGCTACAAGTCGCCCACATTTCGTTCCTGTTCCCGAAACCAGGAGGTGGTATGCGCACGCCGATGCCCAATGCACGTCTGTGCCGCACAGTGGTGTTGATCACACTGTGCATCCTGATGGCCGCGCCGCTCGCCTACGGGCAGCAGGTCACGAGCACGTTCAACGGCCGGATTCTCGACCAGGGAGACGCCGTGCTCCCCGGAGTCACTGTCACCGCCACCAACGTCGCTACGGGCGTGGTGCGAACCACCGTCACCAACGAGGAAGGCCTGTACTCCATCCCGGGTCTCGAGATCGGGACGTACAGGATCGAGACCGAGCTGGGGGGTTTCGCACCGGCGCTGCGGGAAAATGTCAGGCTCGACGTCAATGCGACCCTGACCGTCGATTTCCGGCTGACACTCGCCGGCCTCACGGAGACGTTGACGGTCACCGGCGAGTCGCCCCTCATCGAGACGACGCAGTCGAAGGTGGCCAACACGATCGACGCGACCGAGGTGCAGAACCTGCCGAGCCTCACCCGCTCGTTCAGCGGCCTGCTGGAGCTGCTGCCCGGGGCGTCGCCCGTTGCCCCGCTCCACCGCTCGAAGGAGAACGTCGGGACGGTGTCCTACGGCGGGTCCCTGGGTGGCAACGTGGCCATGAACGTGGACGGCGCCGACAACCGCGACAACCACTACAGCGGCCCACTGCTGACGTTCACCATGGAAAGCCTGGAGCAGTTCCAGCTCGCGTCGAGCCAGTTCACCGCGGCGGACGGGCGCACGGGCGGTGCAGCGGTCACCCTGCTCACCAAGTCGGGGACGAACACGCTGCAAGGCTCGATCTTCGGGTATGAACGCGATCGGAGGCTGACGGCGAAGGACTACTACACGCAACAGGCCAACGCGGAGAAGGCGCCGTTCAGCCGTCAGCAGTTTGGGGGATCCATCGGCGGTCCGATCATCCGGAACCGCATGTTCTTCTTCGGCGCGCTCGAGCAACAGATCGAGGACCTCAACAGGTTTGTTCCTGAACAGCAGTACAACGAGCTCGACGTCCTGGTCCGGGCCACCAGTGCCGGACAGCTGCCGCCGGGGCTCGTCAGCCTCGATCATCCACGTGTCGGCAGCCAACCCTTCGGCCTCTTGACGTATTCGATCAAAGGCTCCGCGCAGCTCAGTAACGCACACTCGCTGATGGCCCGCTACGCGGGTCAAAACGAAGGCCGGGACTCGGTCACCTGGACCACGAACAACGACGACGGCCAGCCCGACGACTTCACCATCAAGGCGTTCAGCGCCGTCGGCCAGCACAGCTGGGTGTTGGGAAACTCAGGGCTGAATCAGATCACGACGCAGGCGAACCACGTCGATTATCTCGCTGACGTATGGAGCAGGGCCACCGGCGAGCACTACACACGGGACTTCCCGAACGTGAACATTTTTTCGCCGCGGTTGTCCTTTCCGTTGGTCAACACCGGGGCAGGCGGCGACGCCGGAACGCTGGCCGACCGCTGGGTGTTCCAGATCAAGGACGATGTGTCGCTGCTCCAGGGCAATCACCAGTTCAAGTTCGGCTTCAATTTCAACCGCCTCTACCAGCTGGGCATCCTGAATGGGAACGAGCATTACGCGACGCTCACCTTCTTCGATGACCCGTCGACGATCTTCAACAACACCAACGGCCGGTATCCGCAAGGCTTCCGGACGCCCGGCATCGTCCGGCTGTGGCAGCAGGCCAACGGTGGCGCGGTGAACGGCCAGGGATACTGGGCGGACACCATCAACACGGTGCACCAGTTGTCGTCATGGTTCCAGGACGACTGGCGCGCGACCTCGCGGATGACGCTGAATCTCGGCGTGCGCTACGACGTGGATTTGAATCTGATGGACGAGGACAGCTTCGAGCTCAACGCCACGCGGCAGGCGCTCGAAGCGATCGGCAGTCCGTATGGCGGGTCCCCGAAAACGCCGAAGCTGGACATCTCGCCGCGCGTGGGATTGGCCTACGACCTGAGGGGTGATGGGCGGCGCGTGCTGCGCGGCGGCTATGGGATCTACTTCGACCAGTACAACACGGCCGCCGCCGCGGGGGACATCACCGCACAGGCGCGGCGGCCGCTGAACGCGCTCGCCACATTGACGAACACGGCCATTGGCGTGGGGCAACTGGCCACGTACCGGCTCGGCATCGACCCGCTCCCGGCGCAGCCCACCGAAGGCAACAAGCTGCCGCTGGGCTCCCAGGGCCAGTGGATCGACGTCAATATGGTCGATCCTCGAACCCACCAGGCCCACATCGGCTACGCGCACGAGCTAGTGGCGAACACGACGGTCGCCGTCGATTACACGCACGTCGAGGGCCGCAACGAAAAGCGCCAGTTGAACATCAACCCGATCATCGGCGGAAGGCGCCTGCTGGCCAACGACTTCCAGCGGGTGTTTGGCGCTCCCAATTACCTCTCCGACGTGAGGATCCTGGCGGGCATCAACAAGTCACGGTACGACGCGCTGACGTTCCTCTTCAGGCGCCGCATGCCGCGCATGACGGTGCAGGCGCACTACACGCTGGCGGGCTCCTACTCGTACGGCGGTTCCACCGGCAACCGCTCCGGCGCAGTCCTGCCGCAGCAGTGGGATCAGCCGTTTGCCGACGGCGAGTGGGGACCGAACGGGCCGGACGAACGCCATCGGTTTGTGTTCACGGGCGTCTTCGAGGCGCCCTACGGGGTTCAGCTCTCACCCGTCGTGCAGTGGGCGAGCGCCCGGGCCTACAACCTGACCGCGGGCTCGGATCTGAACGCGGACGGCACCAACAACGACCGATGGGTCGACCCCGCCACCGGTACGCAGGTCCCGATCAACTCGGCGCGCGGCGACAACACCTTTGTCTTCGACGTGCGAACGACGAAGTTCGTTCCATTTGGAGAGGTTAGGAAGCTCGGCCTCTTCGTCGAGTTCTTCAACATCTTCAACACGGCCAACTTCGGGAATGCCTATCAGGGCAACGGGCGCAGCGTCCAGTTC
>CAYZBZ010000277.1:0-5429 GCA_964476725.1 uncultured Vicinamibacterales bacterium
CCTCCGGTCCGCCGACTGGCCGCGGCGGTGGCCAGCCTCGCGAGTGGTATCGCGGGCTGCCGATTCCTCCAGGGGCCGCCGCGAATTTCTCGCGCCGCAACAACACGAACTACATGGAGACGGGCGTGCTGAGCGGGCTCCAGCTCACGGCGTCGTTCCCGAATCTCGTCGTCGAGAACTTCTATCAGAAGACGAAGAACTCCATCGAGTCCGGCAAGACGCAGGCGCCGTATGGATTCGTGATCCCCGTGCAGCGCGATATGACGAGGGTCGCCGAGCTCGTGAACATCCTGCGGGCCCAGCGGATCGAGATCGGCCGGTCCTCAGGCGAGATCAAGACGAGCGATGGCGCTTTCCCGGCGGGGTCGTACGTGATCAAGCGCGACCAACCCTACGGCCGCCTGGCGAAGAACCTCCTCGAGAGACAGAGCTATCCGGATCCGGAGCTGCGCACATACGATGACAGCGGCTGGACGATGGGCCTGGCGATGCAGGTGGATGTGAGGGAGATCAAGGACAAGGCGATCCTGGATGTCGCAACCACGCCCGTCGACAAGGCGGTGCTGAAAGGCAAAGTCGCCGGCTCTGGTGCGGCCGGCCTCGCGGTCGCGCACCTCGGCTCGAACAACATGATCGCCTTCCGTTACAGGCTGCGGAACGTGCCGATGAAGGTCGCGAACAAGGGCTTCGCTGCCGACGGCATCGATTTTCCGGCTGGTTCCTTCGTGATTGCGCCTCCGGCGGATCTGGCGGCCGCGCGCGCGGCGGTCGAGCAGCTCGGGCTGACGGCCGCGTCGCTCTCGGCGCTCCCGTCCGTCCCCACGCACGATGCGGACGCGCCGAGGGTGGCCGTGTACTCCTCCTGGATCGTCACGCAGGAAATCGGTTGGGTGCGGTTCACCTTCGACAAGTTCGGCATCCCATACGATCTGATTTACAAGGAGCGGATCCGCAAGGGCAATCTGCGCGGTGACTACGACGTCATCGTGATGCCGACGCAGCCTGCCGGACGCCAGGCCGTCTTCCAGGCGCCAGCGGCAGTTCCAGTGCCGTACATGAAAGACGCGAAATACAAGTTCCTTGGCATGTACGGCGAGTCGCCCGACATCACCGGCGGCATGGGGGGCGAAGGGGTCGACGCGTTCGCGAAGTTCCTCGATGGAGGCGGCACGCTCATCGCGATGGGCGACGCCGTGCGGTTCCCGACCGAGCTGGGGCTGGCCCGGACGGTGGACGCCTCGGCGACGACGTCGCGAGACTTTTACGCGCCGCGACCGCTCGTCAACGCGGAGATCCTGCGCCTGGAACATCCGGTCTTCTACGGATACACCGAGAAGATCATGGCCATCAAGTATCTCGGCGGGCCGCTGCTGTCGGTCGGCGCGCCTGATCAGGGTGCGATTCTCGGTCGCTACGTCGGCGGCGACGCCGCCGTGCTGAGCGGGTTGATGAAGGGCGCCGACGAGATTCGCCAGCGACCGTTTGCCGTCGACGTTCCGGGCGGCTACAGCGGCAAGGGACGCGTGCTGCTCTTCGCGAACAACCCGATCTACCGCTGGCAGAACCACGGCGAGTTCAACATGGTGTTCAACGCCCTGCTGAACTGGAACGACATGGCCCCGGCCGCGCGCTCGAACCCGGCGACGACAACGCCTCCGCCGGGGGGACCGCGCTACCCTGTATTCCTCATCCCCGCGGCGATGCCGTTGATCGTCACCAGCAGCGCGCGACGGAGGCAGACGGTTTCGGGGTCTTCCGCGTCGGACAGCTCGGCGCTGCGCAGGCGCCGCAGCAGCTCGACCTGCAGCAGGTTGATCGGATCGACGTAAGGGTTTCGCACGTCGATCGAGCGCCGGAGGACGGGGTTGTCCTCGAGCAGCTGCGCGTGGCCGGTAATCCCCAGCACGGCGCCGACCGCGCGGCTCAGACGGCGGCGCAGCGCGTCGCCCAGATCCTGAAGATCGGCCGGAACGAGGTAGCGATCGTAATGCGCGGCGATGTCGGCGTCCGCCTTCGCCAGCGCCATCTCCATCAGGCCGAGCGTCGAGCGAAAGAACGGCCACGCCCGGTACATCTCCCGGCAGACCGCGCGATCCTCCTCCGACACGTCCTCGCCCAGGATCTCCTCCACGCCAAGCCAGGAGGCCAGCAGCAGCCGCGTCTGCGTCCAGGCGAACTGCCAGGGAATCGCGCGAAGCCCCTGCAGACCGTCCGAGGCTTTCCGCCGGGCCGGGCGGCTGCCGATGTGCATCGCGTCGAGCTCGGCCTCCGGCGTGGCGAAATGGAAATAGTCGGGGAATCGCGGATCCTCGTGGACGGTGCGGCGGAACGCCGTTCGCGCGGCGGCCGACAGCCGCTCCATGGTCTCGCGCCATCCGGGCTCGGTGGGAGCCGGCGTCGCAAGCGTCGCGTCGAGCGTGGCGCTGGTGTACACCTCCAGCGTTCGCAGCGCGATCCCCGGCAGCCCGAACTTCGCCTGGATCATCTCCCCCTGTTCCGTGACACGGAGCGTGCCGTCGACTGAGCCGGGCGGCTGCGACTGGATGGCCACGTACGTCGGGCCGCCGCCACGTCCGACGCTCCCGCCGCGGCCGTGAAAGAGCGTCACGGGCACGCCACGCTGCCGGCAGACAGAGACGATGGCCTCCTGGGCTTTGTAGAGCTCCCAGGCGGCGGCGACGCGCCCGACGTCCTTGGCGGAGTCGGAGTAGCCGACCATCACTTCCTGCCGCCCCTCGTTCCGAAGGACGCGATCGCGGTACCAGGGAATCGACAACAGAGTGTGGATGACGTCCGCTGCGGCGCGCAGATCGCGTGCCGTCTCGAACAGCGGCACGACTCGCAGCGGATGATCCACGCCGGCGATGCGCTGGAGCAGCTCGACTGCGAGGATGTCCGAGGGGCGACCCGCCATCGTGATGACGTAGGCGCCAAGCGATTCGGGATGGATCCTGGCGATCTGGCGGAACGTCTGCAGGACGTCCTCAACCGGTGCGGCCAGCGGGCCGGTCGCGCGCAGCGTCCCGATCGATATCGGCCGGTCCCCCGTGAGCGCGCCGATCAGGAACTCGACGCGGCGTTCTTCCGCCCAACCCGCGTAATCGCCGGCGCCCAGATGGCGAGCGATGGCGTCGACCGCCTCCGTATGGCGGTCGGATTCCTGCCGGACGTCGAGGCGCACCAGCGTGAGGCCAAACGTCGCCACGCGCCGGAGCACGTCGGCCAGCCGGCCGTCTGCAATGATGCCGGTGCCTGTGGCGTGCAGCGATTCATAACAGAGCCTGAGCGGCGCCGCGAAGTCCGCGGCCGTTCCGAACATCTCGGTCTCTGTCGTGTCGCTGCCGGGGCTTCCGGGCTCCGCCAGCCACCGTTCGGCATGCCGGCGCATGCCCTCGAGCCGGTGCTGCACGTCCCGCAGGACGGCGCGGTAGGGCTCATGCGCGTGGCCGGCCAGCGCCCGGAGGGCGGGGGTCGCGTCGGTCATCGAGAGTTCGAATCGCAGCGCTTCGATGTCTTTCTCGTAAAGCGACAAGGCGGTCCACCGGGCCATCAGGCACGCGCGGCGCGTGACCTCCGGCGTGACGGCCGGGTTCCCGTCGCGGTCGCCACCGATCCACGATCCGAACTGGATCGGCGCGGCATCGAGCGGCAGACGGCGCCCGGTTTCGAGCCGCAGCGTGCGATCGAGAGAGCGCAGGAACTGCGGCAGCGCGTCCCACAGCGTCTCCTCGAACACCGCGAGGGCGGATCGCACTTCGTCGAGCGGGGACGGGCGCTCGCGCCGCACCTCCTCGGTCTCCCAGGCGGCGGCAATCTCACGGCGCAGCGTCTGGAGGATGGTCTCACGCTCGATCGGCGTCAAATCCGGCCGATCCAGGGCGGCGAGCGCCTCGGCGATGCGGTTGTATTTGTGCTGCAGCGTCCGGCGCATGATCTCGGTCGGATGGGCGGTGATGACCAGCCCGATGCGCATCGCGCATACGGTCTGGTGGAGGGCGTCGGCGGTGATGCCGGTCCTCATCAGCCGGGGCAGCGTCTCTTCGATCGAGCCGGTCTGGGGACGCGCACGCGGATCGCGCTGATAGTCGCGGCGGCGGCGGACGCGGTGGTGCTGTTCGGCGATGTTGGCGAGGTTCAGGAAGTGGGCGAAGGCGCGGGCGATCGGCAGCGCGGCTTCGACCGGCACGGCGCCCAGCTCGCGGCCGAGCGCTTCGAACCCGTCGGCACGGGCCTGTGCGCCGCCGCTGGTCCGGGTGCGTTTCGCGAAGGCGCGCACGCGCTCGACCCGCTCGAAGAGCGGCTGTCCTTCATGGCGCCGGAGCGTTTCGCCGAGCAGTCCGCCCAGCAGTCGGACATCGTCGCGCAGCGGCTGATGAGGATCGTGATGCACACGTACATTCTGGCGCGAAAGGGGCCGCCGGTCAGCCTCGGACAGCCCGCAACTTATCGATGGCGTCCATGCGCCCGGCGCATAACGAGCACAGAAGCGGGATGCATGGGTTGCATTCGCAGATTCCGTTTTGCGCCAGGCGCGGAGTAGCGCATAAAACATTGTGCACATGTCAGGATCTCCATCGGCGCAGGGCCTCTACGACCCGCGGTTCGAGCACGACGCGTGCGGCGTCGGGTTTGTCGTCCACGTCAAGGGACGCCGCTCCCACTCGATCGTGCGTCAGGCGCTGCAGGTGCTCATCAACCTGCTGCACCGTGGCGCGTGCGGATGCGAGGCGAACACGGGCGACGGCGCCGGCATTCTCATCCAGATGCCGGACAAGTTCCTCCGCAAGGAGGCGGCGCGCCTTGGCATTGACCTGCCGGCCGAGCGGCACTACGGCGCCGGCTTCGTGTTCCTGCCGCGGGACGCCGGGCTGCGGGCCCGGATCGAGACGCTCTTCGAGCGCATCGTCGTCGAGGAAGGGCAGCACGTGCTTGGATGGCGGGACGTGCCGACCGACGACACCGCGCTCGGGCCGAGCGCGGTGGCGGGCGAGCCTGTCTTCCGGCAGATTCTGATCGGGCGGGGCGGGCCGGATGCGGCCGGGCCCGACGCCGACGCGCGCTTCGAGCGGAAGCTCTACGTGATTCGGAAGCGGATCGAGCACGCGGTGGACGCGCTGTCGCTTCCCGACCGGAACGCGTTCTACGTGCCGAGCCTGTCCTCCCGCACGCTCATCTACAAGGGCATGCTGACGGCCGGCCAGATCGCGCCGATGTTCCCCGATCTCGCTGATCCCGACGTGGAATCCGCGCTCGCGCTCGTCCACCAGCGGTTCAGCACGAACACGTTTCCGTCGTGGCCGCTCGCGCATCCATACCGGTACGTCGCGCACAACGGCGAGATCAACACGCTCCGCGGCAACATCAACTGGATGCACGCGCGCGAGGCGATGTGCGAATCGGATCTCCTCGGCGGCGATTTGAAGAAGATC
>CAYZBZ010000278.1:0-5428 GCA_964476725.1 uncultured Vicinamibacterales bacterium
GCAGGCCGTGAGCTGGGCGGCGCAGACGGCGCTCCGCGACATCATCGGCCGCACGGCGCTCACCGACCTGCTGCGGGGCCGCGAGCGGATCGAGGCCGAGCTGCAGCAGCTCATCGACCAGCGGTCGAATCCGTGGGGGGTCACGGTGTCCTCAGTCGAGATGCGCGACGTCGTCATCCCCGTCGCGCTGCAGGACGCGATGTCGCGCGAGGCGCAGGCCGCGCGGGAAAAACAGGCGCGGATCATCCTCGGCCAGGCGGAGATGGAAATCGCGCACTCGTTCCAGGAGGCGGCCAAGTCGTATCACGACAACCCGACCGCGCTCCAACTCCGTGGGATGAACATGCTGTACGAAGGGCTGAAGGAGAAGGGGGCGCTCATGCTGATCCCGAGCAGCGCCGTCGAGTCGCTGGGGATGGGCGGGATGCTCGGCGCCGCCGCACTCAGGCACGAGAGGCTCGTGGCGGACGGGGCTGGGGCCAAGAAACCGGAGTAAACAGGGAGGGAGCCATGGAGTCCAAACCACCCGACCGTTTGAATCTGCGCGTGTGGCTCATGCTGGCGATTGTGGGTGCGGCCCTGTGCCTCGTGGGATGGTATCGATATCTCAGTCATACGTGAGGTTCCGCAGAGTTCCGCTCGGTTCAGCCTCGAAAACTCCGATCGTCTGAGGAGGGGTTATGGATCCGGTCATGGTTGTTCTCGTTCCGGGGTTTCTCGGCGGCCTCGTCTTCGCCCTGATTGCCATCAGGCGGCCGCGAAAATTCGACAGCCGTGCGAGACCCGACGTATTCGTCGAGGGTCGGCTCTCAACCGACGTCATCAACATGGCGCGCATCAGAGTTGCCGGTGTCGGCGGACTGGGACTCGTGGCGATGGCTGTCGTCGTCGCGTTGTTCGTTCCGGAAATCCGCCGGCCGGTGACGGCCGGGCTGGTTCTGGGCGCGCTGTTTGGGAGCATCCTGATCCTGCGGAGGCGCAAGGCCGGACCGATGGCGTCGAGCGGCCAGCGTCCCGGGGCGAACACGATGCTCTCGATTGACGTGACCGAACCTTCATCCGACAACCACGATCCCGGGTCGTCGAACGTCCAGCTGCAAAGTCTAGAGGAACCGTCCTACGGAGCGCTGCGGGGTTAGACATGAAAAGCGTGTTTGTCGCCGCGGTCGTAATGGCGATGCCGATCGCGGCTGGCTCTCAGCTACCATCTCCGGACGCCTGGAGAGAAGCGGACCGGGCAACGATCCGCTTGGATCCGGAAACATTCACAGAGTTGCCCCGCCCGCTTCAAATTGAGCTGCGCCGCCGCGGCTGTTCGATTCCGCAACCGTTCACGAAGGGGCGTCGGCAAAACGTGATCCGTGGCAGCTTCACTCGAGTTGGGCAGGTGGATTGGGCCGCGCTGTGTTCGCGAGACCTGACCTCGGCGATTCTGGTATTTCGAAATGGCAATCCCGGTGCGGTCGAGCAACTGGCTCGGCGGCCCGACGCGGATTTTCTACAGGGAATCGGTGAGAATCAAATCGGGTTCTCCCGATCGATCGGCGTCGCGTCGGCGGGGTTTATCCGCCAGCATCATGAGTGGTACGGCGGGCCGGTACCGCCGTCACTGACACACGCCGGCATCGACGACGCGTTCGTGGAGAAAGCGTCTGTCGTATGGTACTGGCATCGGGGCAGATGGCTGAAACTCACGGGTTCTAATTGAAGGCGCGGTCTAACTCTGCCGTCCTCAATCGCAGGTGACGTCGGATGCGCTGATGACTCCTCGAGCCGCTGCAGCCGAGATTACAGAGCAAGAACGAGGCGCAAGGCGGCCAGCAGGCCGCAGCCGCGGGCTGAGCGTGAGGCCGGCGGCTGGCATGGCGTGAAGCCGGCCTGCAGAAACCAGGAGAGAGATGTCGAAAGTTCAGAAGTTCTTTCGGTATGTCTGGCGGGTGAACGCGGTGCTGATTTTTGTCGCCGCAGCCGGTGTCAGCTTTGCCGTGGTGACGTTCTTGTGGCTCGAGTTTGGCGGTACGGCTGGTCGCAGCCGAGTGTTCGACGCGGCGCCTCCAATGGGCAGTGCCGATTCAGGCGATAGGCTGCTTCTCGGGGATGTGTCGCTCGTCGAGGGCACAAACATTCTGAGAGGCGAGCTCACGGCGGACCGTTCTGGGGCGGGACTGTCGAGCTCGGGAGGGTACGCCGAGATTCGAAACCTGCTGTTCGTCGACAGTCAGACCCACGAGGCGCGGTGGTTGTTACCCGACGACGACCATGTCATCACGGCGCACCCGGATGTGGCCCGTCGAACGGAGGACGGAAAAACGGGACGCCCTCTGGCAACCCTGGCACTCGTCAAGCCGGCACATGCTGATTTGGATGTCGCCGATGGCGTGCTCCTTCTGCTCGATCCGTCAGGCACACATGTCCAGACGGTTGCCGAGGGCGTTCGGGAGCTGCACACAGCGGCGCTGGATGCGGAGGGTCGCATTACGTTGCTGTTCGAACGGCGCCGGAAGTATGTGCTCGCTTCCTTTGACGCCGCGACTCTGAACAAGAGGCAGGAACACGAAGTCGCAGTACCGCCGCTCAAGTAGTGCGACAGCCGCAGGACGGTGCGACTGAGTCTCGACCAACCCTACTTGTCCGGGACCGTAAGTGTGGCGGTTCCTTGCAGCTGCAGCCGACGAGCGGCGCAGATCTTGGAAAGGACTGGACGCCGCTCGCGGCTGAGCCCCGGATCCACAGTGTACGGCAGGGCGGCTATCGACCGGCCGCCGGCGCGCGATCGCTGTTGTAAATGGCGTACGCGACCTTCCACGCGCCGCCCGACTGCCTGAGAATGACGATGTACTTGCCGGCGTCGCTGGCCGGCGCCGTCGAGCCCGGCTGCGACATGCTCTGCTGATAGGTCCCGATATTGTACCCGCTGTCGCCGGTGGCGCGCGTGTCGAGGTGAGTCAGCGTGAAGCTGGTCATCCGGTTTTCTTGAACCTTGAACCCTTGAACCTAGTCCCTCTCCCTAATCCACCCCTCGCTGAAGTGCGCGTGCTTGATCGCCTTGCGGAGGAGACGACCCGCTGAGTCCTTTTGCGCGCTCGCGGGCGGCACGAAGTAGCTGTAGGTGGCGTGGAGCGTGCCGTCCTTCGCCTGAATGATTGACGGGTAATGGTACTGACCGGTCCGGTCGGGATCGTCCGAAGGGGCGTCGCGTTCCAGATGCCGCGTCCACGCCCACGTCCGTCCCTCGTCCTCCGAGAGAGAGACGGCCAGGCTGTGGCGTCCCCGCTCGAGATCGTTGTAGATGAGGACCCAGTTGCCGTTCCTGAGGGCGATCACCTCCGCGCCGGTCCCTGGATTCGGCACCGCCGAATCCTCGACCGGGCTCCACGTCTCACCGCGGTCGGTGGAGTGGCTGACGTGCAGTCGCTTGGGGGGCGGGCCGTTGTCGCGCATGTAGGCGACGAGCGTCCCGTCCTTTTTGCGCACGAGGGAAGGCTGGATGTTTCCGAAGCCGACGAGCGGAGTGCTGGTCTTCCAGGTCCGTCCCCAGTCGTCGGTGATCGCCATCAGCGAAAAGCTGAAGCCGTCCGAGTAGAGCGGCACGATCAGCCGCGTGCCGTCCAGCACATACGGGTGGGCGCGGGTCATCCAGCCCAGGCGCCGGGTCAGCTTGTCCGCCGCGTCCTGCCGAAGCTTCGCCACATATATTGAAACGTCGCGCCCTGTGGGCGCTCCTGCCTGACGCTCGCGCTCGTCGAGGCTCGAGAGCTTCGATAATCCGATCAGCCGGTCCAGCTCCCGATCGACCGTTATCTTGAACTCGTCGCCGGGGGTGACGTGCAGGACCTCGCTGATCTCCCAGCGCGGCGGGCCCTCGCGCTGGTAGTCCGAGGCGATGCGGTATTTCATCAGCGCGGTGTGCCACTCGTTTGCCAGTATCGTCGGCCACAAAAGCCAGAGGCGCTGCCGCGGGTCGATGAACATCGTCGTGTTGGTGTCGGGATAGCCGGGCGTGTCGGCCAGAAGGAACGGCTCACTCCACGACTTCGATCCCTTCTTCCGCCGCGCCCCGCGCACGACGACGTCGTCGGCAGTTCGCTCGCCAGAGCCGTGAAACCAGCACACGAGCAGGTCGCCGTTCGGCGCCTCCACGATCATGGACGCGTGGTTGTGCCAGTGCTCCAGCGGGAACAGCAGTTCCGATTCCAGCAGCGCAGACGGCAAGGCAGTCGCGACTCGGGATTCGGGACCCTGAAATTGGGATTGGGGATCCGGGATTTGACGCGCCTGCACGGCGGCGAACGCGGCAAGGGAGAGCGTGGCGAGCAGCAGACACCGTTCTCTCATGTTCGCTTCTCCATCCGGCATTCCTCCGGCAATGTATCCTAACTCCGCATGAGCGTGACCGTTTCCGGCATCTTCGCGGCCGTCGCGACCCCCGTCGACTCGGCCGGCCGCCCCGATCTGGCCGCGTTCGATCGGCTCGTGGACTTCCTGGTTGACGCCGGCCTCGACGGCATCTGCGTCGGGGGCGCCACCGGCGAATATCCGCACTTCGAGGTTGCTGAGCGGCAGGCGCTCGTCCGGCGGGCGGCCTCACGCCTGCCTTCGGACAGCATCCTGCTGGCCGGGATCGGCGGCACGCCGGTGACGCGTGTGCTGGAACTTGGCCGGTCCGCACTGGAGTCAGGCGCCCGCGCGCTCCTCCTCCCCATGCCGTTCTTCTTCCGCTACGAGCAGCACGATCTCGCGGCGTTCGCCCGGCACGTCGCCTCGACGCTCCAAGCGCCATGCCTGCTCTACGATCTGCCAGGCTTCACCAATCCGATCGCCACCGCGACCGCCATCGATCTCATGAGCGCCGAGCCCTGCATCGTCGGGATCAAGGACAGCAGCGGCCGACCGGAGCGGCTGGGGAAGTTTGTCGCGGCGCGCGGGGATGCATCCTGGTCGCTGATTGTCGGAGACGACGCGCTGCTCGGGCGCGGCCTCGAAGCCGGCTGGAGCGGCGGTATTTCAGGGCTGGCCTCGTTCTGCCCGGAACTGATCGTGGCGCTCTACCGCAGCACGAGGGCGGGCGATCGCGACGAGGCGGGGCGGTGTCAGGCGCTCGTCGACGAGCTCATCGAACACGTGGCGGCGTTGCCGGTGCCCTGGGGTGTCCGTCTCGGGTTGGCCGCGCGGGGTCTCGAAACCGGTGCGATGCCGTTGCCGCTCTCGAAAGCCCGGCGCGAGCAGATCGCGCGCTACGAGGCGTGGTTACCCGGGTGGATGGAGCGGGGGAGTTTGACAATAAAAGTCTGAAGTTGGAAGGCTGAAGTTCGAAGGCCCGACGCCGTCACGCGTGAAAGCATTCGAACTTCAGACTTCTCGCGCGCGAACCGCGAGGTCTCGAGCGTCTGGGAACGCAGAGCGTTAACGCAGACTCGCTGGGTCCGGT
>CAYZBZ010000279.1:0-5422 GCA_964476725.1 uncultured Vicinamibacterales bacterium
AGCGTCGCGCTCGTCGCCGCGCGCGGCACGCGCCCCGCGGCCGACCAGCACACCGCACAGGAACACGGCGACGATCACACTCGTCGTCACGATGAACAGGAAGACGAGCTGCTTCCCGCTCAGCTGAATCTCGTGAAAGCCGTCTTCGGCCGTGTCGTGTGAAAGATCGGACACGCTACGCCTTGTTCCGTTGCGTCATCAGGTTCATCAGCTCGATCGGCAGCGGGAAGATAATCGTCGAGTTCTTTTCCGACGCGATTTCCGTCAGCGTCTGCAGGTAGCGGAGCGTGATCGTCATGGGCTCGACCGCCATGACGGACGCGGCCGCCGCCAGCTTTTCAGACGCCTCCAGCTCGCCTGCCGCGTGGATGATTTTCGCACGCTTCTCGCGCTCGGCTTCCGCCTGCTTGGCCATCGCGCGCTGCATGTCCGGCGGCAGATCGACGTGCTTCACTTCGACGGAAGAGACTTTGATCCCCCACGGATCCGTGTGCTGATCGAGGATCTGCTGCAGCTGCTGATTCAGCCGCTCGCGTTCCGCCAGCAGGTCGTCGAGCTCACATTGTCCAAGCACGCTGCGCAGCGTGGTCTGGGCCAGCTGCGACGTCGCGTAGTGGTAACTCTCGACCTCCACGATCGCACGCCGCGGATCCATGACGCGGAAGTACACGACCGCGTTCACCTTGACGGAGACGTTGTCGCGGGTAATGACGTCCTGCGGGGGGACATCCATGACGATCGTCCTGAGGCTGACCCGCACCATGCGATCGATGGGGGCAAAGACCAGGACCACGCCAGGACCTTTGGGCGCATCGAGCAGCTTGCCCAGCCTGAAGATGACGCCCCGCTCGTACTCGTTGAGGATCTTGATCGAGCTGAGAAGGTAGAAAACGACGATCGCCGCGACAATCAGAAAGGTGGAAATCGGCACTGCGGGCCTCCATGGCGCATGATACACGACTGCGAGTCCGGGAGCCGGTCGCCCCCTCTCGGCTGGCTCAGGACGCCCCGAGCGTGGTCGAGGGTCGGGTCCCCAGCCCGGACGTCGTCGCGACCGTGTGCGGAGTCACGCGCAACGTCAGCCCGTTGACGGCCGTGACGCGGACGGGACTGCCGGCCTCGACGCGCTCGTCCGCCGTCGCCGTCCAGATCTCGCCGTGCGTGCGAACGCGGCCGACGCCGCCGGGGTCGATCGACGTCATGGCATACCCCAGCTCGTCCAGCATGCCGGCATCGCCGGTGACCGGGCGCGCGCGTTGTGCCAGAACCGCGAGGCGTACGAGAAACAGGATGACGCAGGAAATACCGAGCGTGATCGGCACGATCAGACGGAGACCGACCTGGAGCTCCGGGAGGGGGGAGTCGATCAGCATGATCGATCCGAAGAACAGCGACAAGACGCCGCCCGTCGCGAGGAACCCGAAGCTCGCGACCTTGACCTCGAGGATCAGCAGGGCGAGACCGAAGAGGATCAGCAGCACGCCGGCGTAGCTCACCGGCAGGACCTGGAACGCAAAGAACGCCAGCAGCAGGCAGATGCCGCCCGCGACTCCGGGCAGGATGGCGCCGGGGCTCCAGAGCTCGATGGTGAGGCCGAGCGTGCCGAGCGTCAGGAGCAGGTACGCGATCTGCGGGTGTGCGATGGCGCCGAGGACGCGCTGCGGCCAGGTCATGCCGACGAACGTGGTGGAGGCGCCGGCCGTGTGGAGGGTCTGCGGATGGCCGTCGAAGCGAGCGATCGTCCGTCCATCGAGCTTGCGCAGGAGATCGGGGACGTCGTTTGCGATGAGATCGATGAGAGGCGGCACCGCGTTGAGCGCCTCCTGCTCGGTGAACGAGCGGCTATCGATGACCGCCTGCTCGACGAGGCCGACGTTCCGCTTCCGCTGCGTGGCGAGGGTGCGCGCGTAACCGGCGACGTCGGACGCCATTTTCTTCGCCATCGTGTCGTCGATTTTTTCGCCGTTGCCCGAGACCGGATGGGCCGCGCCGATGTGGGTGCCCGGCGCCATGGCCGCGACGTCGGCCGCAATGGTGATGAGGAAGCCGGCGGACGCCGCCCGGTTGCCCGACGGGCCGACGAACACCGCGACCGGCGTCTTCGCGTGGATGATCGCGTTGTTGATGTCCCGGGTGGAGTCGACCAGACCGCCCGGCGTGCGCAGCGTCAGCACCAGCAGCGCGGCCCCTGCGGCGTCGGCCTTCTGGATGGCGCCGCGCACGTATTCGGCAGCCACGGGATGAATGATGCCGTCGATCTCGGCTGTGTAGACCGGCGAGGCCTGCTGTCCGTGAGCGACCATGGACAGCAGCAGCGCGGCGCCGGCGGACAGCAACGTCAGTGACACGCGCATGGCAGTTCTCCCTGGACGGGCTGGGCAGGCCTGACCAGCCTCCGCCGAAGGCTACGGCCGTCCGCCGACCAGCCTCCGCCGAAGGCTACGGCGGTCCGCCGAAGCAATGCGAAGGCGGAAGCAATGCGAAGGCGGAAGCATTTGCGAAGGCGGAAGGCCTGCGCTACGGGTCGCGTCAGCCGCGCGATCATTTCATTCCAGCAAGTATACGCTTCGCGTCCGCCGAGGCGGGATCCATGACGAGCGCCCGGTCCAGCTCGGTGCGCGCGGCGGCGGTGTTCTGGAGCTTCAGGTAAGCCTCGGCAAGGGCCACGCGCGCCGGCGCGGAATCTTCGCTCCAAATCGAGATCTTCAGCGCATCGATCGCCACCTGCGGGCGTCCCGCGCGCAGGTGGATGCGGCCGATGAGGAGGTGGGCCTGCGCTTCGTAGGGCGACAGGTAGACGGCGCGGCGCAGTTCCGCAATCGCCTCGCGGTCTTCCTCCCGCTCGTAAAGCCGACGCCCTCTGTCCAGGTGAAAGTTCGCCAACTCGCGCTGTTCGCGCTGGGCTGAGTTGACGATCGTCTGCTCGGGCCGGAGCGCACTCGGGGCATCAGGCTCGACGCGCACTCGCTCCAGGTCCTCGAGCACCGGCGGCGAGTCGGCCGCCGCGCGTCGCGCGATCTCTTCGTAGCGCGGGGAGAGCCGGCGGGCCAGCTCCTTCTCGCGTGCGGCCTCGACCGTGCTGCCCGACGCCTGCAGCGCCGCAGCGAGCACGTAGTGCGCGGCGGCGTCGGCGGGATTCCGCCGCAGCGCCTCCCGCAGCCAGTACACGGCCCCCTGCGTGTTGCGCTCCAGCACGTAGGCGTACCCCAGGTTGAACAGATAGTCGGCGTCGCCGGGGTCCGCGTCCGCCGCCTTCGTCAGGTAGAACGCCGCGCTGCCGGTCCGGAGCGTCGCGCCGCGGCGGATCTGCACGACGCCGAGGTTGTTGAGCGCCGCCGCAGACATGGCGCTGCCACCGCTCTGCGACTCGCTCAGCGATTTGAAGAGCTCGAAGGCTTCGTCGTTCCGCTTCAAATCGAGCAGCGACACGCCGGCAAGAAAACGCGCCCGGGACGCGAGCGGAGAGCCAGGCGCCACCGCCCGCGCCGCCGCCAGCGCCGCGGCGTAGTCCCCCTGATCGGTCCGCACGCCCCACAACGCGATCTCCGCGCGGTCGTACGCGGAAAACTTGCTGACCGCGGTCTCGAGAAATGTCGCCTGTGTCGCGGGACTCTCCGCAATGAGCCCCTTGATGTAGTTCTCGAACGCGTCCAGCGGAGGACGGGGCTCGCGGGCGGCATCGTCGAATCGCGCATCGGGCACGAGACGGCGGGTCAGCTTGTCGAAGAGGCCAAACAACCCGGTGATGGGCGCCTGCTCGGTGACTTCCGGCTGGATCCGCCCGACGTCCACGCGGATGCTGTGCGCGGTAATCGTGAGGTCGCTGCCGTCCAGCGCGAACCCGCCGACGATGACCTCGGACGCGCCGACGATCTGCCCCACCTTGATGACGGTGGCGCGACTGAGCGACGCCGACAGCGGCAGGTGCAGTTCCTCGAACGCGCGGACACGCTCGTCGCGCGTGATCGCCCCGAGGCCCCGCGCCTTCAGCTCGTCTGCGAGCAGGACCGCCGATCCTTCGGAGAGCCAGTGCAGCCGCGGCTCGTGACGCGAGTTCTCGAATGGGACGACGAGGACCCGGCTGCCGCTGACCTGGGCCGCGGCCGGCTGCGCGCAGAGGGTCAGGGTGAGCACGAGCAGGAAATGAGAGAGCGGGGCGGATTTCACCGACAGAGCAACCCCCCTCACGCGGCCGCCGGCTCGTCGACGCTGGCCCCCTTGACGTTGACCGACAGCAGGCAACCCTTCCGCCGGCCACCGGCGCGGCACTCGCTGACATGCGCATCAGCCCGCAGCGCGAAGAGGTGCAGCACTCGGGCGATCGCGGACGCGTAGAACCCGCAGAGCGGAAGCACCGACGCCTCCCGCACCTCGCAGAAGAGCGATCCGCGCAGATCGACCGAGGCGGTCCCGCGCTTCAGCCGGATAATCGCGCGCGACCCCGGGTAGGTCGAGCGAACCAGCGCGCGCGCGGTCCGGAGCGCCGCCCGGACGCGAAGCGGCGTCGGCAGGGCCCGAAACAGCCTGCGCTCGAGCGGCGTCAGGTTGTGGACCGTCCAGTCCGCGGCGTACTCGCCTGCGCGCGACGTAATCAGGTCGTAGGCCTCTCCCTCGGTGCGAAGAAAGCCCAGCACGGCGGACAGCGGCGCCAGGCCAATCGTGCCCTCGCGCAGCCCCGACACGTTCAGCCAGTTCTCGTAGAACTCGAGCCGGGTCGGCAGAATGTCGGCAATCGCCTGGTGCAGGCTTGCGACGAGAACGCGTCCAATTCGCGGTTCACGCATGAGACGCAGAGGGGACGGCTCTGATACTGTTGACGGGCTGGGCATGACGAAACAGACCGGCCTTGCCGCGGCGATCCTCGCGGGCGGACACGCGAGGCGTCTCGGCGGCGCGAACAAGGCCACGCTCGTAGTTGGCGGCGCGCAGATCGTGGATCGTCAGCTCGATGCTCTGCGTGAGGTGGCCTCTGCGGTGTTCGTGGTTGGCCGCGACGCCCCCGCCTGGTCGGCGCGAGGTCTTGCGGTCGTGCCCGACGACGTCCCGGACGCCGGCGCACTGGGCGGCATCTTTACCGCCATCACGCGATCCCCCTCCGATCGCACGCTGGTGGTCGCCTGCGACATGCCGTTCCTGTCGGCGGACCTCCTCCGCCGCATGGCGGCGGTGGAGCACGCGGATCTCGTGATTCCGAAAAGCGCGCGCGGGTACGAACCGCTGTGCGCCATCTACTCCCGCGCCTGCGCGGCGGATATCCGCGCGCGCATCGCACGCGGCGACCTGGAGGCGTCGGCCCTGCCGCAAGGCGTGCGCGTCGCCGAGCTTGGCCCGGAAATCCTGGCTCAGTATGACCCGGACGGTCTGCTGTTCGTGAACGTCAACACGCCGCATGATTACGAGCGCGCCAAGGGATTGATTGAAC
>CAYZBZ010000280.1:0-5419 GCA_964476725.1 uncultured Vicinamibacterales bacterium
GTCGTCGTTGTTGTCGCCGCCGTCAATCTGGTAGTTGACGTTGCGCCCGTTGCCGCCCGCAATCTGCGGTGAGTACTGGGTGCTCTTGGTCGGGTCGGAATGGAACCCGAGTGCGACACCGGGAATCGTGATCGCCGCGTTCGCGAACTGCCGGCCGTTGAGCGGCATGTTCTCGATCCGGCCCATGTCCACCACGCCGCCGACCGATGAAGACGAGGTCTCGATGAGCGGCGTCTCGCCGGTCACGGTAACCGACTCGCTGAGGCTGGCGACCTTCAAGATCATGTTCACGTCGAGCGTCTGGCCGACGTTGATCACGATCCCCTTGTTGTCGATCCGGCTGAAGCCAGAAAGCTCGGTCGTCAGGTCGTACGCGCCGACCGGGAGCCCGGTGAGCCGGTAGATGCCCTCGCCGTCGCTCACGTCGGTGCGGATGAACCCGGTCTGCGTGTTCTTTCCGGTGACCGTCACGCCGGGCACCGCAGCTCCCTGAGCGTCCGTGATTCGGCCCGTAATGTTCCCCGTCGTCTGCTGCGCGCTCGCGGGCACGACCCCGAGCCCGCCGAGCACGATCATCGCAAGGATGATCCTCTTCATTCTGACTCCTTTGGATTACGAAGTTCGGCCCCGCCCCGGGGGATAAGTCCCCAACGGGGCGTGACGAACCGCCTAATACTACGGCAGATTGCGCACCGGGGACGAGTTTTAGGACGAACGTCAAAAGGGACGAAAGTGTACCGCTGTTGAACGTCGTGAAGAGTCAGATGCGGGGTTCAGGGCCGATCTATCTCACTCTACGGATCAGCCGCTCCACTTCGGACCGTTGTGGAGCATCTGGGGGGAGGCGTCGCAGCAGCTCCTCCGCAGAGGCCGCCGCCTCCGCGCGGCGTCCGACACGCGCGAGGGCGAGCGCGAGCGCGAATCGCGCCTGGTGGAGATCGGGGTCGAGAGTGAGCGCGCGACTGAGCGGCTCGATCGCGTCCCCCGAACGGTCGGCGTCAGCGAGCACGAGGCCGAGGTTGGCGGCCACCACGGGGTTGTCGGGCTCGACGCGCTCGGCCTCGCGGAGCGTCGCCGCGGCGGCATCGAATCGGCGCGCGGCGGCGTCGCATGCGGCGAGCCCGAGGTGTGCGTCGGCCGACGGCAGGTGTTCCGCGATAGCCGCGCGGAAATGCGGGAGTGCCTCTCCGTATCGGCGGGTGTCGAGCAGCGCGTAACCAAGCCGGAGGTGCGCCTGCGGGTTGCGCGGATCCTTCGTGAGGATGCGGCGGAGCGCCGTCTCGAGCGCGATCCCTTCGAGCTCGCCGGAAGTCACCTGCGCGATGAGGGCAGCCAGCTCGCGGCGATCTTTCGGGTCCGGACGCGCGGTGCCGGAGGCGGGCTTCGAGCCCGACACATACCCGAGTGCCTGCAACCGTGCGCGCGCCTCCGGATCGTGCGCGCTCGTGGCCGCGACGTCAGCCCCCGAAAAGCGCCTGACCTCGTCCAGTAGCGCCGAGGCACGCGACAGGTTTTCGGGGTAGATATTGGTCACCTCTCCCGGATCTTTCGTCGTGTCGTAAAGCTCCGGAGTGGGCGCCTCGATGTATTTCAGACCCGATGAGCGGACGGATCGCAGCGGGCTCCATCCGAAGTCGAGCAGGGGCGCGAACGTCTCGGCGTAAAGATCCCGCGCCGCGAGACCCGTGCCGTCGAGCCCCGGGCCGTTGAGCGATGCCCGGAGATCGACCCCGTCGGCATCGAACCCGCCGACACCCAGGAGCGCCGTCGCCGTCGGCGCCACGTCAACCAGCGCAACCGGATCCGCGATCGTGCGCCCGCGCGGCACGCCGGGTCCTGACAAGATCAACGGCACGCGAAGCGTCGTGTCGTAGACGAAGATGCTGTGGCCGATTTCGCCGTGCTCGCCGAACGACTCGCCATGGTCCGCCGCGATCACGACGAGCGTCGAATCGCGCGCGGCGCCCAGTGAAGCGACGACGCGGCCTGCCTGCGCGTCTGCTTCCGCCACCTCGTCGTCGTATCTCGTCTCCGCCGGCCGTCGATCGCGTCGATCCCCGTACGGCGCGTGGGGCTCGAACAGGTGCACCCACAGGAAGAAGCGGTTGTTCCGGTTGCGATCGAGCCAGGCGATCGCTTCGTCCGCGACCAGCCGTCCCGGGCGTTCGTTGGCGACGCGGCCGTCCGCGCCGCGCGGCATGCGATCGCCGTAGACCTGGAACCCCTTCATCAGCCCGAATCGCCGATCGAGAGGAAAGGCGGCGACGAACCCCCCCGTCGAGAACCCCGCGCCGACGAGCGCGTCGGCCAGCGTCGGAGTCCCGGGCTCGAGGCGCATCCCGTTGTGGCGCGCGCCGTGGCCTGCCGGATACCGGCCCGTCATCAGGCTCGCGTGCGCCGTCAGCGTGATCGGCGCCGTCGCGTAGGCGCGTGCGAACGTCACCCCTTCGTCAGCCAGGCGGTCGAGCGTCGGCGTTCGCGCGGCTGCATACCCATAGGCGCCGACCCGGTCCGCGCGGAGGGTGTCGATCGTGATGATAAGGAGGTTCCGGGCCGCGGGTTGGGGACGCGCAGGAGGCGTCGAGTCCTGCGCGCCGCGGCACGCGACGACGGCGACGCATGCGAGGATTGCCGCAACAACGCGCATGGGTTGAGTTTCACGCTTCATTTTCAGTCGGTGCCGGTTTGTCGAGGTGCGGCGGGACGCGTTCTTCGAGGAGCTGCACGAGCGCAGGTTCGAAGAACGCAAAGTCATCCGGAATCTCCAGGCAAATCAGCCGCCCGAGCGCGGGGTGCGAAGGGAACATCTGCTCGAGCGAGCTGCGCTGCTCGTCGTCCATGATGAAGACGACATCCGCCCAGTCCAGCATGCGGCGGTTGACGCGCGCCATGGCGTCGCTGCTGGTGCCTGCGGAACGCACGTCGAGATCGGGGCGCTTGCAGAAAACGCGCTCGGCTGTGGCGCTGCGAGAGCGGTTCAGGCGGCAGACGAAGAGGACGCGGCGGATCCGGTTGGCGTGCATGATGCGCGAGATCGGATAATCTTACAGGAACCCTCACATTCCCCCGATCGGATAACTACATGCGCGAGTTGAGTTTGAAAGCGTTGGGCGGCGTCGTCATCGCCGGCCTGTGCATTGCGGCCACTTCCGCAGGATCGGCGCAGACGGCCTCTTCTGTCCCTGCTGCCGGACAGGAGCGGCACCTCGAGAACATCCGCCAGCTCACGCGCGGGGGTGAGAACGCCGAGTCCTACTTCTCTCCAGACGGCAGCCGCCTGATCTTTCAGTCCACGCGGGACGGCTATCCCTGCGATCAGATCTACTCCATGAAGATCGACGGCACCGACCTTCGCCGCGTCAGCACGGGAACCGGCCGGACCACGTGCGGGTACTTCTATCCGGGCGGCGGCCGGATTCTGTTCGCCTCGACGCACGAGACTTCGCCGGTGTGTCCGCCGAGGCCGAGCTACGAGCGCGGCTACGTGTGGCCGATCTACGCCGGCTACGACATCTACCGCGCGAGCGCGGACGGATCGCGGCTGACCCCGCTGACGCGGACTCCGGGTTACGATGCCGAGGCGACGATCGCGCCCGACGGGCTCATCGTGTTCACCAGCGTGCGCGACGGCGACATGGAGATCTACTCGATGAAGGCGGACGGGTCGGACGTCAGGCGTCTGACCAACCGGCCCGGCCCGGACGGCGGTCCGTTCTTCTCGTGGGACGGGAAGCAGGTCGCATTCCGCGGCAAGCCGCTGCAGCCGGGGCCTGAGCTCGACGGCTATCGAGCGCTGCTGAAGGACGCGCTCTGGCGGCCGACCGAGCTCGAGCTGTTCGTCATGGGGCGCGACGGCGGCAGCCAGCGGCAGATCACGAAGCTCGGCGGCGCGAACTTCGCGCCCTCGTGGCATCCCGACGGCAAGCGTCTGATCTTCGCGTCGAACATCGCCGACCCGAAGGGGCGGGACTTCGACGTGTATCTGGTCAACCTGGATGGCACCGGCCTGGAGCGCGTGACCTACAACAACACCTTCGATGGCTTCCCGATGTTCTCTCCGGACGGGCAGCACCTCGTCTTCGCGTCGAACCGCAACGCGAAAGGGGAGGGGGAGACGAACGTGTTCATCGCGGACTGGGTCAATTGACGGGTCCTCGCGACATCCTGACGTGATCGTGTTTCATTCTCACCGCGCGGCGTGGATGGCCGCTGTCGTGGCATGCGCGCTTTCGCTCTCGGCCTGCGGGAGCGGTCCGACGGGGCCCGGCGCCGTGACGCCGGAGGTGTCGTCGATCACCCCGTCGCGCGGTCCGAGCTCCGGCGGCACCCGGGTGCGCATTGCCGGCAGCAACTTCGCCGCAGGGGCCGTCGTGTCGATCGGGGGCGTGGCGGCGATCGATGTGGTCGTGGAGTCGGCGGCGGGAATCATGGCGACGACTCCGGCGCATGGACCGGGCGCGTCCGACGTGATGGTGACCGTCTCCGGGCGCAGCGGGGTTCTGGCATCTGCGTTCACCTTCGAGGTGCCGCCTGGCGAGCCGCCGGTGATTACCGCGATCGCGGCGCGCGGCACGCGACAAAACGAGCCTGCGGACTTCGCGGACCTCGGCGAAGAGATCGCCGTCGCGGCCAGCGTGCAGGATCCCGACACGTCTTCGGATCAGCTGACGTTCGAGTGGACCGCCGAGGCCGGTTCGTTCAGCGGCAGCGGCGCATCGGTGAAATGGCGTGCGCCCACGACCGCGTCTACGCCGGGCCAGGTCACGCTCACGGTGACCGTCAGCGACCGGACGTCGAACCGGGTCAGCGCGAGCACGACCATCAGGCTGCACGATTCGACGAAGGAGGTTGGCGACCTCGCGCGCGAGTTCCTGCTGGACTTCTCGGACTCGACCAAAATGCCAGCCTTCGTCATGCGCAACTTCAGCACAAGCGATCGCTGTGCGAAAGACCGTGCGAAGGAGCTGTCTGATGTCGAGGACAACCGGGAATTTTATCGCATCGAATCTTTCAGCATCGGTCCCGCCACCGTCAAGGTCGAGTTCGCGAGCCGGCCGTGCAGCTACGTGCCTGTGCCGGGGGACGCCTGCGCGGCCGTACCCGCGGTGTGGGACTCGCGGTGTCTCGTGACCAACCCCGAGTGCAAGGCCGGGGAGACGCCGCACGTCGTCGGCGTCGATTACGTGACGGCGGTGTACGACCAGTCGCAGTGGCGGCTGTGCGCGAGCTATTTCAAGGGCGTCGGCACCGCGCGGCCGCTGTTCATTCGCTAAAGGTCACAAGGTAAAAGGCACAAGGCCAAGGGCAAGAGGCAAAAGGCAGAGGGCGGCGGCTCGGGTGTGGGATAATCGGTGGAGTCGGGGTGTAGCGCAGCCTGGTAGCGCACCTGCCTTGGGCGCAGGGGGTCGCTGGTTCGAAT
>CAYZBZ010000281.1:0-5368 GCA_964476725.1 uncultured Vicinamibacterales bacterium
TTCCTATTCGTGAAGAAATGCTGATCGACGAACTCGTCGATCGCCCCCTGGTCCGCGGGGTCCACCTTCTCGAACTGCAGCCCCATGCCGACGCGGCGGTCGCTCCACGCCACGCGTGATTCCGCTTCGATGTCCCGCTTCGATCCAGGCAGCCGGAAGCGCGCGCGCACCTTCGATCCTTCCTGCAGCGGGCTCATCGTCCGGATCGCCAGCCCCCCCTTGCTCAGGTTCAGCGTCAGCGCCGCCGCGATCGTGTTGCCGAAGCGGTACGCGACCGGGATGCCGAGGACCACGCGGGGACTGCCGCGGCGGTTGAAATTGTCGGGGAACAGGTGCGGCGCGAGCGACGGCAGGATGTGCTGGACGGCGCTGTACTCGTTCACGTACCCCGCGACACCCAGCGCGGCAAGGTTGCGCACTTCGTCCGCGGTCGCAATCGTCCCGCTGAAGATCAGAATCGGCAGGCGCCCGCCGTCCAGCTTGCGGATGGAGCGGACCAGCTCCACGCCACCGGCGTGGGGCAGCCGGAGGTCGAGCACGATCAGGTCGATCCGCTGGAGATCGGCCCGGACGCGGGCGAGCAGCTCCGCGGCGCTCTTGACGGTCAGGGCCGTATGCCCGGCGCTCAGCAGGGCGGTGGCGAATCGGTCCCGCACGAAGGCGGTATCGTCGGCGACGATGACGGTTTTTGTCGTGGTCACGGTGGAGCGCCCGTCACGAGGTATCGGTCGCAGCGATCCCGCGCCTCAGGCTCGTTGCAGAATTTATCAGGTTCTCGTTATAATCCGAAGACTGTTGCGATCCGAACACACACGGAGTGTGTCCAGGGATCGCTGAGCCGCGCGGGGGGCGCGCCCGCCGCCAGGAGCATCTATGGCCACCTGCCCGGAATGTGATGCCGAAATCGAAGTCGACGAATTCGACGTCGACAAGGGTGATTTGATCAGCTGCCCCGACTGCGGCTCCAACCTCGAAGTGACCAGCATCGCCCCGGTCGAACTCGAAGCCGTCGACGAGGACGACGAGGACGATGACGATGACGAGGACGGCGAAGAGGACGACGTCGACGATGACGATGACGCGGACGACGTCGACGACGAGACGACGGGCGAGGACCTGGACTAGTGGCGCACGCCCCGCTTGCGACCGGTCCCGGCGCCCTGGCCGGCGCCGCTCCCGGCAACCAGTCAGCGGCCGGGTCCGACCTCGAACGCAAGCAGTCGGCCCTTGACGGTGCGCTGCGCGACCTTCCGTCGCTGGTCGTCGCCTACAGCGGCGGCGTGGACAGCGCGTATCTCGCATACGCGGCGCACCGGGCGCTCGGCGCCGGCGCGCTCTCTGTCACCGCCGACAGCCCCAGCTACCCCGAGCGGCACCGCTCGCTCGCGCTTCGGCTCGCGCGGGAGCTCGGATTCAATCACCTCGTCATCCAGACGGGGGAAGTGGCGCGTCCCGAGTACCGCGCCAACCCGGCGAACCGCTGCTACTACTGCAAGCACGAGCTCTACACCCATTTGTCGGCGCTCGCACGCGCCCGTGGCATCCCCGTGATCGCCGACGGCAGCAATGCCGACGACCGCGGGGATTATCGGCCAGGCCGTCAGGCTGCCCGCGAATTCGGCGTGCGCAGTCCCCTGGACGAGGCCGGGCTCACCAAGGACGAAATCCGGGAGCTGTCTCGCCGCGCCGGGTTGCCGACCTGGGACGAGCCCGCGTCAGCCTGCCTGTCGTCGCGCATTCCCTACTTCAGCGAGGTCACGGATGAGAAGCTGCGCATGATCGAACGTGCCGAGACCGTCCTGCGTGACCTCGGCTTCCGCATCTGCCGCGTCCGGCATCACGACACCATCGCAAGGCTCGAGCTCGGCCAGGACGAGATAGCGCGCGCGCTGGAGCCGGAGCTGGCCGGCACGATTGATCGCGAGCTGCGCGCCATCGGCTACGCACACGTCACGATCGATCTGCGTGGATACAGGCTGGGCAGCCTGAACGACGCGCTTCGCCTGCGCGAGGTCTGAGCCCAGATTCTTCAGTGCGCAGAGCCATTGCGGCGTTCGCGCTCGTGTTTCTCGCGGCGCACCTCCCGTTCCTGCCGCCTACTCTCGAAGACGTCGACTCCATCAACTTCGCGCTCGGCGTCGCCGACTTCGACGTCGCGCGGCACCAGCCCCATCCTCCCGGCTATCCGGTCTTCATCGCGCTCGGCAAAGCGTCCACGGCGCTTCTGCGCGCTTCAGGCGTGCCGTCCCCCGAATCGCGCGGCCTCGCGGTGTGGAGCGCGATCTTCGGCACAGCGCTGATCGTCCTCCTGTTCGCGTTCTTTCGCGCGCTGGAGCCCGAAGAACGAGGTCAGGACGACCCGCGGGCGGCGCCGGACATCCGTGCCTGCTGGGCGGCGGTGATGGTGGCGCTCTCGCCGCTCTGCTGGTTCACGGCGCTCCGACCACTGAGCGACATGACCGGTTTCGCGGCAGCCGCGGCGGCGCAGGCGCTGCTCGCGGCCGTCATCACGGGCCGCGCCGGCTCCCGCGCATTGACGGCGGGCGCGTTCGTCGCCGGTCTGGCCATCGGCATCCGGTCGCAGGCGGGCCTGCTGACGCTGCCGCTGCTGGCGCTGGCGCTCGTCATGCCGCGCTCCGCGCTGCGCATGCGGGATCGCATCGTGGCGGTTGCAGCCGGGTCCATCGGCGTCGCGGCGTGGGGCATCCCGCTCATCGCCGCAACCGGGGGGCTGTCCGAGTACGCGGCGGCGCTCGGCTCGCAGGCGGGGGAGGATTTCTCCGGCGTCGTCATGCTCTGGACGACGAGGAGCCCGCGTGTGGCGGCTGCCGCGCTGATGAACTCGTTCCTGTGGCCGTGGGGGCACCCCGCCATAGGCGGCAGCGTCCTGGCGGTCGCGGCGATCGGCTTCGTGCGCGTCGCCTGGCGGATGCCGCGAACGCTTGGCCTCCTTGGGGTGGCGTTCGTGCCCTACGCGGTGTTCCACCTGCTCTTCCAGGAGACCGTGACCGTACGCTACGCGCTGCCGCTGGTCGCGCCGGTTGCGTATCTCGCCGCGTGCGCGCTGGACTTCCTTTCGACCGGACGTGGGGCGCTGCCGATCGGGGCCGCGGCGCTGGCGGCGTCGTCGCTCTTCCTCGCCGTGCCCGCGGGCATCGCATATGGACGCGCGGGGAGCCCGACGTTCCGCGCGTTTCGCGCGATGGACTTCTCCGGGGCGTCCAGGCCGGAGACGTTCCCGCACGGCAGCCAACAAGAAATTGACGCGATCGGCATGCACGCGGTCGCGCGGCGTGCCGCGGAGTGGGAGGGGGGCCGCCTGAGCCGCATCGCGCCGCGCGTGCTCAAGGCGCCGCACGGTCGCGAGTGGCTGACGCTCATCCAGGAATGGCGCTCCTATCCGCAGTCGACCGTCTCGTTCGTGGCGGATCCGGGAAGGACGGATCTGGCGCTCTTCGATCCGCTCTCGCGCCGGCTCGTTCAGGCGTACCGCTGGCCGTTTGTCGAGCCGCCGTTCGTCGGCGGAGCCCGGCCCGGGAATGCCGACTGGTTCGCGATGTCTCCGCCGGGGTGGATGCTGGATCGTGGATGGGCCGTCACGGCCGAAGTCGCGGGGGTCACCGCGCGAGACCGTGTCGGTCCGCATCGAAAGCCGAGCGTCGCATGGCTCAGGACACGCGCGGGAGAGGCGCTGCTGCTCCTCGGCGGCCGTCATCTGGGTTCCGCAAGCGACCCGAGCGTCCAGGTGCGCTTGACGTTGAATGGCAGCCCGCTCGACTCCTTTGATGCGAAGGCCGGATTTTTCTTCAGGCTGGTACCGCTGCCCGCGGGCGCGCTGGCCGCCCAAACGCCGTACCTGCAGCTCGACGTGCAGTCGCGAGCAGCCGACGGCAGCGGGCGCGAGATTCCCGTCGGCCTCGAGCAGTTCGACCTGCAGTCCGCTGGCACGCCGATGGTGGGCGCGCAGGAGGGCTGGAACGAGCCGGAATACAATCCGCTGACCGCGCGTTCGTGGCGATGGGCCACTGAGCGCGCAACTCTTTGGATCCGCCCCGTCGGCCGCGACGTGACGCTGACCCTCATCGGCGAGTCCCCGCTGCGGTATTACGACGCCGCGCCCGTTGTCACCGTCACGGTGGCGGGCCGTCAGATCGCGCGGTTCAGCCCGGCGTCCGACTTCACGCAGGAGATCGTGTTGCCGGCCGATGCGCTCGCGTCGGCGGAGGGCCGAGTCGTGATCGCGAGCGAGAAGTGGTTCGTGCCCGCCGATCGCGACGGCACCACCGATCGGCGACATCTCGCGCTGCGGATGTATGCCTACTCCGTGCGCTAACAGGGACCGATAAGCGATGAGGGATTGATGAGGGATTAGCGATTAGGGATCGGGATCGGCATCTTCTTCGCGAGGGCGACGACCGAGCTGCCAAACGGCATGTTGACCACTCGCAGGGCGCAGGCTTCGACCGCGAGGGCCGCGCTGAGCGCCGCGTTGACGAGAGCTGGCGGGATCGCGATCTCCTGTTCGGTCTCCTTGTGGCCGGACACGCGCTGCAGCAGGCGGACGGCCGCGAGAATCGGCGTGATCGTGGCGTTGGTGTACGACAGGCGGCGCACGGCAAACCCGGCCTTCGTCAGCCGCTCACGAAGTCCGGCGCGGCTGTATCTGCGGACTTCGCGCGAGAGGACGGAGTGATTGCCTTTGAGCATGTCCATCGCGGCGACGTTGACGACCAGATGACCACCGGGCCGCAGGACGCGGTGCATTTCCCGCAACGCCGCCGCTTCGTCGTTGTCGGCGAGCGCGAAGATCACGTCGAACGACGTGACGAGGTCGAAGGCTGCGTCGGCGAATGGCAGGTGGGTCGCCGATGCCTGCGCGACGGCACGCTCGCCACGGCCGTGCGCGCAGGCCAGGCCGGTCCAGGTGAGGTCGATGCCGACAGCCCGTCCGTATCGCCGGAGCAGCGACAGGTTGTTGCCCGTGCCGCAGCCGCAGTCCAGGATCGCGGAGCCGGGACGGTCACCCACCGCCTCCCGGATGAGCGGCGTGACGAACCGTCTGAATCCGCGGAACCAGAAATGGTCGCGTTCGGCGCGCGCGGTGGCCTCGAGAAGTCGATCCATCGGTGTGACAGCTAAATTGACAGCGCGGAGAGCGGACGGTAAGCTCCAGTTCTCCAATTCTACCTGACCGTTCGTTGTGCTCCGAGGAGAAGACTTTGATGAATCGCAGATTCCGACTGTGTGCCGCCGTTCTGCTCGTTGCCGCGTTCAGCGCCGGTGCCTGCGGGAAGAAGAAGCCGGAGCTGCCTCCGCCCGCCCCGGCGCCCGCCGCGCCCGCGCCGTCGACGACACCCCCGCCGCCGCC
>CAYZBZ010000282.1:0-5357 GCA_964476725.1 uncultured Vicinamibacterales bacterium
CCCGCCATGCCGATGACGCGCTCCCGCGGAAACCCGCTGAGACGGTAGACCGCCTGGCACATCGCGTCGAGCGGGTTCGCGACCGGGACGATGATCGTGTTCGGCGAGTACTTCACGATCTGCTCGGTCACCGACTGCATGATCTTGTAGTTGATCCCCAGCAGGTCGTCGCGGCTCATGCCCGGCTTCCGCGGCACGCCGGACGTGATCACCACGACATCCGACTTCGCCGTGGCCGCCCACCCCTCGTCGTTCGCGCCGTAGCCCACGACCCGCGAGTCCGAGCCCTCGATGGGGCACGCCTCGAGCATGTCGAGACCGACTCCCGCGGCCTTCGTGTCGGCGATGTCGATGATGACGACGTCCGCCAGTTCCTTGTCGGCGACCGCCCTGGCGACCGTGGCGCCCACGGCGCCCGCTCCGCCGACAACCGTGATTTTTCTGTTCATGAAACGGATCCCCTTCTACATGTTCGCAATCACGGCGTCGGCAAACTGCGACGTCTTGAGCTCGGTGGCCCCGTCCATCTGCCGCGCCAGGTCGTAGGTCACTTTCTTCTGCTTGATCGTCTGCTCGAGCCCGCGCTCGATGAGGTCCGCGGCCGCGCCCCAGCCCAGGTAGCGCAACATCATCACGCCGGAGAGAATCACCGACCCCGGGTTGATGACGTCCTTCCCCGCGTACTTCGGCGCGGTGCCGTGCGTCGCCTCGAAAAAGCCGATGTCGTCGCCGATGTTCGCCCCCGGCGCGATGCCAAGACCGCCGACCTGCGCCGCGCACGCGTCCGACAGGTAATCGCCGTTGAGGTTCGGCGTCGCGAACACGTCGTACTCCGCCGTGCGCGTCAGGATCTGCTGGAACACGCTGTCGGCGATGCGGTCGTTGATGACGACCTTGCCCTCCTTCGACGCGCCGTTCGAGACCTCGTCTTCGGTGACGATGTGCTCGCGGAACTCCGCTTTCGCCACCTCGTAGCCCCAGTCCCGGAACGCCCCCTCGGTGAACTTCATGATGTTCCCCTTGTGGACGATGGTGACCGTCTTGCGCTTGTTGTCGATGGCGTACTGAATGGCCATCCGGACGAGGCGCTTCGTGCCGAACTCCGAAATCGGCTTGATGCCGATGCCGGAGTCCGGCCGGATGCGCTTGCCCAGCTCGCGCTCGAGGAACTCGATGAGCTTCTCGGCCTGTGGAGTCCCCCTGGCCCACTCGATCCCCGCGTACACGTCCTCGGTGTTCTCGCGGAAGATCACGACGTTCATCCGTTCCGGATGAGTGACGGGCGACGGCGTGCCGGCGAAGTAGCGGACAGGCCTGACGCACGCGTACAAGTCCAGCACCTGCCGGAGCGTGACGTTCAGGCTGCGGATCCCGCCGCCGACCGGCGTGGTGAGCGGCCCTTTGATCGCGACCTTGTAGGCGCGAACCGCTTCGAGGGTGTCATTCGGGAGCCATTCGCCGAGCTGGTCCTTGGCTTTCTCGCCGGCCGGCACCTCGAACCACGCGATATGCTTCTTGCCGCCGAAGGCCTTCTCGACGGCCGCGTCGAACACGCGGACGCTCGCGCGCCAGATGTCCGGACCTGTGCCGTCCCCTTCAATAAAAGGAATAATGGGATCGTCAGGCACGACGAGCCGTCCGTTCTTGCGGGTGATCGGGGTGCCCTTTGTCGGCGGTTTCAGAATTGTAAAGGTAGGCATAAGCAGAATTAGGTCACATCACCGTCACGGCTTGTCGCGATCTTCACAGAATCTGTGGAAAAGCTTGTGGAAATCGGACGCCGGTGTGCACATCGCCCGCGTCAATCCGCAGTTTCGAGCGGTTTGCACCACGATGGTGCGCGCACTGACGCGATCGCTGTGCGCATACGATTCGACGAAACACGACATTATACTAGCGACCCAATATGCACATCGTCATTGCCGATCAACTCGCCGCTTCAGCCGTCGAACTTCTTCGCAGCGTACCAGGATGGACCATCGATGCCAAGACCGGGCGATCCGCCGAAGATCTCGGACGCGACCTGGCCGGGGCCGACGCGCTGGTCGTGCGCAGCGCGACGAAGGTCACTGCGGCGGTGATGGCGGCGGCGCCGCGTCTGCGGGCAATTGCCCGAGCAGGCACCGGCGTGGACAACGTCGACGTCAAGGCCGCGACGGCGCGCGGCATCGTCGTCATGAACGCGCCCGGAGCGAACAGCATCAGCGTCGCGGAGCTCGCGGTCGCGCTCATGCTGGCGCTCTCGCGCTCGATACCCGCCGCCGACGCCTTCATGAAACAGGGGATCTGGGAAAAGAAGAAGCTGACGGGCGGCGAGCTGCGCGGCAAGACGCTCGGAATCGTGGGGCTGGGACGCATCGGTCAGGAAGTCGGGGGGCGCGCGCGCGCGTTCGGCATGAACCTGGTGGCGCACGACCCGTTCATCTCGGAGCAGGTCGCCTCCACGCTGGGCATCGAGCTGTTGTCGCTCGACGACCTGTGCGCCGCCGCCGACTACATCACGCTGCATCTCCCGTCGACCCCCGAGACGCGGCATCTGTTCAACGCCGAGCGGCTGGCCCGATGCAAGGCGGGTGTCCGAATCGTGAACACCGCGCGCGGAGAGTTGATCGACGAGAAAGCGCTGGCAGATGCGATCGAAGCGCGGCAGGTGGCGGGCGCGGGGATCGACGTGTTCGAAAAGGAACCACCGGCCGATTGGCGGCTCGCGAAGCTGCCGCAGGTCATTGCCACGCCGCACATCGCGGCGTCCACCGTCGAGGCGCAGGAGCAGGTCGGGATCGAGACCGCCATCGCCCTGCGGGATTTTCTCCGCGAAGGGGTCATCCGGAACGCCGTCAATTTTCCGGGAGTGCCGGGCGAGGAATTCGCGAAGGTGCGTCCCTTCGCGCTCCTGGCGGACCGCATGGGGACGCTCATTTCGCAGATCGCCGAAGGGCGGACGCACGGGGTCGGGATCCGCTACTACGGTCCGCTCGTGAGCGCGCACGCGGATCTGCTGACGAGCGCGGTCGTGGCCGGCGTGCTCAGGCCGATCCTGTCGTCGAGCGTGACGGTCGTCAACGCGCGGGCCATTGCGGCCGAGCGCGGCATCGAGGTCGTCGAGTCCCGCAGCTCGCGCCCGCGCTCGTTCGCCAACATGCTGTCCGTGAAGCTGCAGACCACCGGCGGCGAGCGCTGGATCGAGGGCACGGTGTTCGAGGGGGACAGCCCGCGCCTGACAATGCTGGACGGCGTCGATGTCGAGGTGCCGCTCGTGGACGGCACGCTGCTGGTCATTCGCAACGAAGACCAGCCCGGGGTCATCGGCGAGGTGGGGACCATTCTCGGCCGCCACCAGATCAACATCGCGAGCTTCGCGCTCGGACGCGGCCGCGGCGGCGCCGTGGGCGTGGTCAACCTGGATCAGAACGGCGGGAACGAGGCGGGCAACGCGCGCGCGATCGCGGAGCTTAAAGGGGCGCGCGCGATCACAGAAGTGAAGCTGGTGACCTTAGGGTCAGGCGCCGCGTAGCGCCCGTCGTCAGATCCTTCAGCTCGACGCCGTCGGCGCTGACGGCGGCGACTCGATACCGGCCGGCGACCGACTGGCCTTCGGTCACCATGATCAGCTCCTCGCCCGCGCCAATCAGCGCCGTGCGGGTCTTGCCCTGTTCCGCGACCCCCAGGAGCACCAGATCGGGCTCGATCTCCACCGGCTCGGCCGCGGCCACGACCTCGCGGGGCTCAGGGACGCGCGGGACCGCGGTGCGAGGGGCCGCCTCACGCGCGGCAAACATGAAGGGATTGCGGATTGGGGACTGGGGGGACGGCGCGGTCGCGAGCCGCAGCCGCAGCCGCGAGGCCTGCGACTGCACACTTGCCGCCAGCGTATCGAGCTGCGCAGCCTGGGGCGACGGCTGCGGGACGCGCAGCGCGCGCGGCTGCCGCGTGACGCCCGCCGCCGACGTGAGCCACGCCGCCAGCAGAATGCCGCCGCCGAGGTACGCCGCCGCTCTTGAAGGCGTCATGATGTGAAGTCCCTCGGGATCCGGAACCCGGAATCCGCTGTCCCCGCGGCCGACACGAAGAGAATGCGTCCATGCTACTACCGAACGTGTCGAATGAGAATGGGGGCGGGCGTTCCCGGGACGCATGCAGCGGCGTGCAGTTGTGGTAAGATTTGTCGTGCCCCCCGATTCCATCCCCGGGCCTTCTTCCGATCGCGCTTTCGTCTCCGCAGTCGCCATCATTCCCGTGCGTTACGACTCGTCCCGGCTTCCAGGCAAGGCGCTCGCCGACATCGGCGGACGGCCGATGATCGAGCACGTGTATCGCCGCACCGCGGCCGCGCGGTCGATCGCGTCGGTGATCGTCGCGACCGACGACGATCGCATCCACCGCGCCGTGCTCGCATTCGGCGGCGAGTCGCGCATGACGTCCCCTGCGCATCAGAGCGGGACCGATCGCATCGCGGAAATCGCCGCAGGTCTCGATTGCGACGTCGTCGTCAACGTGCAGGGAGACGAGCCGCTGATTGAGCCCGCGATGATCGACCAGGCGGTGGCCCCGTTCGAGACCGACCCGACGCTGCTGATGAGCACGCTGCGCCGGCGCATCGAGGGAACGGCCGACACGCTGAATCCAAACGTCACCAAGGTCGTCGTCGACGGCGCCGATTTCGCGCTGTATTTTTCCCGCGCTCCGATCCCGTTCGCGCGCCAGGGTTGCCCGCCGGCTCCCGCGTGGCGACATGTCGGCCTGTACGTCTATCGCCGGGCATGCCTGCTGCGTCTCGCGGCGCTGCCTGCCTCCGCGCTGGAACGCTCGGAGGCGCTGGAACAGCTGCGCGCGCTCGAGCACGGAATTCGCATCAAGGCCGTGGAAACGGAGTTCGATTCGATCGGCGTCGACACACCCGACGATCTGGAGCGCGTACGGACGATTTACGCCACGCGAGGCGCTCTCGCGGGCGAGCCTCTCAGCGCGCAGCGGGCATAGTCACCGCCTCGGGGGAGAGAGAGGACGATGCAGCAACACAAGGATTCGACGACGACGGCCAGCAGCGGCAGCGGGAAACGGCCGGTCAAGTACATCCTCGTCACCGGCGGCGTCGTCTCGTCTCTCGGGAAGGGGCTCGCGGCCGCCTCCATCGGCGCGCTTCTCGAGGGACACGGCTACAAGGTCGCGCTGCAGAAATTCGACCCGTACATCAACGTCGATCCCGGCACGATGAGCCCCTATCAGCACGGCGAGGTCTACGTGACCGACGACGGTGCCGAGACGGACCTGGACCTGGGGCATTACGAGCGCTTCACGAGCCAGGTCACGGGCCGCAGCAACAACTGGACGACCGGCAAGATCTACCTGTCGGTGAT
>CAYZBZ010000283.1:0-5338 GCA_964476725.1 uncultured Vicinamibacterales bacterium
ACGATCTTCACCTCCCACGTATCCGCCGCCGAGAGCGCCGGACCCTCGGAGTAGCCGATGTCACCCACGGCCATCTCCGAGAAGGCGTGGAGGCCGAAGATGGCCTGCGGCCGAGGGTTCTCGAGGACGCCTTCCTTGACCATGAGCGAGGCGCCGCCGGCTTCCCCTGGCGGCGGTCCCTCTTCCGCAGGCTGGAAGATGAACTTCACCGTCCCGGGCAGATCCGCTTTCATGGCGGCGAGCACGGTGGCGACACCCAACTGCACCGCCGTGTGCACGTCGTGTCCGCACGCGTGCATCACGCCGACATCCTGGCCGAGGTACGTGGCGCGAACTTTCGACGCAAAGGGCAGATTGGGTTGCTCGGTGACCGGCAGCGCGTCGATGTCCGCCCGGACGGCCACCACCGGTCCGGGGCGGCCGCCCTTGAGGAGCGCGACGACGCCGTGCCGCGCGATCCCGGTCTGTACTTCGAGCCCGAGTTTCCGGAGGTAGGCGGCGATCAGGGCGGCTGTTTTTTCCTCGCGGTTGGACAGCTCAGGGTTCTGATGAATCTGGTGCCGGATCTCGATCATCGCCGGCGCAATCTTCGTGGTTTCCTGCTCCAGGCGTGGAAGCGGATCCTGAGCAGACACCACCGCGGTCGTGAGCATCAGGGCCGGCAGGATCATTCGAGTAGGTGTCACGGTGACCTCTCCTGTACAGAGTGACGACGCCGCCGACAGTCGCGGCAGTGTACTGCGAAACTATTGGGTCGTCTCGACCCTTTGAAGATGCCTTCCTGGTTGGTGTGTTTCCCCCCTGCTCTACGGTGGTGTCGTTGCGCAGTTAACGCCACTCCTGAGCGTAATCGCGGTCCCGCGTCTTCTTTTCGACCCTGAGGCTGAGTGCAAACAGGGCGAACACCTCGATCAGGCCGATGAACGCGTAGATTGCGAATCGCGTGAAGGCGCTGGGCTCGGGCCAGCACACCGTGTCAGCGTCGAGACATGCCTGCGTCCACCGGTCGAGCTCGACATACTCGCGCATGATCAGCGCGAAGGCCGTCCCGAAGATCACGGCGGTGCCGGCGATGTTGCCGAAGATCATTCCGCCCTGAC
This sequence comes from uncultured Vicinamibacterales bacterium, assembly GCA_964476725.1. GTDB lineage: Bacteria > Acidobacteriota > Vicinamibacteria > Vicinamibacterales > 2-12-FULL-66-21 > JALZOC01. The sequence continues at coordinate 1,101 of CAYZBZ010000283.1, forward strand.
GCCAGAAAGGGAATGCGACCAGCACGCCCACCAGCGGAGGTGCAGTCAGCATCAGCACGATCCAGAACCAGCTCAACTCCCTCACAGGCTACCTCCCGACTGATGCAGAGCACGGAATTGCTGTCGGGACGGACGATCACCCGCGGAATGGATCCATTTCAGCACGGCCTACATTATGATGTTGCACGGCGCGAGCTGACCCCGGCGATCGGCGAACTACTCATGTTTTGCAGTTGGGCGGAGGTGCCTGGATGCGTCGCGCGTTCCTGATTGCCACGCTGAGCCTTGCCGGCTCCATTGTCGCGGCGGGCGCCATTTCCGAGCCGTCCTTGGCTCAGAACGCCAGTCAACCGGCTGCTGCAGCGTCCGCGCCGACCGCCATTCCGGGCGCACAACCTACTATCGGTCCGAAGTACACGTTCGTTCTCGTCCACGGCGCATGGGCCGGCGGATGGGAATGGAAAAGGGTCGGCCAGCGGCTCCTTGATGACGGACACACCGTCTACCGCCCTACGCATACCGGCCAGGGCGAGCGCGTCCACCTCGCCAAGGCGGACATCAACCTCGACACCCACATCGCCGACATCGTCAACGTCATTCTCTTCGAGGACCTCCGCAAGATTGTCCTCATCGGCCACAGCTACGGCGGGATGGTCATCACTGGCGTGGCGGACAAAGTACCCGAGCGCATCAAGTGCATGGTCTACGTGGATGCGTTTCTTCCGGAAGACGGCGAGAGCCTGAACACGATGACCGGCGGCCGCGGCAGGCCCGCTACGGACGGCTTCGTGGGAAACCCTGCGCGCCCGGACCAACGGCCTCCTCACACCGTGCCGCAATCCGCCAAGACGTTCAGCCAGCCGCTGTCTCTGAAGAACCCCGCGGCACGCAAGATTCCGGCGGCGTACATCCTGACGGTCGATGCCGGGCGCAAACCGGAGGAGGATGGCTTCTTCAAGTCCTACCAACGCGCTCAGGCGCGCGGGTGGTTCACGGAAATCATGGAAGGCGGCCACGTTGTCAACCAGACGCACCCGGCGGAGCTGGTGAAGCTGCTCGAAGCTGCGCCGACGAAGGCCAGAGCTTCGCTAATTGGCCCCTGAGCGGGTAGCCTTCAGGAATGCGAGAAGGTCGGCCAGCTCCTGTCGCGTGAGCTGTTCGTCGAGGCCAGACGGCATGATCGACACCGTACCCGGTTGCATGTCCTCGATGTCCTGCCGCGGGATCCGAAGCTCCTCGTTTGCGCTGGTCGCCAGCACCACCTCGTCCAGTCGATCGCTCCGAAGCAGTCCGCCATGCACCCGGCCGGAGGTCGTCGTCACGATGATGGGCTCGTAGCTGCGCGCGAAGCTCGCATTCGGAAAGACAATCGCCTCGAGGAGATCCCGCTCGCTGCGAATCTGACCGATTCTCGTCAGATCGGGGCCGAGTCTCCCACCCAGGTAGCCGATGGCATGGCAGGATAAACAGGCCGCCTTCGGATTGTTGAAGACCAACTGCCCGCGACGAATGTCCCCTCCTTTGAGAGCGATGAGGAGCTCCTCGAGACGCTGCGCCTGCTTCGCGGTATCAACGTGCAGCGACGCCAGCAATGCTTCCCCCTGCTTCTGCACGGACTCCGGGTACTTCGCCAGACGGGGCCGAAGCGCGTCGGCGCGCACGCTCGACCGCCCCCTCGACTGCCTGACGGCGGCAATCATCTCGAGCCCCAGCACCTCGCCGCCGCCGTTGTCAAAAGCCGTGAGAAGGCGCGGAAGCTCCAGCGGTCCGGCGGTCTCGAGCACGTCCACCAGCGCGAACAATTGCTCCCGGTTCAGCTTTGCCTTTTCGAGGACGGCGGTTGCGCCAAGCCGGATGGACACCGGTTTTGCAGGATCGAGACTGGCTCGCACCAGATCGAAGAGGTCCGGATCCACGCTCGGCAGGCCGCCGTGAATCGCGGCGAGCGCGTCCAGACGAACCTCGATGCCAACCGCGCTGTCGCGCGCAACGCGCAGGAGCGCAGCATTGAGAGCGGGAGCGCGGTCCTCAGCAGGCGGCGCCGCGCGCGCGACGGAGACTGCGTGCCGAACCACGTCGGGATCGCGATCAGCCAGCGCGCGCATGAGCGCCGCGCTCCAGGCTGTCGGCAACGCCTTGACTCGGGCCATGGCCATGGAGCCGAGCGCGGTCAGACGCGCGTCTTTCGAGGCGGTGTCCTCGACGGTCGTGGCAAGCAACGCCTGGATTGCAAAGTTCTCTGCGAACTGCGCGAGCTTCTGCTGCAGGCCGTCGCGTTCGGCAGTGCCGGGAGTCGCTGCGATCAGGTGTTCCTGGAAATACCGCGCAAGCGCGCCGCCCCATTCCGGATGATGGCCAGCGATCCACCACGCGGTCTCCTTCATCACCGGATCGGCTGAGTCGAGCAGCGGCGTGAGCCCCTCGGGCTTCAGGCCACCGCCGTCCATCTGATCGAGAGCGATCAGGGCGGCGCGCTTCACTCGCGAAGACGTCGCCTGCAGTCCTGCGGCTGTGGACGTCGGATCGGCGATCTCGATCAACGCGTATGTCACTGAGTGTTCGAGCACGCGATCGAGTGGTGCGGCGGCGGCCGCGAGCAGATCAGCGACAGCACGGGGATCGCCGAGCCGCCCGAGCGCCTCGGCCGCCACACGCTGGACGGCGGGCCGGCCGGATTTCAGCGCCTCTATGACGTGCGGCAGCGCGGCGGCATCCCGCCAGACGCCGGCGGAATGAAGCGCAGCCTGGCGAACGCTTTCATCACGGTCTTTCAGCGTGTACCGGACAGCTTCGCGCGCCTGCTCGCTCTGGATGCGCGTGAGCGCCCACACGGCGTTGCGCCGCGCCTCCGCGGACCCGGAACGATTCAACGTTTCAGCAAGCGCGCCGATTACGCCCCCTCTTGACGAGTCTCGGGGCAGCCCTGAACCCGTGGCGCCGAGACCTTGCTCGGGATCTCGAAGGGTCGCAGGAGCGCTTCCAAGGCTGGCGAGCTGCTGAATCGCACGATTCTGCACGGCAGGTCTTGCGTCGTCCAGCAGTCTCGCCAGGTCGCCCGGCGTCATCGCATTCCACGCCAGCCCGAGCCCGCGCGGGTCTTCCACTTTGGGCGCAGTCTTACGGCGTATGCGGTAGATCGCTCCGAGCACTTCAGGTTTGGCGAGCTGTGAGGTGGGACAACACAGCTTGTACCACGGGCCGGTGTCGATCACGAGGAGGCTGCCGTCCGCATCTTCGAGCACGTCGGTAGGGTGAAAATCCAGGCTCGTCGACACGAGGAAGTCGGAGTCTCGACTCTTGAAGGTGGCGCCGTCCGGCTCGAGCGCGTGGCGCGTCACTTTGTGCAGGTTGAACAGAGCGGCGAAGAAGTTATCGCGATACTCGTCGCCGAAGACGCGCGAGCCATAGCGGGTCAGGCCCGATGGAGCAGCCGGTCCCAGGTGCGTCAGCGCCGGCATGAGGTCACCCGTCCGCTGATGTCCCTCGATGACCGCGTGAGGCTTTCCGTACACGCCTCCGTAGATGGCGTGGATCAAGGCGTCGCGACGGCCGAGTTGTGGATGTTCCAGGAAAGTCGCGGTCAGAACCCGCTCGCCGGCGGGCGTGAAGGCCACGTCAACCGGGTTGTCCATGCCTCCGGTCATGACCGGTTCGACCGCCGGGTCGCCTGGCCGCCGGCGAAAGATGTGCGCGGCCCGAGTCACGAGCGGGGACTTGCCGGAGCGTTCGTAGGTCTGCTGGGCGAACGCCCCCTTCGTCCAGTAAATCCAACCATCGGGACCGAGGTAGGGCCCGTGCAAATCGTTGGCGCAACCCGTGAGGGTCTTTCCCTGAAACCACTCTTCGCGCTCGTCGGCGACGCCGTCTCCATTGGTATCGGTCAGCTTCCAGATGCTCGGCGGCGCAGCCACATAGAGCGAGCCGTCGAACCACATCGCCCCTTCGGGAAACATCATCCTGTCGGCAAACACGATGCTCGTGTCGAACCGGCCGTCGCCGTTCTTGTCTTCGAGACGCATGATCCGGTGAGGCCTCTCGGCGAGCTGGATCTCGACCTTGTCATTCGATCCGGAGGAGTCGGCGACGTAAAGCCGTCCCTCCTCATCGAAATCCGCGACGATGGGGCGGTTGACGAGCGGAGGGCCGGCGACCCGCTCGACTTCGAACCCGGGAGGCACCGTGAAGCTGTGTTCAGGAAGCGTGGACTGTCCGCCGGCATGAGAGAACACGATAGAGGC
>CAYZBZ010000284.1:0-5315 GCA_964476725.1 uncultured Vicinamibacterales bacterium
ATGCGGCTGCTGACACGGCGAAGAATAGCCACCCGCCGCTGTCCGGGTCTTGGGAAAGATGTGGGAGTGCGATGTGGATTCGATGGGTCGCCCGCGCGGGCATGGAAACTTCATCGGATTCCCACGACTCGAACATGATTTGGTGCGCGGCCATCCGGTACCTTGCGCTGCGGTAGAATGCGCAGGCTCAACTACCGGGCCAGTCTGAAGACGGCGGAGGACGTGTGATCTATCGCTTCAGTGACTTTGCGGTGGACGTCCGCACGCGGCGGTTGCTGCGGAGTGAGCAGGAGCTGCATCTATCGCCGAAAGCATTCGAACTGCTGCTCATCCTCATCGAGAACCGCGCGCAGGCCCTGTCGAAAGTGGAGCTTCAGCAGAAGCTGTGGCCTTCAACCTACGTGCTCGAAACGAATCTTGCTGGTCTCGTCGCCGAAATCCGTCACGTGCTCGGCGATCCCGCTGACGATCCTCTGTACATCAGGACGATGCATCGATTCGGGTATTGGTTCGTCGGAGCGGTTTCGGAGCAAGGCGTGCCGGCCGGGGCCATACCGACACACGACAGGTACTGGGTTTTGTGGGAGACACGGCAAATCCCGCTCAATCCGGGCGACAATATTCTCGGGCGGGCGCCGGATGCGTCCGTCTGGATTGATGCGCCTGGCGTATCGCGCCATCACGCGCGCATCTCTCTCGAAGGTGCCGATGCGACGCTCGAGGATCTCGGCAGCAAGAACGGAACATACCTCGGTGGGCAGCTGGTCACCGCGCCGTCTGCATTGGGCGACGGCGATCAGATTCGACTCGGCTCGGTCGTCGTGACGTTCAGAATCCCGCCCCCTGCCGGATCGACCGAGACCGCTCGTCATTGAGGGCGGCGAAACCGCCAAACCCTCCGGATCCGAAACTCCAGCTGGTGCCAATGGCCAGCATCCGCGCTCTGTGCGCGCCGTTGTTCCCCGAGACGGTTCCCACCCAGAGTACGTGCAGCTCCGTGTTGCGCGTGATCGAGAAGGTCATGCCGCCACCGACGTTGAAATAGCTCGAGACCATGAACCGGTCGTGCCCCAGCCAGTCGTCGGCGACGAGCTCGGCAATGGTGGGACCTTTGTGCCTGAACTGCCAGCTGGCCAGTCCTAGAAGTCCGATTCGTGTCGAGAGATCGAATCCTCCCTGGACATCGACATTGCTCCTGATGGAAGGGAACCCATGCATGCGTTCAGCGGCGGCCAGCGAATATCTGCCATGCACGTAGGTGCGGCGCAGGATGCGATTGAGATCAGCGCCTGCCGTTGCCCCGATCTGCAGCTCGCGCCGGTGCCTGCCGGCCACAGCTTCACCCTGGGTCACGTAGTCGTGCGTCGGGATCGACACGCTCGCCAGCGGTGCGAACGCGACGGGTCCGGCCCAGTACACGCGGCGCGCCTCGATACGGACGTCCTGGAACGCCGCGTGGTACGTGCGATCGTCGAGCGGACCCGGGTGAGTCGCAATCCCACTAACAAGGTATTCCTCCGGGCCGGTGTACTTCGTGGCGATGAAAGGAAGGGTGACGGTAAGAGCGATCGTGTCACTGAGGCCGAAGTCGACCTCCGCAAGCAAGGCCTTTGCGTGGGTCGCGCCGTTCGTGTTCTCCTGGCCCAGGGGATTGAAATGCCCGGTGACGTAGTAGTTCTGATACGTCAACGAGACCGTCCCTTCGCCTTGCGGCGGGACCCATGGCTGCGCGTGCAGCGATGCAGCCGTCGCAAGCTGGACGACGACAGCCGTCCAGAGCGCACCCGATTTCATCGACTCCGGGCCGCCGCGGTTGTATCGGTTTCCTTCAACCGCAGATCGATGATCCGGTCGATTTCCTCGAGAGCCTGGAAGGGGGTCATCTTCTCCGGCTTGAGCAGGCAGCGATATGTCGCCTCTGCCTCGGCTGCCTCCGCCTTGCTGACTTTGTACATGAGCGGCAGCAGCGCGGGTCTCGATGGCAGCGGCTCCAGTGCCTTCCTGACGGCGCCGGTATCGGAATAACTCGAGATCACCACGATGTACTTTCCCGCGGCGAACGCCTGCGACATCTCTGCCGCGGTCGTGACGGTGACGGGCTTGTGTCCCGCGCGCTTCAGCGTCTGTTCGAACTGCGCGATGCCGCGGCGTGTCCAGCGCGGAGCGTAAACCAGAATCGATGACGGGTGAACGGACGCGTAGGCGCGAATACGGGCGCTGCGGCCGACGCGCAGGAACTTGTCTCCGCACGCGAAGGCGTCAGCGCAGCCGGATGCAATGGTCACGAGGCTCAGGATGAGCACGCACAACCGTCGGGGCATTGCCATCTCCTCTCACAGAGTCCGGAGCACGTTACGCCCGCCCCCGACGAGAGTCAAGGCATCTGTCCGTGGAGTTTTATGGGTTTTCTATGGGGACGGCGTGTGGCTCCGCCGACCGAACGGATCGAACGAGAGCGCGCGCGCCAGACCGCTTCGCCACTTGATGCCTTCCGCGAGCCACAGATCGCCGCGCGGGCGGACGATCGAGGTCGCAACCGCCCGTCCGCCAGCCATCAAGGTGAGTCCTTTGACCGGATTGTTGATCGCGAACGAAGGACCAAGATCGGCAAGTACCGTTTCCTTCTTCGTCTTCACGGTGATGGCGACCAACGACAAACGCAGATCGTCGGTCTCCTTTATTCCCAGGAGTTCGGAGCCATCGCGTGACCATGTATGAACCAGCCACTGTTCCTTCGACAGCTCGCGCTCGTGCCTGCCGTCCGGTGATACCAGCACGACGCCGGTTCCCGTTTCCCATGTAATCCAGTCGTTCTCCGGCGCCGGCGACCAGTGCGGCGTCGCGTTGGCGACGCCGTCGCGACGAAGCACGACGGGGCCCTCACCGCTTCCGACCCGCACCTTCGCGAGCTCCCATTGCCGCTCCTTCCATTGGGAAAACGCGATCCACTGGCCGTCTGGTGACCAGGTGGGGGCACTTTGAATCCCTTCATAGCTCGCTGGCAGAAGCGGAGCTGCCGTGCCGCCCGCCACGAGCGATACCCAGATTCGCAGAGGCCATCGTGGCTTGAACCCGTTCCGCTGGTAAGCGATGCGCCGTCCGTCCGGCGAGAATGCGGGGCTGCTCAGCATGACAGTCTGGTCGTCGCCGAACTCGCGCTGTGTAATCAAGGCCCGATCGTCGGCGCCGTCGATCGTCCGTCGCCAGATTTCATCCTGCCCGTTGCGATCGGTGACATATGCCAACAGGTTCCCATCCGGTGACAGCGCGGGATCGGACTCATTCTGCGGCGTGGCGAAGAGCGGTTGCGAGGACGTCCGATCCATGAGCGGTATCTGCACGAGGTCATAGTCCGGTTCGCCGCGTGTGAACACCAGCTGATCGCCGGCCAAAGACGCCGATGGGTACAGTTCGCTGTCAGCTCCGCGGGTCAACGGCCATGCGCGATCCGTCTGCAAATCGGCGATCCAGAGATGCGAGCCGGGCGTGGAGAGAGACGTGACGCCGAGTGCGACATGCCTGCTGTCGGAGAACCAGGTGAAACTGCTGAGCCGCGGGCCCGCGTCCGACCACCATTGAAGCTGCCGGTGAGGTTCGCCGTCGGCCAGCCGAACGATCCAGAACTGCCACATCCGCTCCTCACGAGTGCCCGGAACAGCGCACAGCCCGAGGCGTGTCCCGTCCGGCGAAAACGCCAGTACGGCATCGATGAAGCGATTCGTGCCGAATCCCTCGTATTGGCGGGCGGCGCCTTCCACGGCCTCCGGCGACCACGGCGCCGTGCCGTCCGGGGTTGAAAGCCAGAGTGCCGCGGTGCCAATCATGTCGGCGCGCCGTTCGTCCCGAAGAAATGCGAGCGTTCGTCCGTCCGGCGAAATCGCCGCGCGAGTGGCGTTCTCGACAACGACCTGGGGCGTGCCGCCCGCGGCGCCGACGGACCAGATGCCGTCCCGCTGCCTCGCGAGCGACACGTAGTAGATGCGCTTTCCGTCCGGCGCCCAGAACGGATGCTTGCAGTCGTACGCGCCGTTGGTGACGCGCGCCGCCGTGTCGGCAGACAGGCGACGCGTGAAGATCTGCAGCACGCCGTCGACTTCCTCGGCGTACGCCACGACCTGGCCGTCGGGAGACAGGGCAGGCAGGCCTTCGTACGCGGCGCCGGTTGCGATCGCCCTGAATCGCACATTCGTCAAGTCGATCGACGGCACGTCTCGAGCGAGTCGCCACCCGATCGTGACCGCTCCTGCCAACGCGAGCCCCAGGATCAACAACGCGACTCGTCTTAGCGCTGATTTCGATCGGCCGCCTCCTCCCGCAGACGCTTCGCGAGGGCTCGCTTCGGGAAGCCGATCGCGCAACGTGCGCAGGTCATGGTGCAGATCGGCCGTCACGCCATATCGTTCGGCGGGATTTTTCGCGAGGCACCGTTCGATAATCCACCACAATATGAACGGCGTGTGCGGGGAACGCGTGGTCAACGCGACCGGTTCTTCGTTGATAATGGCGTCCAGCGTGCCGGCAGGTGTATCGCGTCTGAATGCTGGTTGCCCCGTCGCCATCTCGTACAGGAGCAGGCCCAGCGAAAACTGATCTGAGCGGAAATCGGTTGGCAGGCCGCGCGCCTGCTCGGGGCTCATGTACGGCACGGTGCCGGCCAGCAGGCCTGGCTCTGTGAGCGTGACGCTATTCAGCGTCGTCGGAACGGATCCTCCCGCCGCAAAGCCCGTTGGCTGCGCGAGGCCGAAATCCAGGATTTTCGCGCGCCCGGCGCGCGTGATCATGATGTTTTCCGGTTTCAGATCGCGGTGCACGATGCGGGCCGCGTGCGCCTCGGCCAGTCCGTCGGCAATCTGCGCGCCGATGTCGAGGAGCCGTTTGAGCGGCACCGGGCCGCGTCGGATTTCGTCCCGCAGCGAAGGTCCGTCAATCAGTTCCGACACAATGTAGGGCGTCGAACCGTCGACGTCCGCATCGAAGACCGTGAGGATGTTCGGATGGTTGAGGGCGCTCGCCGCCCGGGCTTCGGCGACGAATCGCCGGACGCGATCCGGATCGCTGTCGGCGTGCTCATGCAGGATTTTGAGCGCGACTTCGCGACGAAGCCGCGGATCCCAGGCGCGATAGACCTCTCCCATGCCTCCGCGGCCGAGCAGGGCGCGGACTTCATACGGCGCAAACCGTTTCGTGTCGCCTAAAGTGCCGAGCTGCATGCAACCTCGAGCCGATGCGATTCTATACCGTTGCCGTCACTTGAATTGACAGGCCGCCGACATTGATGTGGCGTGTCGCCCCGTTCGAAGCGGCTTTTTTCAAAG
>CAYZBZ010000285.1:0-2185 GCA_964476725.1 uncultured Vicinamibacterales bacterium
ACCGCATCCGACGCGCGCATCACTACCGGCTGGGGGACGCCTGGTGCATCTACCCGATGTACGACTTCGCGCACCCGCCGTCTGACGCCATCGAGGGGATCACGCATTCGCTCTGTACCCTCGAGTTCGAGGATCACCGGCCGTTGTACGACTGGCTCATCGACCATCTGCCTGTCTCTGCGAAGCCACGGCAGATTGAATTCGCCCGCCTCAATCTGTCTTTCACGGTGATGAGCAAGCGCAGGCTGCTCGAGCTCGTGCAGGAAGGGCACGTCAGCGGCTGGGACGATCCACGGATGCCGACGATTGTCGGGATGCGACGCCGCGGCTACACGCCGGAGGCAGTGCGGACGTTCTGCGAGCGGATCGGCGTGGCCAAACGCGAGAACACGGTCGACGTGGCGCTGCTCGAACACGCGGTTCGCGAAGACCTGAACAAGACGGCCCCCCGCGTGATGGGTGTCCTCGCCCCGCTCCGCGTCGTCATCGAGAACTACCCCGAAGGGCAGTCGGAGACGTTCGAGGTCGTCAACAACCCGGAAGACCCGTCGGCCGGCACGCGCGGCGTGCCCTTCTCGCGCGTGATCTACATCGAGCGCGAGGACTTTCGCGAGGACCCGCCGAAGAAGTTTTTCCGTCTTGCCCCCGGGCGCGAGGTGCGGCTCCGTGGCGCCTATTTCGTCACCTGCACGCAGGTGATGAAGAACGACGCCGGTGAAGTATCGGAGCTCCGGTGCACGTACGATCCGGGGACGCGAGGAGGGGACGCGCAGGACGGCCGCAAGGTCAAGGCGACGCTGCACTGGGTGTCGGCTGCGCACGCGCTCGACGTCGAGGTCAGGCTGTACGATCGCCTGTTCAACAGCGAAGCGCCTGGCGCGGCGGGTGACTTCCTGGCCGATCTCAATCCCCGCTCGCTCGAAGCGCTGACCGGCGCCAAAGTGGAGCCGAGCGTCGCCGACGCCAGACCGGGAACCCGGTACCAGTTCGAACGCCTGGGCTACTTCTGCGTCGATCTCGACTCCGCCCCGGGAAGCCTGGTCTTCAACCGCACGGTCACGCTGAAGGACACCTGGGCGCGAATCGAGCAGCGCGGGTAGCGCGATTCCGCGCTGGCTGTAAAACAGGTCCGTGCTCGAGACAGTCTTCCTTGACGCCGGTGGCGTTCTCGTTTTTCCGAACTGGTCGCGAATCAGCGAGGGGCTTGCACGGCACGGCGTGCTGATCGGTCCCGACGCGCTCGCGCGCGCCGAGCCGCTGGCAAAGCGCAGGCTCGACGACAGCCGGACCATCGAGGTCACCGACGACGCCGGCCGCGGCTGGCTGTACTTCAATCTGATCCTGAAAGCAGCGGGCGCGCCGATCACGGCCGCGACCGACGCCGCGCTCGCGGAGCTGCACGTCTATCACCAGGAGTCCAACCTCTGGGAGCTGGAGCCCCCGGGTGTTCGGCCGGCGCTGGCCGCGTTGCGCGCACGCGGGCTGAAGCTGACCGTCGTCTCCAACGCCAACGGCAAGCTGCGCCTGCTGTTCGATCGGCTGGCGCTCGCGGGCTGTGTGGACTGGCTGCTGGATTCGCACGATGAGGGGATCGAGAAGCCGGACCCGCGGTATTTCGAGATCGCGCTGGCGAGGAGCGGGGCGCGGCGTGAGACCACCATCCACGTCGGCGATCTCTACCAGGTGGACGTCGTCGGGGCCAGGGCGGCCGGGCTTCGCGGCGTGCTGCTGGACGAGGCCGGGCTTTATCCTGATGCGGACTGCCCGCGCGTTCGATCGCTCGCTGAGTTGGTGGAACGCATAGCCCAGGGCGCCTTCGATTAGCGACGATCGACACCTCCTGAAACGATCACCACAGAGATAACGGAGACAACGGAGTCCATAAATCTGTTCTCTGCTTACTCCGTTGCCTCTGTGGTGAAAACCCGGTACAGCCCTGCCCACAGGCAGCCTGATTTCAAAACCCCCCGTAGCGCAGCCCTTTCAGGGCTGCCTGGGGCTGCAGCGGCACGACGACGGTATGGAACCCCGCGTCGATGAGGATCTGTTTGAAATGCGGAAACCGATCGAGGTTCCGCGCGTTGAGCGCGCCGATCTGCTGGCGCGTCGCCCCAACAGGGGCATGGCACGAACCCGCCACGCGTACGGGCTACCGGATCTTACACGCCCCGCGTGTTGGAGTCGC
>CAYZBZ010000285.1:2285-5307 GCA_964476725.1 uncultured Vicinamibacterales bacterium
GGGGGGTGGAGATTCGTAATCAGCAGGTCCTCGGTTCAAGTCCGAGCGCCGGCTCCAGTTTTTTCAAACCACTTACACCAAGCCGCGGCCTGGCCTCACACCCCCTGGCGACCCAGTATCCTTCGAGGTGAATCCGTACGACGCCGAGGGGATGCTCTCAGGGAAGGTTCTGGGGGTTCCCGCGCGGCGGTTGGGCCTCACGCTCGATCACATTCGGCGTCCAAATCTCAGGGGAGATCCCTGATCGCCTGGTGCGAGCCGTGGACCAGCGACTTAGCCGCCAACGCATCCGTGGCGCCGGCGTCACGAGCTCGGGACGAGCGTCGCGCCTGCGTGGCTACGCCATTGGCAGGCGGCGTGCCTGAGTTCTTCGCCAACGGCATCCCTGTCCACAACTGCGGCCGCTTCTTCGAAGCGCGGCCGCACTCAGCGCGCAGCCAGGACCCCGACCCGTTCGAATCACTTGAAGGACGATCCGATCTCGAAGGCGCATCACGAGATGCTGGCGCGGCGGGAGCACCCGAAGCCGGCGTCGTTCGACATCACGTCGCTGGTGCAGTAACGATCGATTCCCTCTGCAACCCGTTACGGCCCAGGTGCGAAACCTCTGCAGACCTGCCGGACTTTCTAGGGCCGTCTTGGTGCTTCAACACCGGGACGGCCGTTTTACTTCTGGTAGGGGTTAGTCTCTCAGGAGGGCGTGACAAGAGGCGATCGAGACTCGCACAGTCAGCCAGATTGAAAAGAAAAGCGCCTCAGAACCGCAGGCGCAAGCCACAGCCGTATTGCACGCCCCCGACTTCACGTCGGACATCACGCCCCCGGCCAGAAGTCATATCTTGGCAGTGCAGCGCATTAAATCGGCCTCTCGCCGTCGCCTAGCCGCTGCTGCCCCCATCGAACACGCCAAGCGTTCGCTCCGTTGCCTCCGGGGCCACCATTCGACGCCGGTTCCGCCTCAACGGCGGCTACTCTCACCGAGGAAGTTACTGCCAAAGAACATCAAGACCCAGCTACGGCCACCGTCGCGGTTGCCGTCAGTTCCCGACTGCGCGCAGTAATCGTGGTGGAACGTGTCCCTTCCCACGCTACGGCCGCATGACCGGTTTCGTCCGTGGTTAGCTCCTGAACGGCCAAAGTGCCTGAAACTGTGCTGAGGACCACCGAAACGTGAGGAGCGACGACGTAGCCGCCAACTGAGGTCTCAATTCGAATAGTCGCACTGCCACCGCCCCGCGGTAAATCCGAGGGCGTGGCCATTATGGAGAGGCGCGTTGGTGTAACTGGCTGCGGAGCCGTGGGAGGGTTATCAAGGTACCGAATGTCATGGCAGCCACCGAGCAGAACAAGACAAACGCTCGCAGCCAGCAAGGCCCTCATGCCCTCAAGTCTACCAGATCAGGACAACAGGCACTGGGATCACGATGAACTTTCGTCGCACCGGCACAGCTGAAGTGAGGCATGTGTGCGAAGTGCGTCACATCCAACAGGAGGCGCGCATGCTTGATCGGCGATAAGAAACCAGCCATTCACCGGCACCCCACGTGCGTCGAGAGAATCTCGGACGATAGGAAGCATTGGACTTAACCGCTTCGCGGTAGGCAGTAGAGGGTGGCTCTCGACCGGCCAACGGCGTATCATGACCGCGATCGAGACGTGCCGCACCGCTGCGCTCGGCGGTCATGTCGACCAATGCGACGCGTGTGGGCATCAGCGCATCGCGTACAACTCCTGCCGCAATCGCCACTGTCCGACATGTCAGTCGCGCGCGCGCGCCGCGTGGATTGAGCACCGCACCTCCGAGCTCTTCGACACGGAATACTTTCACGTCGTCTTCACCGTGCCCCAGCCCGTCGCCGCGATTCGCCTTGCAGAATAAAGCGGTGGGCTACGGCATCCTCTTCAGCGCGACGGCCCAAACCCTCCGCACCATTGCCGCGGATCCGCAGCATCTCGGCGCCGCAATCGGCTTCTTCGCCGTGCTCCATCCCTGGGGACAAACGTTGGTGCATCATCCGCACCTGCACTGTGTCGTTCCTGGTGGCGGCCTCTCACCCGATGCCAGTCGTTGGATGGCCTGTCGACCCCAGGCGCGCGCCGCAGGCGAGCGTGTCATACATGGTCATCGTCCAAGCCGGACGGCGAGCCAGCCGTCGGTGCGGGCGAGCGGTATGCCCTCGCCGCCAAGCGCGGCCGACGAGGTCATGGGCATGACGAGCACGTCTGCACCCTGGGCTCGCAACGCCCGCACCTGCTCGACCGTCATCGGTGGTCCGACATGGAACCAGCCACGCCGGTCGAGACAGTACAACAGGTCCGGATTGTTGTAGTCCGCAAACGCGACGAGCTCGCCCGCCGCGAGCTGGGGTCGCAGCAAGGAGCAGAACTGAAGCTTGTCTTGATCGACTTCATACCAGGAGTGAAAGCTCACACTGCGGACGAAGCAGGACACCAGCATTACCCACAGCAGCGTCAACGAGGTGCGCCGCACGGTCCAGCCGCGTGGCAGGTACCGCCGCCCCCCGTGCGCGAGCGCGAGGATACCCGCCGGGATCGTGATCACCGCCGCCGGCACCATTGCCAGTTGGTAGTAGTCGTGTACCCGGTTGCCGTGTGAAACGGCGATCAGATAGACGAGACATCCGAAGGCGGCGGCGATCTCGGCGACCCGGCGCTGTTTCGCGAGCGCCACCAGTCCCACGGCCGTGGCGACGAGGCCCACCGGCCCCAGCAGATCTCTCACCAGCCGTCTCAGAATCACGAAGACGAAATGCCCGTTCATGTCACCGAGCTGGAACAGTTTGTCCGCGGCGCCGAACGTCAGGTGGGTCCGGGCGGCGACCTCCTGCATGTGCCACAGGAAGGCGGCTGCCGTGACACAGGGCAGGGCAGCGACGACCCACGTCTGCCAGCGGGCGAGAAACCGCCATCCGTCGCGTTCGAACCAGAGCGCCCACACCGGTGCGAGGATGATGAGCCACTGCGGCTTGACGGCGGCTATCAGCCCCAGGCTGACAAGCAG
>CAYZBZ010000286.1:0-5271 GCA_964476725.1 uncultured Vicinamibacterales bacterium
GGTACAGCTGCGACTCGGCGAACGTCGAGAACTGCGGCCCTTCCATGCACACGTACGTCCCCCCTTTGTGCACGGCCGGCTGGTCCGGCTTTCCCGCCGCACCGGTCTTCAGCCCGGCCTTCCGGGCGGCGATGCAGGCGATGTCGCTGAGCGGCCCGCAGAAGGGATGCGCGAAGCCGACGTGCGCGACGAGGCCCCGTCCGAAGAACGTGGAGACGCGCCCCTTCGTCCTGTCGAAGAACTGGTCCGGGATCACGATGTCCAGCGGACGATACTGCTCCTTGAGGCTCCCGACGGCGCTGGCAGACAGGATGAACTCGACGCCGAGCGTCTTGAAGCCGAAGATGTTCGCGCGGAAGTTCAGCTCGGTCGGCAGCAGCCGGTGCCCCACGCCGTGTCGCGCGAGAAAGGCGACGCGCTTCCCTCCCAGCGTGCCCACGACGTAGGGGGCCGAGGGCTCCCCGAACGGCGTCTCGACGCGCCGTTCTTCGCGGTCCGTCAGCTCCGCCATGTCGTACAGGCCGCTGCCGCCGATGATGCCGATGGTGATGGACATACAAATTGCTGATTGATGATTGCTGATTGCTGATTGATTGCTGATTGATTGCTGATTAAATTGTTCAGATGGTGCCCGAGCCCCAATCAACAATCAGCAATCAACAATCAGCAATTCTATGCGACCTGCTCCACGTACTTCCGCCCGTCTTTCTCCCTGATGTACCCTGCGGCAACCGCCGGGTCGTGCTCGAAGAACACCAGATACTCGCGATCGATGGCGTCGCGGATGAACGTGCGCTTGAAGGCCAGCGTGTCCATGGGATAGAGGTCGTAGCCCATGACCCACGGCACGTCGATGTGCGCGACGGTCGGCACCAGGTCCGCGGCGAACACCGCCGTCCGGCCGCCCGATTCGATCATCACGATCTGGTGGTGCATCGTGTGCCCGCCGGTCCGCACGACACGAACACCCGGCATGATCGGCGCGTCATGCGGCATCAGGTCCAGAACCCGGGCCTCCATCAGCGGCACGAAGTTCTCCTGCAGGTAGCTGGCGTGATTGCGCTCGTGCGGGTGCGTCGCGTCCTCCCACTCCGCCGTGCGCGCGATATAGCGCGCGCGCCGAAAGCGCGGCGTCAGCGCCCCCGACGCGTCGCGGGTCGTGAACCCGCCGGCGTGATCGAAGTGGAGGTGCGTCGCCAGCACGATCTCCACACCGTCTGCCGAAAGGCCGGCCGAGGCGAGCGATTCGTCCAGGTCGTGCGCGCGATCGATGCCGTAGATCTCGCAGCTCTTCGCCGGCATCTTGTCCCCGATCCCGGCGTCGATGATCATGGTCTTCTCGCCGCGCACGAGCAGCGGCCGCACGCCCATGAGGATGCGGTTGCGCTCGTCGGCCGGCGCGCGGCGCTCCCAGAGCGGCTTCGGCACGGCGCCGAACATCGCTCCGCCGTCCAGACGGAAGAACCCGTCGAGAAGCGGGACCAGTTCGAGATCGCCGAATGTCATAAGAAATAGACTTTAGGCTCCAGGCTTTGGGCTCTAGGAAACAAGCTCCAGAGCCTAAAGCCTAGGGCCCAGAGCCTGGTCTTGTGTCAGCTCGACGAGCACCCCGTGGGCGCTCGATGGATGGATGAAGGCCACGAGCGACCCGTGCGCGCCAGGGCGCGGCACCTCGTCCACGACGCGGACGCCGCGGGACTTGAGACGCGCGAGCGCGGCCACGATGTCGTCGACCCGCAGCGTGATGTGATGGACGCCCGGCCCGCGCTTCGCGACGTACTTCGCGATCGGCGACTCGTCCGATGTCGCCTCGAGAAGTTCTAATCTCACTCCTGGGGCGCCCCCCAGGAGGACGAAGTGTGCGCGGACCCGTTGTGAGGGTACCTCCTCGGGCGCGTCGATCTCCAGCCCGAGGGCATCCCGATAAAACGCCAGCGCCTCGTCCAGATTGGAGACGGCGATGCCGATGTGATCTAATGTGACTTTCATAGGTCTCGCTGTTTCTTTCGCCTGAAGGCGGAAGACTTCCCCAATGTCCGTTCGACGATCCCATCCACCGCCGTGTAGGGATCCAGCTCGCGCGCCGCAATCCGGTCGAGCATCCGCTCGAATTCGCCGGCGCCGAGCACGCGATTCTCGACATGCCGGAGCAAGCGCAGCGACAGCAGCTCGCGCACCCGGAACCCGGCGCGGGCCCGCCGCCGGCTCCCCTGCGATGACTGGGTATGGAGGCGGAACCGCTCGATCGTCTCGAGCAGCTCGGCAACGCCTTTCCCTGTCGTCGCCTCCGTCTTGACGATGGGCGGCCGCCAGTCTGCCGGCCCGAAGGCCTGCAGCGACAGCACCGCGTCGATGGACGCGACCGTGCGATCCGCTCCCTCCCGATCCGCCTTGTTCACGACGAAGATGTCGGCAATCTCCATGATGCCCGCCTTGAGCGCCTGCACCTCGTCGCCGGACCCTGGCACGAGGGTAACGATCGACACATCGGCCGCACGCACGATGTCGATCTCGTCCTGTCCGACCCCCACGGTCTCGATGAGCACGATGTCCTTGCCGGCGGCGTCGAGCACGAGCGCGGCCTCGCTCGTCGCGCGCGCGAGCCCGCCGAGATGGCCGCGCGTCGCCATGCTCCGGATGAACACCCCCGAGTCCCCCGCGTGCGCCTGCATCCGGATCCTGTCTCCGAGGATGGCGCCGCCGCTGAACGGGCTGGTGGGATCGACCGCGACGACGCCGACGGTCCGCTCGGATTTCCGGATCTCCGCGATCAAGCGGTCGACGAGCGTGCTTTTGCCGGCGCCCGGCGGTCCGGTGACGCCGACGAGGTACGCGCCGCCGGTGCGCGGGAAAATCCGACGGATCAGCTCGGCGCCGGCCGGCGCCTCGTCCTCAATCAGCGAGATCGCGCGGGCCACGGCCCGCGGGTCTCCCTGCAACACCCGTTCGGAAAGGCTGAGGTCGGTCACTGGGCTTCGATCACTCGGGTTTTGACAGAACCGGCCTCACTGCCCCAGTAACTGGCGCGCGATCACGAGCCGCTGGATCTCGCTCGTGCCTTCGCCAATGGTGAGCAGCTTCACGTCACGGAAGTACTTTTCCGCGGGGTAATCCTTCACGAAGCCGTAGCCGCCGTGGATCTGGACGCAGTCATCCGCCGCCTTCACCGCTATCTCGCTCGCGAACAGCTTCGCCATCGACGACTCGCGCGTCGTCCGCACGCCGCGGTCCTTCAGGTACGCCGCGCGGTACGTCAGCAGCCTCGCCGCCTCGATGCGGGTGGCGTTGTCGGCGAGCTTCCACTGAATCGCCTGGAAGGCCGCAATCGGCTGGCCGAACTGGCGGCGCGCTTTCGCGTATCGCCGGGCCGCCTCGTAGGCTCCCTGCGCGAGGCCGACCGACAGGGCCGCGATGCCGATCCGTCCGGCGTCGAGCACCTGCAGCGTGTTGATGAAGCCCTGCCCTTCCTCGCCCAGCAGGTGGTCTGCCGACAGCCGGCAGTCCTGGAAGACGACCTCGCTCGTGTCGCTCGCGCGCATGCCGAGCTTGTTTTCCTTCTTGCCGGAGGTCATGCCCTCGGTGCCGTGCTCGACGACGAAGGCAGAGATGCCGCGGTGCCCCCTGGTGCGGTCGGTCACCGCGATCACCACCATCACGCCGCCGATGGTCCCGTGCGTGATGAAGGTCTTCGAGCCGTTGATCACCCAGCATTGGCCCTGGCGGACCGCGGTGGTCCGCATCCCGGCCGCGTCGCTCCCGGCGCCGGCCTCCGTCAGTCCCCAGGCGCCCAGCACGTCGCCGCGGACCAGACGCGGCAGGTACTGCGCCTTCTGCGCGTCGCTGCCGAAGAGGGCGATGTGGGCGGTGCAGAGGCCGTTGTGCGCGGCGACGGAGAGCGCGATGGCGGGGCAGACGCGCGCGAGCTCTTCGATGCAGATGCAGTAGTCGACGGCCGACATCCCCGCGCCGCCGAACTCTTCCGGGAACTGGATGCCGGTCAGCCCGAGGCCGGCGAGCTTCGGAAGCAGATCCATGGGGAACTGCTGCGACTCGTCCCACTCCATCACGTGCGGCCGCATCTCCGCCTCGGCGAACTCCCGCACCGTGCGGCGCAGAAGCTCCTGTTCGTCGGTGAGGCGGAAGTCCATCAACTGCAATGTATCAAGGTAAAAGGCAAAAGGGGGGCAGAAGAGTCAAAAGCCGCCGGCGGCGCTATGCTGAAGGCATGCGAACACGTTCCCTTTGCCTTTTGCCTTTTGCCTTGTGTGTCGTGTTTCCGTCGGCGGCCTCAGCCGACGTGACGGCCTTCCTCGGCGCCAGTACCACGCCATCGAACCGCGTGGTGAAAGGCATCGCCGCTGGTGCCGGCCTGGTCATCGTCGGATTCGAGCTCGAGTACGCGAACACGAACGAGGACCTCGGGACCGACGCGCCGGCGCTGCGGACCTTCATGTTCAACGGCCTGGCGCAGACGCCATTGCCAATCGGCCGCATGCAGTTCTACGCGACGGCGGGCGGGGGGCTCTATCGCGAGACGCTGCGGGACCTGTCCGAGACGAGCTTCGGGATGAATGTCGGCGGAGGGGTGAAGCTGTCGCTCATCGGACCGCTTCGCCTGCGGCTCGATTACCGCGTCTTCACGCTGAAGGGGGCGCCGCTGCACCCGCGGCCGCAGCGGTTCTATGCGGGCCTGAACCTGAAGTTTTGAAACAAAAGCGAGACGCCAGCTCGCTGACGTCTCGCCTGTGTTCTGACGTGCTCGAGCGCTGCCCGGCCTACTGCCCGCCGAGCGAGCCGAGCGGCGTCAGGGTCAGCTTGTTCTGGCCCGCCGCGAAGGCGTTCCGGAACTTGTCGAAGATCTCGCGGGCGGGCGCATCGCCGAGCCCTTCCTGCAGAATCTTGAAGACGCCCGTGCCGCTGTAGTCGAAGTCCTTCACAGCGGGATCCAGCACGAACACATACAGGATGTGCCCCTGGGGCGTGGCTTCCGACGCCTTGTAGATCTTCCAGCCTGCCATGGCCTCTTTGACTGCCGGATTCGTGCTCTTGGCGGCGGCGGCCTCCTTGACCTTGGCCATCGTCTGCTCGAACGCCGTTGTCTGGTCAGCCTTGATGGTATTCAGAAACATGCCGGCCGGAGTGCTGAATGTGCCGGCGTTCGCCTGCGCGGGTGAAGGCTCTGGTGTCGCCGGCTGGGCCGGTGGCTGGGCCGGTGGCTGGGCCGGCGGCTGGGCCGGCGGCTGCCCAGGTGGCGTCTGCGCAGGTGGCTGC
>CAYZBZ010000287.1:0-1366 GCA_964476725.1 uncultured Vicinamibacterales bacterium
GCGTTGACGTAGAAGATGCCGGTGTAGATGTCGCGCATCGCGGCGAACGCGCGGTTGATGTCCTGCGTGTAGATCGAAGCGGAGAGCCCGTATTCCACGCCGTTGCCGATCTCGACCGCCTCCTCCAGCGACCGGCAGGACATCACCGACACGACTGGCCCGAAGATCTCCTCCAGCGCGATCCGCATGGACGGTTTCACGTCGGTGAAGATCGTCGGCTCGTGGAAATAACCCTTGGCGTAAGCCCCCCTGTCGAGGCGGCTCCCTCCACACGCGAGCGTCGCCCCCTCGTCCTTTCCAATCTGGACGTACTTCATCACCGTCTTCAGCTGCGCCTCGCTGTTCGAGGGACCCATCTCGGTCCCGTCCAGGAGACCATCTCCGACGATGAGCGATTTCGCACGCGCGACGAACCGCGAGACGAATGCCTCGTGGAGTTTCTCGTGGACCACGACCCGGCTTGCCGCCGTGCAGCGCTGCCCTGTCGTGCCGAACCCTCCCCACAGGCAACCGTCGACCGCCAGCTCGAGGTCGGCATCCTCCATGATCATGATGACGTTCTTGCCGCCCATCTCGAGATGGACCTTCTTGAACCCGGGCGCGGCCGCCTGGTTCACGATGCGCCCGACGTGGGTCGACCCGGTGAACGACACCACCCGCACCGATTCGTGGGTCGTCAGCGGCGTGCCGACCTCGTTGCCGTCGCCGGTCACCATGTTGACGACCCCCTTCGGGACGCCGGCGTCCTCGAGCACCCTGACGAAGTTGACCGCCGAGAGCGGCGTCTGCGAGGCGGGCTTGAACACGACCGTGTTGCCGCACACGAGCGCGGGGATGATCTTCCACGAAGGAATCGCCATCGGGAAGTTCCAGGGGGTGATGATGGAGCACACGCCGAGCGGCTGCCGCACAGACATCGCGAACTTGTTGCGCAGCTCCGACGGCACGGTCTGACCGAACATCCGGCGCCCCTCGCCCGCGATGTAGAAGGTCATGTCGATGGCCTCCTGCACGTCGCCGCGCGTCTCGTTCAGGACCTTGCCCATCTCGCGCGTCATGTCCCTGGCGAACTGCTCCTTGCGCTCGACGAGGAGTTGCGCCGCCTTGAACAGGATCTCCGCGCGAACCGGCGCAGGCACCAGCCGCCACGTCTCGTAGGCGCGCGCCGCCGCGCCGAGCGCCGCCTCGACATCGCGCCGCGTCGACTTCTGAAACACCCCGATCAGGTCGTCGGTGCTGGCGGGATTGCGGTTCTCGAACGTCTCGCCGGAGGCCGAAGGCATCCACCGGCCGTCGATGTAGTTGTTGTAGGAGGTTGCGCTGATGGTGGTCGGCATAGCCCACCATTATACGGTGACAGATCAGG
>CAYZBZ010000287.1:1466-5252 GCA_964476725.1 uncultured Vicinamibacterales bacterium
TATGGATTCAGAGGTCGTCGGCGATTTCCGCGTCGACGATGCCGGGAGGCGCCTCCGCGAACGTCTTCTTGGCCTCGATGAAGGCATGAATGGCCGTGAGCGCGTGCTCGGAAAGCTCGACGAACTCCACGCCCGTACGATAGAGGATCGCGCCGTCGCCCAGCTCCGCGATCTGACAGTGCGCGATCCGTCCCTTGACGATGACGGAGCGGGTGCCGAGCGTCAGCCGGAATTCGTGCAGCGAGTCGAGGTGCAGCGCAAACCGCGTCTCGATCTGCGCGCCGAGCTCGCTCATGTCGAGGATCGTCATCGGCTCGTAGACCGTGACCTCTCCGGTGACTTCGCCGGATATGTGCACCCGCTCGGCGTCTCGCTTCTGTGACATTGGCTCGCGCCTCACCTGACCTTCACGTGTTCGAGGTAGTCGCCGGACGCAATCCGCTGCGCCTGGCCGAGCGGCGCGTTGTAGAAATACACCCAGGCCCGTTCGGCGGTGTGGTCCGGCAGCGTCACCGCCGCCTGCTCCCGCACATACAGGCTCCTGTCGGGATCGTCACGCCGGTAGCCTTCGATGTCATCGAGCGCCGCGAGCACGGCATCGGGGTCGACCATCTCGTAGACTTCTCCCCAGACGACCCCGTCGGGCGAGGGGACCGCAGCCGGGTAGATGCCCAGGTCGAACAACGCCGCCTGAATCGATCCGCGGCCGATGTAGGTGAGCTTGCCGTCGATGCCCGCTCGGCGCCGGCGGTCGAACCCGGCCATCAGGGTGCCGTAAAAAAAGACGAGATCCCGCACGGATGGTGTGGAGTGTAGACGGGTCAGGGGCAAAAGAAAAGGGTGGGAGGACGCGCTTTGCCGGGCGCGCCGTTACTGTGCGCCGGCCGCCTTCGGAATCATCTGGAGAATCTCGGCGGGCACGGTGAACGAGAGCGCCACCGTCTTGCCGGTGCCGCTGAGCTGCAGCGACTCGACGAGCGCCGCGGTCCTCGGGTCCGACTGCGCCTGCATCCGCGCCAGCGCCATGAAGCCGCGGACGACGTCGCGCAGGTTCTCCGCCGCCTGATCGTCGCGCGCTTCGGCCCGCACGCTGCCCGACACGCCGCCGTTGACGTGACCGGCTGCGGCAAACCACTTCACCGCGGGAATCTGGCGGGCAATCTGGTCTGGCAGCCTGGCCTGCAAGGCAAGCACGTCGAAGCGGCCGACCGCCCACGCGTTGTTGTTCCGGCCGATGTCCGTGACCAGCTCCATCATCTCGGTGTTGCTGGTGATGCTGTGCGCGGTCAGCTGCGCGTCGATGGCGGTCTTGACCGCGGCCCCTTCGCCGAACGCGATGAGTCCGGGCTCGAGGAACGCGAGGACCAGGTTCCCCTTCGCCTCTTCGAGCGAGAAGCCGTGGCGGGCGTCGCCGGCAGCCGCGTCCGCCTGGTGCTTCGGCGCGTTCACCAGCCGCTTGCCCTTGTACTCCTCGACCGTCCCGCCATGCTCGCGGATGAGCCCCTCGAGCTGTGTGTCGTTGAAGCGGCCGCGCGCGACGACCAGCGGGGCCGCCTTCTGCGGTCCTGCCGACAGCGACGCGACGACGTAATCGATGTCGTGCTCGATGTCGATCCCGGTCTGTGCCTGGAATTCCTTCTGCCCCTGTTCGTGCATCGGCATCGCCTGCTTCAAGCGCGCCCGGAGCTCCGAATCCATGATCGCGCGAACGTCGGCGTAAGCCACCATCGTGGCGTCAGCCGGCACGTAGCGCAGCTCGTTCGAAACGGCCGAAGCCGAAACCGGCTGGAACCCGCCGGTGTAATAAGCGACCAGCCCCGTCCCGAGCCCTACAGCGAGCACTGCGGCCGAACCTGCCAGGAAATACCGGGTTTTCTTTGTCATGCGCGTGGCCCTCTGGTGGGATTATACAGATCGGGCGGGTAAAATGTTCCTGCTTTTGCGGCTGTAACTGTCCGGATTCGGGCAGGTTAGGAAGCGGGGTCTAGGCTCTAGGCTCTAGGCTCTGAACGGCGTTGGGCTAGAGCCTGGAGCCAACTAGAGCCGAGAGCCCAAAGGCCGCCGTTCACTGCTCCAGAACGTATTCGCGCCGCTCGACGACCCAGGCCGCCAATGTCAAAAACGTGATCCAGATGGCGGCGAGCCAGAACAGGCTGGTCCAGAGGGCGGGGCTTTCGCGGAAGATGCCCTGGATAAGGCTCAGCGTGCTGTCGTTCGGCATGGCATGCGGGACCAGCGCCTGCAGGTAATAGGCGATTGTGAATTTCTTGAGATACCCGGGGAACGCCAGCGCCGCCTGTTCCCAGCCGAAGACGAAGATGAGCCCGACGAGCAGCGGCCGCTTGAATTTGGCACCGATGAAGGCGAAAAGCGCCCCGTACACCGCCAGGCCGAGCGCGAGCAGCGACAGATCCTTGACCAGGTCGATGAACGAGCCGCCGAGACTGCCCTGCATCGGCACGATCAGGAGATAGACGATCACGACCGACGGCAGCACCACGAACACGGTGCAGCACAGATACGCCAGATACTTGCCCACCAGCACGGCCCCGCGGCGGATCGGACGGGTGAACAGGTAGGTGATCGTCTTGTCCTCCACCTCGTCCGCCATGAGCGACGTCCCGTAGAACACGCCCAGCACCGGAACGGTGAAGCGCAGATAGAAGACCCAGATCATCAGCCCGAAGATGGCCGGACCGGTCATGCGGACCTGCGTCACGCCGTTGTGGGTCTGCTCGAGGACTGGTGCCCCGAGCGCCACGAGAATCCGCAGGAACGCCGCGATCACGACCGGCGCCCCCACGACGAGCAGCATGAAGATGGTCCGCCGCGACCACAGCATTTCGCCGAGCGAGAGGTCGAAGATCCGCGCGCCGGATGTCAGAAATCCTGGCGCGGCGGGCAGCGGGCGCGGCGTTTGAGTGTCGTTCATGTGCGTATCAAGAGGGATCTCACCACCAACTCATTTCACCAGGTACTGGAAGACCGCCCGGAGGTTGTCGTCCGGCGAGGTGACCTCCTCGATCACCCCGAACTCGCCGCTCGCCGCAAGCTCGGTGAGCCTCGCGTAGAATGCATCCGGCTTGCCGGTCTCGACGATGACCGCGCCGTCCTCGAACTTCATGCTGCGAACGTCCGCCCGTTCGAGGAAGTCGCGCGCGAGTCCCCGTGGGTTCTCGGCCCGCACGTAGACGGTGTGGGGATGCTCGTCGATCAGCTCGCGGATGTGATGGACGTCCCCTTCCGCGAGAATCCGGCCGTTGTTGATCAGCAGGATGTTGGCGGTCATCGACTCGATCTCGTGCAGGATGTGGCTCGAGACGATGACGCTCTTGCCGGCGCGCGCCGACTCGCGAATCAGGCGGATCGTCCGGCGCCGTGCCAGTGGATCCATCCCGGACAACGGCTCGTCGAGGATGAGGAGCGCCGGATCATGGACGATGGCCTGCGCGAGCTTGACCCGCTGGCGCATCCCTTTGCTGTAGGCGCCGATCTTCTTGTCGGCCGCGTCCATCAGGTCCACGGAGGTCAGCGCGCGGCGCGCCGCGCCGTCCGCCTCCTTTTCCCCGAGGCCGTTGAGCCGCACGAGCGCCGTCACCCACTCGAGGCCGGTCATGCGGTCGTAGAACGCGTCCTGCTCGGGGCAGAAGCCGATCTGGAAATACAGATGCGGGTTTCGCCAGATCGCCTCGCCGAGGACCTTCACCGAGCCCTTGCTGGGCTTGAGCTGACCGGTGATCAGCTTCATGAAGGTCGACTTGCCGGCGCCGTTCGGGCCCAGGAGGC
>CAYZBZ010000288.1:0-5246 GCA_964476725.1 uncultured Vicinamibacterales bacterium
GATGAGCACGCGATCGGCATCCGCGAAGTACCGCTGGTACTGCTGGACGCGCGCCCGCGTCATCGATCGGCTGAGCTCGGTGACCAGCGTCGGCCGGATGAGCTCGGGGAGATCCAGATGGGTCACATCTGGAAAGTCCGCCCTGGCCGCATCGATCCCCTTTCCCCTCCCCTGCGAGGTGTGCAGCACGTAGACGAGCGTGCCGCCGGCGTCCCGGATCGCGGAGAGCACCTTCTTGAGGCTCCGGCGGCCGTTGTCTTCGACGATGAAGCAGGTGCTGGGGGAGATATCGGCTTTAAGGTAGGTGTCGACGCGCCGGGGATCGCCCGCGCTGGCTTCGATGCCGCCGTCGTGAAGGCGCCTGGCAAGCGGCCGGCTTTCGACAAGGAAGTCGACCTCGAAGCTTGGGAGCAGCACCGCGTCGAGCGACCGGATGACGAGCTCGTCCCGGCAGATGGCAAGGACGCGCATGTCAGGGGCGTGTCGTGATCATGACCAGACAGACATTATACGCCGTGGTACCGTCCCGTCTCCAGATGTGTCGGGTGACCGCCGCGCTGGCGGTCCTTTTCGTGTGCGCGCCCGTGTGCGGCATCGCGTCCGCCCCCGCCCCGACGGCTCCGTGCGCCGCATGCGTGGCCATTTCGGTGACGCCCGGGCAGGTGCTGGCGCTGCCGGAGCAACTGGGCGGGCTCGACGTGCTGGTTCGTGTGGCGCCCGGGGGGGAGGCCGCCGCGCTCGCCGGACTCGACGACATCACACGGAAAGGGGGGAGCGCCGGCCTCCTTGTGGGAGGAATCCCCCCCGGGCCGCTTCCGGCCGACCTTGCCGCGCGCACGCGGAGGCTCCTGATCGATCTCGGCTCGATCGCGCCCGACGCGGATCTTGCGCAAGCCGCTTACGCGATCAAGCTGCGGCTCACCGCCGCGCGCGCGGCTGCGGCGCAGGGGGTCGCGCTGGGGATTGCCGGAGCCCCGGCGGTCCTGTCCGCCTTGCTGGCCCGCGATCTCGGTCCTTACCTGGACTTCATCGTGTGGGACGGTCCGCCTGCGCCTGAACCCACCGGCCATGAGGTGTGGCGCACGCTCGAGCCGGAGCCCGGGAACGCGCCGTCGGACGTGACGGCTGCGCTCCTGGCAACACAGGCGACCGGAGTGGAGCGCTGGCTGTGGCGGATGCCGGAGGACGTGACGCGTGTCGCCGAGCTGGCGCGCGACCTCGCGCGGGCCGCGGCGTTGCTGCCCGCGGGTCTCGTGCCATCGCCGTCGGTACGGATTGCGTGCGGCGCGACGCGCGTGGACGCCTACCTCAACCCGCAGACGCTCGAGACGGTGGCTCTTGCCCCTCGGTGCCCGCCGGGCACGGGCGTGGATGTGACGCCGGCCGACGCGCACGTCGAACGCGTCACGCTCGCGACGGGAGACGCGATCCTGCGCGTGCTGCCGGCCGGCACGGCGGATCGTTTCGCGGAGGGGGTGCAGGTCGTCGGATCGCGGTCGCTTGCGGTCGAGGAGATCGTGGCCCGGCATCAGGCCGCGGCGGCGCGCCAGAGCGCCGCCGTGCGGCAGCTCATCTCTCAGGGGACGCTGACGCTGTCGTTCGAGGCGCCCGGGTTCCCGGCGCCGATTGCGATCAGCTCGGAGGCGATCATCTATACGTCGGCCGGCGTGACCGATTTCGAGCAGCGCGCGGTCCGCATCAACGGCATCGAGTTCAAGGGACGCGGCGTGCCCCGGCTGCCTGTCATCGAGCCGGAGCGAGTCGCCTCGCCGCCGCTGACGATCACATTGACGGGGGTCTACCTGTACCGCCTCGCGGGGCGCGAGACGATCGGTTCCACGCCCTGTTACGTCGTTGCCTTCGAGCCGAAGGAGAGCTCCGCTCCGCTGTTCCGCGGACGCACGTGGATTGCGATGGACAGCTTCGCGATGGTGAAGGTCGCTGCGTCGCAGACGGGGCTGCGCGGCCCGATCGTCGTGTCGGAGCAGGTGGACGAGTTTCAGCCGGCGCGCCCGGGCATCTGGCTCCTGTCGCGCTCGGACGTGCGCCAGATGTACGAAGGGGCAGGACACCGAACGCCCATTCATCGCGTGCTGTCGATTGCCGCGCACCAGATCAATCCATCCGACTTCGTCGCCCGGCGGCAGGCCGCGTATGCGTCTAACTCGCTGATGCTTCGCGACACGCCGCAGGGGTATCGTTACCTGCGGCGCGATCGCCAGCCCGGCGCGAACGCGGAAGACGCGACGCCGACCATCGCCGGGCGAGCCGACCGGGTGCGCACGCTCGCGGCGGGCGTCATCGTGGATCCCAATATCTCGGTGCCGCTTCCGTTCGCCGGCCTGAGCTACGTGGACTTCAACCTGTTCGGCACGGGCACGCAGCTGAGCGCGTTTTTCGGCGGGACGTACGGGCAGCTCGCCTTCTCGATTCCGTCCCTCCGGCGCAGCCGATGGCAGCTCGGGGGCCGCGCGTTCGGCATTGCCTCGTCTTACAACGACCGCGCCTTCGTCAACGGGCGCGAGCAGTACGACGAAGATATCCGGCAGAGGCCCGCGCAGGCGTCCGTCTGGCTGCTGAGGTCGCTGACGCCGAGGATCTCGGTGCGGGCCGGCTACGACCTGGACTACACTCACTTTGCCGCCGGCGAGGCGACGGCCAGCGGCTTCGTGGTGCCGGCCGATCAACTCGTCCACGGCGCCCGGCTTGCGATCGACGCCCAGCGCGACGGGTGGAACGGGTCGGCGTGGTGGAACCCCGCGCGCCGCAGCGGCTGGCGCGCGTGGGGGCGCCGAGCGTCCGGAGCCTATGAGCCGTCGCAGCGTGACTTTCAGCGTTATGGCGTGTCGGTGTCCCGGTCCGCGGTGCTCACGCCGCGGCTCGTCGCGCGCGTCGAGGGGACGTGGACGTCCGGGCGCGACCTCGATCGGTTCAGCCGCTATTCGTTCGGCGCGTTCGACAACCGGCTGCGCGGTTACCCTGCGGCGCTCATCCGGTACGATCGCGGAGGCGTGCTGCGCACCGCGGCGGCGTGGGCCGCCGGCCTCGTGAGGATCGACGGATTTCTCGATTCGGCGGCCGTGCACGATCCGGGCTTCGGCCGCCGCCTGCGTAACTACACGGGTGTTGGCGCCGCGGTCGAGGCGCCGGCGCCGTTCGGCACGCTCATCGCCGTGGAGTGGGGCTACGGGCTCCGCGGCGTGAACGCCGACGGCAGCCTCGGGACGCAGGTGGTCAGGGTGAGCGGGTACAAGATATTCTGATCCGTGGAGGTATCGCATGAAGCGCCGAGCGGCGGTACTGACGATCACGATGGCGACCGCGGCGGCGCTGGCCGCCGCTCAGCAGACCTTTCGCGCTGAAATCGACCTCGTTCACTTCGGCGTCGTCGTCACCGACAAGCAGGGCGCCCCGATCGTCGGGTTGACGGCGGACGACTTCGAGGTCAAGGAAGCCGGCAAGACGCAGACCGTTCGATACTTCGCCGCCGGCAGCCCGGAGACGGTCCCTCCGCTGCATATCGGTTTCCTGCTCGACACCAGCGGCAGCATGGAAGAGGACATCAAGGATGTCCGCACCGCCGCGATAAAGTTCCTCAACGCGATGGAGACCGCCGTCGACATCACGCTCGTGGATTTCGACACGGAAGTCCGCGTGGCGCGGTACGCCGCCACGGATTACCCGCGCCTGGTCGAGCGTATCCGCATGCGCAAGCCGGACGGCTACACCGCGCTGTACGACGCGCTCGGCGTGTATCTGAACGGCGCGTCGGAACAGACAGGCCAGAAGATTCTCATCATGTACACCGACGGCGGCGACACGCGCAGCGCGCTCAATCAGGGGGACGTGCTCGATCTCCTTCGGGCCTCGGACGTGACCGTGTATGTGGTTGGCTACCTCGAGCATCAGTCGCAGTCGGCGCGCACGGCGCAGCGGCAGCAGCTCGAGCGCTACGCGTCGATGACGGGCGGCCAGGCGCTCTTTCCGATGAGCCTCAAAGAAGTGGACAAGATGTACGAGAAGATCGAGCGCGAGATTGCCGCACGCTACAGCCTTGGCTATACGTCGACCGACGAGCGCACCAACGGCACCTGGCGCGAGGTCGACATCCGCCTCAGGCGTCCGGATCTCAAAGGGGCCCGGCTCCGCACGCGCGATGGGTACTTCGCCCTCTTCCGTAAAGGGAGTTAGCGGAGGACATCCCTCTCCGTTCGCTCCGCCACCTCCGTTCCCTCACCTGTGGTACGCTTTTCAGATCACCATGGCGTCCAAGTACGACCAGTTCAAGCTGGTGACAGACTTCGAGCTTCTGGGGGACCAGGCCCGCGCGATTGACGAGCTCGTCGAGGGGCTCGAGCGCGGCGACCCGGCGCAGGTGCTCCTTGGCGTGACCGGCTCGGGCAAGACGTTCACCGTGGCGCAGTGCATCGCCCGGGTGAACCGGCCCGCGCTCGTGATGGCGCACAACAAGACCCTGGCGGCGCAGTTGTACCAGGAATTCCGGCGTTTTTTCCCTGAGAACGCGGTCGAATACTTCGTCAGCTACTACGACTATTACCAGCCCGAGGCCTACGTCCCGACGACCGACTCGTATATCGAGAAGGAAGCGACGATCAACGACGAGATCGACCGCATGCGGCTGTCGGCGACCCGCTCGCTGTTCGAACGCCGGGACGTCATCATCGTCGCGAGCGTCTCGTGCATTTACGGGCTGGGCTCGCCTGAGGCGTACTACGGGATGATGCTGCCGCTCGAGCGCGGGCAGCGGATCGACCGCGATCAGATTCTGCGGAAGCTGGTCGAGATCCAGTACGAGCGCAACGACCACGAGTTCGCGCGCGGCGTCTTCCGCGTCCGGGGGGACATCGTCGAGGTCCAGCCGTCGTACGAAGACACGGCGCTCAGGATCGAGCTTTTCGGCGACGAGGTCGACGAGCTGATCACGTTCGACCCGCTGACGGGCAAGACGCTCCGCCGGCACGACAAGATCGCGATTTATCCGAAGACGCACTTCGTCACGTCGCGGGATCGCACCAGGGCGGCGGTTGAGAGCATCAAGGCGGAGCTCGGCTGGCACCGGACCGAGCTCGAGTCGGAGGGCAAGGTGCTCGAAGCGCACCGGCTGCATCAGCGGACGATGTTCGACCTCGAGATGATCAAGGAGATCGGGTACTGTCACGGGATCGAGAACTACGCGAGACACCTGACGGGCCGCGCGCCGGGAGAGCCGCCGCCGACGCTGCTCG
>CAYZBZ010000289.1:0-5204 GCA_964476725.1 uncultured Vicinamibacterales bacterium
CCATCGACGTGCGGACCGCGACGTACATCGTCCGCTGGATCCAGTCCCAGGACACGACAGGCGCCTGCGCGGCGGGAAGGTAAAACTCCGGCGACGGTGCCTCGCCGGGGCCGCGCGATCGCACGTCGCCGGCGACGCCGACGACGGTCTTGTAGTCCGGACTTTTACCGTCAGGGGCGCGCTCGCAGCAGGAGAATCGTTTGCCGATCGGATCCTCGCCGGGGAATGCCGCCTGGGCGAGCGCCTCACTGATGACCATGACCTTCAGGGCGCCCCGCCGGTCCGCGGCGTTGATGTCGCGTCCCTTGACGATCGGGATGCGCATCGTCGCGAGATAGCCGGGTGTGACGATTCGCAGGCGGCTCTGGATCATGTTTCGGATGTCATCAGCGAGCCCTTCGCGGATGAGCATGTTGCCATTGCCGCCCGCCCCCATCGGCACCTGCGACGTCAGCGCCGCTGCCTCCACGCCTGGGATCTGCGCCGCGGCCTCCGCGATGCGTTCGAAGGTCTGGACGACCTGTGCGGCGTCCTTGAACTCAGCGGCCGGCAGCGAAATGCGCGCGCTCAACACCCCATCGGAATCGAACCCCGGGTTGACCCGCTGCAGCGCGATGGAGCTCCTGATCAAGAGCCCGGCACCGACCAGTAACAACAGTGCAAGTGCAAGCTCCGACACGATGAGTCCAGTGCGAAGCCGGTCGCGCACGCCTCCCATCCCGGCCCCGCGGCCGCCTTCCTTCAGCGTCGTCTGCACGTCGGTCCTCGCGGCACGCATCGCAGGCGCGAGGCCGAAGAGGACGGCGCTCGCCAGCGCGATTGCGAGCGTGAACGCGACGACGACAGGATCGAGCGCCGTCTGCTCGAGCCGGGGGACGCCGGCCGGCGCGGCGGCTACCAGCGCCTTGATGCCCCACGCGGCAAGCGCCAGACCGGCGGCGGCCGACACGGCCGCGAGCACCAGGCTCTCGGTCAGCAACTGCCGGACGATGCGCCCGCGTCCGGCGCCGAGCGCCGCCCGGATGGCCAGCTCGCCAGAGCGGGCCGCGCCGCGCGCCAGAAGGAGATTGGCGATGTTGCCGCAGGCGATGAGCAGGACGAACCCCACGGCGCCGAGCAGCGTCAGGAGCCGCAGGCGGTAATCGCCGACCATCTCCTCCATCACGCCCATCATGTTGAAGCCGAGCTCCGCATCGTCCTTCGGGAAGCGCTTGCGCAGATCCTCGGCGTTGCGCCGCAGCTCCGCGAGTGCCTGCGTGGAGGTCACGCCCGGCCTGAGCCGGCCGTAGACCTGGTACATATGTTCGTCGTGCTCCGCCTTCCGTTCGGGTGTGAAGGCGATTGGCACCCAGAGTTCTTCGCTTTCCGCGGTCAGATCGAAGGCCGGCGGCATGACACCGATCACTTCGTACGTCCGGCCGCTCAGGCGGATCTCTTTGCCGACCACGGCCGGATCGCTGCCGAACCTGCGCGTCCAGATGCGGTCGCTCAGCACCACGACCTGCTCCCGCCCTGGCTGATCCTCATCGGCGGTGAAGACGCGCCCCTTCGCGGTTTCGGATCCAAAGACCTTGAAGAAGCCGGCCGTGGCCCTTACGCCGATCACGCGCTCCGCGTCGGCGTCATTGCCGACGATAAAGCTCGAAAAAAGGATGGCGGTGACGTCGCTGAAGCTGGATGCCGTCTCGACACCGTCCACGAAGTTGCCGGCCGACACGTCCCCGCGCGCGCCTCCCCACTCCTCGTAGATCGCGAACACGCCTTCGGGCTCGGGAATCGGCAGAGGCCTGAGCACGACGGCCTGCACCGCGCTGAA
This sequence comes from uncultured Vicinamibacterales bacterium, assembly GCA_964476725.1. Lineage (GTDB taxonomy): Bacteria > Acidobacteriota > Vicinamibacteria > Vicinamibacterales > 2-12-FULL-66-21 > JALZOC01. Next base: position 1,817 of record CAYZBZ010000289.1, read on the forward strand.
GATGGCGCTCGTCGCGCCGATGCCGAGCGCCAGAGTGACGACAGCGACGATCGTGAAGCCAGGGTTCTTGAGGAGTTGCCGGCAGGCGAACGTGATGTCCTGCGCGAGCTCCGAGAGGTATTCCGTCCGTCGCATATCCTTGTCCCTTCGCCGGCCGATCTCGCGGCAGACCTCGTTCACCCGGTTGATGTTTCCGAAACGCCGCACGGCCGCTTCCCGCGCGGCGGCCGGATCCATCCCGGCGGCAACGAGCTCGCGCGCGCGCATCTCGACGTGGAAGTCGAGCTCCGCGTTGACCTCGTCCTCGACGCTGTCCTTCCACCATCGCGAGCGGAGCGACTTGCCGAAGGTCATGCCGTCAGCAGCACCTTCGATACGCCGGCGGCAAAGCGCGCCCACTGCTCGGTTTCGGTCGTGAGCTGACGCCGGCCCTTCGGCGTGATGCGGTAGAACTTGGCTTTACGGCCGAGATCCGACGTGCCCCACTCGGCCTCGATCCACTCGCGCCGCTCCATCCGGTAAAGCGCCGGATAGAGCGAGCCCTCCTCGACGGGGACCGCCCGGTCGGTTTCCTCTTCGATCCATCGCGCGACGGCGTATCCATGGCGCGGCCCCCGCGACAGGGTCTTGAGGACCAGGGCGTCGAGCGTTCCGTGAAGAAGTCCGTGTGCGTCGGTTTTTGGCGCCATTCGTTCACTCTAGCGGCCTGAAGCCTAGACAGTCAAGGTATTAGACGGTGGGGGGAGTAGACTGCATCCGCCGCGTGACTCCATAATGGAGGATATTTGGAGGACGCATGGCTACATTGAACATCAAAAATCTGCCGGACGCGCTCTACAGGAAGCTTCAGGTGCGTGCGAAGCGGCAGCGCCGCTCGGTCGCTCAGGAGGTGACGCATCTCCTGAGCGAAGCGCTCGAGACCCCGAAGGCGCTGTCGATTCTCGATCTTCGGGGCCTCGGCAAGGAACACTGGGGTGGTATCGACGCGGCAGTACACGTGGAGCGAGAACGAGCATCGTGGGAGTGATGGCTGATCTTGGCGCGGGCGCCGTCGGTGTCGATACAGCCATCTTCATCTACTTCATCGAAGAGCAGCCGCAGTTTCTCCGGCTGATCGAGCCGTTGTTCAAGGCCGTTGATGAGGGCCGGCAGGAGATCATCACATCGGCCCTGACGTTGTTGGAGGTTCTGGAGGTTCCGTATCGCTCCGGTAATCGTCTCCTCGCCGACCGCTACGAAGCGTTGCTCACGCGCAGTCGTGGCGTGCGCGTCGTCGATCTCACGCGGGAGCTGCTCCGCGGGGCGGCGCAGCTCAGGGCCGTCACCAGCGTCAAGACGCCTGACGCGATCCAGCTCGTGGCGGCACTGACAGCCGGGTGTACAACCTTTCTGACAAACGATCGGAGGCTTCCTCTGATTCCTGGTCTGCGTATCGTGCAATTGAATTCGTACATGTGACGTAACGGCAGGCAGCGAATTTCACGAATTTCTATGAGTCGCAACGTGCCGATCCCCCAATGCTTCGGTCGCCCTGGTTCGATCATGATCCACATCACGACGTTCGAGTCGCCGATCGGCGGGCTGACCCTGGCGGCGCGCGGGGAGCGGGTGTGCCTGCTGCACTTCGGTCCCCGCGACCCGCAGGTGAACGCGGCGCTCGGCCGGTGGTACCCGGGTGTGCCGCCCAGTGAGGTCGTCGCGCATCCGGATCCCGCCGGTGCGGTCGCGGCGCTTCGGTCCTACTTCGCGGGGGATCTCGGCGCGCTCGATCGGATCGCGGTTGAGATGAACGGGACGTCCTTTCAGAAGAAAGTGTGGGCCGCGCTGCGGTCCGTGCGGGCCGGCACGACGGTCGCGTATGCCGAGATCGCGCGCGCGATTGGGTCCCCATCCTCCGTCCGGGCGGTGGGCGCCGCCAACGGCGCGAACCCGGTCGCGGTGATCGTCCCCTGCCATCGCATCATCGGCACCAACGGGACGCTGACAGGCTACGGCGGCGGTCTCGATCGCAAGCGCTGGCTGCTCGAGCACGAAGGGGTGCGGCGGTTCATGTTCGTGTAAGCGCGCCCGTTACACGCGCCCTTTACGCGCTCGAGACTCTTCGCGAACCTAAGTCGGACACCACAATGCGGGTCCGTGCGCCGCAGTTCAGGCGATCGCGGCTCTGTCGGATTTAGAGAAGGCGCGGCTCGAAACGCTGACGTCAGACCTGGCCAGCGCCCCGGCAAAGACGGCGCGGACGCTAACTAAAGAGCAGGAAGGCACGGCTCGAAACCGGTGTTGCACGTCACGCGTCTGGTGAGGCGGCGGCTGAAGCCCGCGGGGAGACCCGCCACAGACACGCGGCCAACCCGTCGGGAGTGCAATGCTTCCTATCGTCCTTCCTGAGGGAAACCAGAGACAGCGCGCGATATTATTTCAATGACGAAAAGGAGTTGTTGACTGCGTATCGCGCGGCTGTCAAGCGCATCCATCCGTTGCTACACGAGGTTATTGTCACGCCGCCTCTAGTCGACGCGTAGAACCTTAGAACTGTAGAACGTTAGAACGTTGGAACTTTAACGAGCTTTCCGTCGTTCATGTCGTACCGCACGGGGAACCGCTCGGCGAGCGCGGGACTGTGGGTCACGACAATGAGAATCGTCTTCCGGCGGGCGTGCAGATCGAGCAGCAGTTGCGCGACCGCATCGGCGGAGCTCCGGTCGAGGTTGCCCGTCGGCTCGTCGCACAACAGCATGACGGGGTCGAGAATCAGCGCCCGCGCGACGGCGGTGCGCTGCTTCTCGCCTCCGGAGAGCTCGCCGGGGCGGTGATCCAGTCGGTCTGTCAGTCCGACCTGGCCGAGAATCTCGCGCGCGCGGCGTTCGTCATCCTGCGCGGTCGCGTCGCGTGCGGGCGCCGCGAGCGTCGGCGTCAACACGTTCTCGATGACCGAGCACTGCGGCAGCAGCGAATGGTCCTGAAAGACGAAGCCGATGTGGCGGTTGCGATAGGCGGCCTGCGCGCGCTCGCCGAGCGCGAACGGATCCTGTCCATCGAGAGTCACCGATCCGGATGACGGGGGCTCGAGCGCCCCCAGAATGTACAGGAGCGTGCTCTTTCCGCTCCCCGATGGACCCGTGATCGCGATGGCGTCTCCGCGATCGAGGGTCAGAGAGATGTCAGTCAGGATCGACAGCTCACCCCGCGGCGTCGGATAGGACTTCGAGACGTTGCTGACCTTCAACATGGATCGAGATCGCCCTTCACGCCCGTGGCCGGGCGGCCATGACTTCGCGGTAGATCGCCTCGACTGCTTCCGCCATCCGGCCGACGGTGTAGTGCTCCCGCACGCCGGCTGCCCCCGCGGCGCCGAGCGCGGCCGCGCGCGCCGGGTCGCGCCAGAGCG
>CAYZBZ010000290.1:0-5191 GCA_964476725.1 uncultured Vicinamibacterales bacterium
AATGCGCGGATCGTCGCCGTGCTGCCGCGGCGCAGCCGCTTCTCTCGCCGCGCGGCGGGAGACGCCACTGAAGAGCAGGTCGTCGCCACCAACATAGACACCGTCTTTCTCGTCGCGGGACTCGACGGCGACTTCAACCCGCGCAGGATCGAGCGCTACCTGGTGGTGGCCTCGGAGAGCGGCGCGTCCCCCGTGATCGTGCTGAACAAGGCCGATGCCGTGGCCGATCCCGAAGGGATGGCGGCCGGCGTGCGCGCGACCGCAGGCGACACTCCTGTTCATGCCGTCTCGTGCCGGGTGCCTGGCGGTGTGGACGTGCTGCGCCAGTACCTGGGCCACGGACAGACCGGGGCGCTGCTCGGATCTTCAGGCGTCGGGAAGTCCACCATCGTCAACCGGCTGGTTGGTCACGACCTGTTGAGGACGCAGGACGTGCGCGAGTCGGACAGCCGCGGCCGGCACACCAGCACCGCGCGTCAGCTCGTGCTGCTGCCAGGCTCCGGAGTGCTGATCGACACGCCGGGTATGCGCGAGCTGCAGTTGTGGGATACCGGCGAGGCCATGAGCGGCGCGTTCGGCGACATCGAGACGCTGGAGGATGCATGCCGGTTTCGCGACTGCCGGCACCGGCAGGAGCCGGGATGCGCCGTCCGCGCGGCCGTGGGCACCGGCGAGCTGACGGCCGGCCGGATCGAGAGCTATCACAAGCTGCAGGACGAGCAGGCCCACCAGGCGCTTCAGCTCGATCAGCGCGCCCAGATTGACGAGAGACGCAGGACAAAGAGCGCCACGAAGGCGCTGCAGAAGCGTCTGAACGAAGAAGATCGTGGGTGACCCGTAAGGTACCCGCAAGTGAAGCGCCGCCGCGACAGACCGCAGGGCGCTCGAGGAGTACGGCCGCGATGAACGTCCTCTCGGTTGCCAACGCCAGGAAGAAATTCGGCCCGGTGGTCGCGCTCGACGGCGCGACATTCGAGCTGCGGCAGGGGGAGCTGCTCGCCCTCTTGGGCCCGAACGGCGCCGGCAAAACGACGCTGATTCGCGCAGTGGCCGGACGCGTGCGTCTCGACGGGGGAGAGATCCGGGTCTTCGATCGCGTGCTGGACGGCCGTCACACGCCGCCCGAGCTCGGGATTGTCCCGCAGGAAGTAGCGATCTACCCGCTGCTCACGGCGCGCGAGAACCTGGAAGTGTTCGGACGGCTTCACGGCCTCTCAGGGGCCGAGCTGGCGAAACAGGTGGACTGGGCGCTCGAGCGCACCGGACTCGGCGACCGCGCGAGGGAGTCCGTCAAGCAGTTCTCGGGCGGTATGCGGCGTCGATTGAACATCGCCTGCGGCGTGCTGCACCGGCCGCGCGTCGTGCTGCTCGACGAGCCGACGGTCGGCGTCGATCCCCAGAGCCGCGATCGCATCTACGACATGCTCGCGGATCTGGCGCAGTCGGGGGTCTCGCTGCTGCTCACGACCCACCATCTCGAGGAGGCGGAAGCGCGCTGCTCGCGGACGGTCATCATCGACCACGGAAAAGTGATTGCCGCCGGCACACTGCCGGAGCTCGTCGATCAGACCGTCGGCCGCTATCGGCTGGTCACGCTCCGCCTTGACGCGCCGTTGAGCGCCGGCACCACGGCGGACCTCGCGGCGGGCACCGCCACACGCGGGACGGATCTGAGCGCCGATGCCGGCGACGGCCGGGTCGTCAAAGCGCGCATGCGCGACGTCGCGCTGGAGCTGCCGCCGCTACTGGAGCGCATCCGCCAGGCGGGACGTTCCGTCGACGACGTCGAGGTTCGCGGCCCGAGCCTGCAGGCGGTCTTCATTCATCTCACGGGAAGGGAGCTGCGAGAGTAATGGGCACGCTGCTGCGCATCGGCTGGATCAACCTGCGACGCGATCGCGTCGCGCAGGCGCTGACGTTCGTCCTGCCCATCGTGTTCTTCTCGATCTTCGCGAGCGTCTTCGGCGGACAGGGAGACGCGCAGACCGCGCGCATCCGCATTGCGGTCGTGGACGAGGATCACTCGGAGTTCAGCGGCCGGCTCATCGCCGGACTGCAGAAGGAAAAGGGGCTCCGGCCGCGGACGACCGTGGACGACGCGGGCAAAGGGCCTGTGCTGGACCGCGCCGCCGCGGAGCGGCTCGTGAAGGCGGGCGACTTGCCGGTTGCCGTCGTGATTCCCGCGGGACTCGGCGAGTCGTTCACGAAGAGCGGATTCGCGGGCGGGTCCGGGCCGTCCATAGAGCTGCTGTCGGACGTCTCGGATCGCATCGCGCCGCAGATGGTCTTCGGGCTGCTGCAGAAGGTGACGATGACGGCCGCGCCGGACCTGCTGATGCAGGGAGGCATGCGCCAGTTCGAGCAGTACGCCGGAGCGCTCACGCCGCAACAGAAGACTGCGGTGGACGCCTGGATGCCGCGCCTCAAGGCGCAAGGGCAGGCCGGCGGCACCGAGAGCACCGGCACCGCGGAGGGCGGGGGCATGGGCGTCGCGGTGAATGTCGTTGACGTCATGCGGACCGACGACCGGCGCGGATCGCTCATCTCGTTCTACGCCGCAGGGATCGGCGTCATGTTCATGCTGTTCTCGTCGGTCGCCGGCGCCGGCGGCGCGCTCCTGGACGAGGCCGAAGCCGGCACGCTCGAGCGCCTGCTCTCGACCAATATCGGCATGACCGGCGTGCTGATCGGCAAATGGGTGTTCATCGCGCTCGTCGGGTTCGCGCAGCTCACGATCATGTTTCTCTGGGGCAGAGTCGCTTTCGGACTGCCGCTCTTCTCGCACCTGCCCGGGTTCGTCGTCATGACGGCGATGACCGCGTCGGCCGCCGCCGCGCTCGGTCTCGTGCTCGCGACGCTGGCCCGAACCCGCGCCCAGCTCTCGGGGTTCTCGACGATCCTGATCCTCACGATGTCCGCCCTTGGCGGCAGCATGTTCCCGCGGTTTCTGATGAGCGAGACGATGCAGAAGGTGGGGTTGATGACGTTCAACGCGTGGGCGCTGGACGGATACCTGAAGGTGTTCTGGCGCGATGCGGCGCTCTGGCAGCTCTGGCCCCAGGTGCTGGTGCTTCTGGGCTTGACGGCGGCGTTTCTCGCCGCAGCCCGCATGCTCGCGCGGCGCTGGGAATCGGCGTAATCAGCGGGGCGGGCATGCTCCGGCGGACCGCCGTAGCCTTGGCGGAGGCTGGTCAGCCCTGCCACAGGCAGCCCTGAGGGCTGCGCTCCATCAGGGAGTGCGTTACGATGACCTGCACATGACCCATCGCCTCATTGGGACCAAGCGACCGGGGATCTGGCGCGCGCGTTTCGTATCGTCCGTGGCCGCAGTCGCCCTCGGTATCGCCGGCGCGTGCGCCGGAATCAACTCGCAGACGAACTCGTTCGCGACGCTCGAGGAGGCGCGCCAGGCCGGCGCCATGGCGAAGGGCTGGATTCCCGAAGGCCTGCCTGCAGGCTCCCACGACATTCGCGAGGCGCACCTGCCCGGCACGGCGCGGCGCTGGGGCATCATCAATTTCCCGCAGTCGGAGGCCGATACGCTCCGGGCCCTGCTGCAGGACGAGATGTCGCTGCAGGGGCAGCGCTGCGACATGCCGAAGCGCATCGAATGGTGGCCCATCGAGATGCGCGGCGAGCTGAACGGCGACCGCCTTGCCGCCACCGGCATCCGCGGCTACCGCGCGAAAACGGGAGATCTCATCTTTGCCGTGAACTGGAACCAGGGGCGGGCCTATTACTGGGCCGCGGGTGGACCCGCATCGACCCGGTGACACCGGCATCTTCCGGAAATGTTCGGAGGGGGTTGGACTGGAAGTAATGGTGCCGAGGCCTGGAATCGAACCAGGGACACCAGCATTTTCAGTGCTGTGCTCTACCGACTGAGCTACCTCGGCACGCGTCGGACGCGTTGACAGAACCCTCATCATAACAGTCCCGCGCACGGCTCCACAAGCGGTCCCGTTTGCTGGTAGTGGGTCAGTTTCAGTTTCAGGATAGCGCCGCTTCACGAAAAGTAACAACTTTAGAGGAAATCGTGGCATTGCTCGCCTGAGCTACAATTCCCGCCCATGAACCGGCTGTACTACGGAGATAACCTCGACGTGCTCCGACGACACGTCGAAGATGAATCCGTGGATCTCGTCTACCTCGATCCGCCATTCAAGAGCAGCCAGGAATACAACGTGCTGTTCGCCGAAAGGAACGGCTCACAGGCCGCCTCGCAAATCAAAGCGTTCGAGGACACATGGCACTGGGACCAGAACGCAGAGGCGGTCTTTCAGGAAACAGTCGAGAGCGGCGGACGGCATTCGCAGGTGATGCAATCCCTGCGCGGCTTTCTCGGCGAGAACGACATGATGGCCTATCTGGCGATGATGGCGCCTCGTCTTGTCGAGCTGCGGCGCGTTCTGAAACCGACAGGCAGCATCTATCTGCACTGCGATTCGACGGCGAGCCACTACCTCAAGATCGTGATGGATTCGATTTTTGATGGGCGAAACTTCCGCGCCGACATCCGATGGAGGCGCACATCGGCGCACGGTAACGTGCTGATGAATTATGCGCTCGTGTCGGATCAAATCCTGTTCTACACGAAAGGAAAGAAATGGATCTGGAATCAGCTGCATCAAGCGTACGACCCGGAGTACATCCAGTCGCACTACGGGCAGGAAGATGAAGACGGCCGACGCTACACCACTCGCGATCTGACGGCATCGATGCAGCGAGCATCGTCCGGGCAGCTATACGCGTGGAAAGGCGTCAAGCCCGTCCCGACGCGATGCTGGTCCTTCACCATCGACAAGATGCAGCAATTTGAAGCGGCAGGATTGCTCGTCTATGGCAAGTCCGGCGTGCCGAGACTGAAGCTCTATCTCGACGACCAGCAAGGGACGCCCATCTCCGACATCTGGGAGGACATCCCTCCGGTGAACTCTCAAGCACAGGAGCGCCTCGGTTATCCGACACAAAAGCCGGAAGCCCTGCTCGAACGGATCATTGGCGCCAGCAGCAATGAAGGCGACACGATCCTGGACCCCTTCTGTGGGTGCGGGACCACGATTGCGGCCGCCCAAAAACTCAACCGCCGCTGGATCGGCATCGACATCACGAATCTTGCGATCACGCTGATTCGCGGTCGGCTGACCGACACATTCGCCGGAGCTGCGGAGTACGAAGTCATCGGCGAGCC
>CAYZBZ010000291.1:0-5175 GCA_964476725.1 uncultured Vicinamibacterales bacterium
CCCCGACAAGATCATGGTCGGAGAGATCCGCGATGCGGAGACGGCGCAGATTGCCATCAATTCGGCGCTGACGGGGCATCTGGTGTTCACGACCGTCCACGCCAACAACGTGCTGGACGTGCTCGGCCGGTTCCTGAACATGGGCGTCGAGCCCTACCAGTTCGTGTCCGCGCTCAACTGCGTGCTGGCGCAGCGGCTGGTCCGCAACATCTGCGTGCACTGCAAGCGGCAGGCGACGATCACCCGCGCGATGCTCGTGGAGTCGGCGCTCGATCCGGCGCTCGAGCACAGGGGTCTGTTCTTCGAGGGGGCCGGTTGCATGGAATGCGGCGGCACGGGCTACCGCGGCCGGACCGCCATCTGCGAGCTGCTGGATCTGAGCGACGGCATCCGCGAGCTGATCCTCGCGCGCCGGCCCACGTCGGAAATCAAGAAAGCGGCACGCGATGAAGGCATGCGCTTTCTGCGCGAGTCCGCCGTCGCGCAGGTCCTCAAGGGGACCACGACGCTCCGCGAAATCAACAAGGTGACCTTCGTCGAATGAGCGCCGCCCAGTCCTTGTTCTTCCGCTGGCTGTCGAGCCGCCCCCCGTCGGCCGCGCTGGAGATCAGCGCGAATCGCGTCACGGTGGCGGTCGTGACCGAGCAGGGGAAGGCCCGCGTGCTCTCGGGGCACGCGAGCGAGGCGCTGCCGGCGGGCGCGGTCGAGCCCGCGCTGAACGCGACCAACGTCCACGACCCGGCGGCGCTCGCTGCCGCGGTCACGAGCGCGCTCGACAAGGTCAGCCCGCGGCCGCGCCGCGTGGCCCTCGTGCTGCCGGACACGGTCGGCAAGCTGTCGCTGCTGCGGTTCGAGAAGGTGCCCGCGAAAGCGCAGGATCTCGACCAGCTGATTCGCTGGCAGATGCGCAAAGCGGTCCCGTTCAAGATCGAGGAGGGGCAGATCAGCTGGATCCCGGGCGTGGCGCTGCCCGACGGGGGGCGCGACTACCTCGTCACCATCGCGCGCCGCGACATCATCGAGAGTTACGAACGCGCCTGTCAGGCGGCCGGCGCCCATCCCGGCATCGTCGATCTCGCGACGGTGAACCTCATCAACGCGGTGCTGGCGACAGAGACCGGCGACGCGCCGTCGGCCGCCGACTGGCTGCTGGTGCACGTGGCTGCGGACTACAGCACGCTCGCCGTCGTCCGCGGCGGCGACGTGATCTTCTTCCGCACGCGGCCGGCCGAGCGTGACGACGATCTGAGCGACCTCGTCCACCAGACGACGATGTATCACGAGGATCGGCTCGGCGGCGGCGGGTTCTCCCGTGTGGTGCTGGCCGGCGCGTCCTCGCGCGGACCCGAGCAGGCCGAGCGCCTGCGGCGCGATCTCGAGGAGCGGGTGGGCACGCGGATCGAGACGCTCGACTTCCGCGGCGCCGTCGCCCTCCGCGACCGCATCGCCGCGGCGCCGGAGCTGCTGGACAGTCTGGCTCCGTCGATCGGCGTCATCCTCCGGGAGCGGGTGGCGTAGTGCTGCGCACCAACCTTGCGACGCGCCCCTTCTATAACGAGCGCGTGGTCCACGTGGTCCTCGCCATTGCCGGCATCCTGGTTCTCGCGATCACCGTCCTCAACATCGTGCGCATCGTGTCGCTTTCCCGCTACAACACCGAGCTCTCGTCGCGAATCGGATCGGAGCACGCGGAGGCCGAGCGCCTCACGACGGCGGCCGCTGCGATCCGCAAGACGATCGACAAGATCGAGCTTGCCCTCGTGGTCGGCGCGGCGCAGGAAGCGAACTCCCTGATCGACCAGCGCACCTTCTCGTGGACGGAGTTCTTCAACCGCATCGAATCGACGATGCCGCCCGACGTGATGCTGTCCTCCGTGCGCCCGAGCGTGAAGGACGGCGTGACACACGTCGATATGCAGGTGCTGGGCCGCCGGGCTGAAGACATCGACGAGTTGATGGAGAAGCTCGAGGCCACCGGGGCGTTCGAGGAGATTGTGGCGGCCTCGGGCGACAAGACGGAGGAGGGGTTGCACCGGGTCGTCATCGAGAGCATCTACACCGGTGCGGCAACGGAGGCGGCGCCTTCCGCGGCGCCGGGCCCCGGCCCCGGCACCTCTCCGGCACCTCGGCAGGCTTCTCCCGGCGCGAAGCCGCCCGTTGCGGGAGGGCGCCAATGACCCCCGCACGTCGTGTGCTCACCGAGAAGCGGGCGCTCATCTGGCCGATTGTGATGGCGCTGCTCGTCAACGTGGCGGTCTACGTAATTCTGGTGTCTCCCCTGTCGCAGAAGGTCGCCGGCGGCGAGCAGGAGGCCCAGGCGTCGGCGACGGCGCTCGCTGCCGCGCGGCGCGACTACGCCGCGGCCCGCGCGACGGTCGCCGGCAAGGCCCAGGCGGACGCCGAGCTCCAGAAGTTCTACAACGACGTGTTGCCCCCCGACATCAGCGGCGCACGGCGGATAACGTTCCTGCGGATCGAGCAGCTGGCGGAGCAGTCCAACCTCCGGCTCGAGCGGGAGACGTCGGATCCGAAGCCGCAACGCGACAGCGAGCTCGTCAAGTTCACCTACACCGCGTCGCTGTCCGGGGAATACCGGAACATCCGGCGCTTCATCCACGAGCTGGAGACGGCGCCGGAGTTTCTCGTGCTGGAGAACGTCCAGGTATCGCAGAACGAGTCGGACGGCCGCGGCGGCTTGAACGTCATCGTGCAGATTGCGACGTATTACCGGATCGGGGCCTATGGCGGAAACTGACCCGCCGGTCCGTTCGGGCCGACCCAGGCCGTGGCTGCTCGTCGCGCTTGCGGTGGTCGCCTCGGCGTATGTCATGACGCGGGTGCTGCCAGGAAAGTCAGCCGGGCCAGTGGCGCAACCGTCTAAACCGAGGGTCGCCGCGACGAGATCGGCGGGAGCCGTCGATCCCGCGGATCTCGATGTGCGGATCGAGGCGCTCGAGCAGCCGCGCCCCGAGGCGGAGGGATCCGGCAGGAACCCGTTCAGGTTCTACGTGAAACCGCCTCCGCCCCCGCCGCCAACGGTGGCCCCGCCGATCGGGCCGCCGGGACCGCCGGGGCCGGTCGGGCCACCAGTCCCCGAGGGGCCTCCGCCGATCCCTCTGAAATACTTCGGGCTGATGGAGACGCCGACCGGAAAGATCGCCTCCCTCAGCGATTGTCGGGTCACGATGCGCGGACGCGAAGGGGATACCATCGACGGCCGGTACCGCCTCGTGCGGATTGGCGTCGAGTCCGTCGTCATGGAATACCTGGACGGCCGCGGGCGGACGACCATCCGCATGTCGGGGCAGGACTGCGTAGGCAAGTAGGTCCGGGCGCGCCCGGACGTTGACAGGGAGTGCCGGTCTTGAAGCACAGGCTGATAATTGGAGTCGTTCTCGCGGTGATGCTGTCGGGCTGTGCTGCCGGCCGCGCCTTCCGCAAAGGGCAGGAAGCCTCGCGCGCGGGCGACTGGGACAGCGCCGTCGCGGAATTCACCAGGGCCGTCCAGGAGAATCCCCGCAAGCCGGAGTACAAAATCTCGCTCGAGCGCGCGACGCAGACCGCGTCGCGCGAGCACATCACGCGCGCGCGGGATCTCGAGGCGAAGGACCAGCTCGACGCGGCGTTGCTCGAGTACCGCCGCGCGCTCGAGCTGGATGCCTCCAACCGTCTCGCCGCGGCGCGCGTCATCGAGCTCGAGAGGACGGTTCGCGATCGGATTGAAGCGACCCGTCCGAAGCCGCCCATCGACGCCCTGCGCGAGCAGGCCCGTCGGGCCGGCGCCCCGCTCCTGAGCCCAACCACCCCGCTCGGCGTGGTCAGTTTCGGTCCGAATGCCAGCCTGCGGGACGTGCTCAACACGATTGGCGCATCGACCGGGATTACCGTGACGTACGACTCGCTGTATCAGGACAAGGCGTACACCGGACGCTTCGAGGACGTCACCCTCGAACAGGCGCTGCAGCAGATCATGATGGCCAATTCGCTCTTCTACAAGGTCATCAACCCCAAGACGATCATCGTCGTGCCCGACACGCCTCAAAAGCACGCGCAGTACGACGAGCTCGTCGTCCGCGTCTTCTACGTCTCGCACGCGGACGTCACGGAGCTCGCGCAGATAATCAACACGATCATGCGCATCCCGACGATGCCGATACAGCCGCAGCTCCTGCCGAGCAAGGCCGCCAACACCATCACCGTGCGTGCCACGGCCGCCGTGATGGACGTCATCGACCGGATCATCAGGGCGAACGACAAGCCGCGCGCCGAAGTCGTCATCGACGTGCAGATCCTCGAGGTCAACCGCAAGCGGACGAAAGATCTCGGACTGAACCTCAGCAACTACTCGCTCGGGCTCACGTTCTCGCCCGAGGTCGCGCCGCCGAACACGTCGGGGGGGACGTCGCCGGCCAACCCGCCGCCGTTCAACCTCAATACGATTTCGCAGGGGATCAGCACGGCCGATTTCTACCTGAGCGTCCCGACGGCGATCGTGAAGTTCCTCGAGTCGGACTCGCACACGAAGCTGATCGCCAAGCCGCAGCTGCGCGGGGCCGAAGGCACAAAATTGACGCTGAACCTCGGCGACGATATTCCGGTCATCCAGACCGTGTTCGGTGCCGCGTCGGCGGGCGGCTTTGCGAGCATCCCGCAGTCGTCGTTCAACTATCGCTCGGTCGGCGTCAACATCGAGATGACGCCGCGGGTGACCTACGAAGGGGAGATCGTGCTCGACGCCTTCTCCGTCGAGAGCAGCGCGCTCGGCCCCAGCATCAACGTCGGCGGGCAGGACGCGCCGTCGTTCAGCTCGCGCAAGGTCACGACCAAACTGCGGTTGCGCGAAGGGGAGTCGACGCTGCTGGCGGGACTGCTGCGCGACGAGCAGCGGAAGATTCTCACCGGCTTCCCTGGCATCATCCGGATGCCGGTGCTGCGGTCGCTCTTCGGCCAGACGAGCGACGAGGTCAATCAGTCCGACATCGTGATGCTTCTGACGCCGCACATCGTCCGCACTCACGAGCTCAGCGTGAGCGATCTGTCGGCCATTTACATCGGCACGCAGCAGAACGTCGGCCTTGGCGGTCCGCCTCCGCTCATCGCGCCGCAGCCGGTCGAGACACCGGCCGCGCCGCCGGGCGGCCCTCCGACGCAGCCGGGCACCGTGCCGGGCACGCC
>CAYZBZ010000292.1:0-5165 GCA_964476725.1 uncultured Vicinamibacterales bacterium
AATCCCTACGGCATGTCGTTCCCCAAGCGACTCAAGCTCAAGCCCACCGAGACCGCGTTCTTCTCCTGGATCGTCTACAAGTCGAAGGCGGACCGGGACCGCAGGGCGAGGGAGGCGATCGCGCGTCTGCCGGCACCGCGGGGGGCGGCGACACCACGTCAGGCAGCCAGCCAGCCGGCTCCGCCCCCGCCGACGGGGGCGCGACGCACGAATCGTGAAGCTCGCTGTCGTCGTCCAGCGTTACGGCGCCGAGATCAACGGCGGCGCCGAGCTGCACGCGCGCTACGTAGCCGAGCGCCTTTCGCGCCACGCCCAGGTCGAGGTCGTCACGACCTGCGCCCGCGACTACGTGACATGGCGGAACGAGTGGCCCGCGGGTGTCGAACAGGTGAACGGCGTCACCGTCCGCCGTTTTCCGGTCCGCCACGAGCGCAATCCGTATCAGTTCGGCCGGCACTCGCAGCGGGTGTTCGAACAGCCGCATTCCGTGGCCGACGAGCTCGCGTGGCTCGAGAGCGAAGGACCGGCAAGCCCCGCGCTGATCGATTACCTGACCCGGGCCGCCGGCGGCCTGGATTTCGCGCTGTTCTTCAGCTACCGCTACTACCACGCGTGGCACGGGGCGCGACGGCTGCCGGCGAAGGCGGTGCTCGTCCCGACGGCCGAGCGTGATCCGGCCGTCGGACTCTCCATCTTCGGTCCGACATTCCGCGGCGTCCGGGCGATCATGTACAACTCGCACGAAGAGCGCGCGATGATTCACGCGGCGTCCGGCAACGCGGACGTGCCGGGGGTCGTCGTCGGCGTGGGATCGGAGCTGCCGGCGCGGACGGACGCCGCGCGGTTCCGGCAGACATTCGATATCCGCCGGCCCTTCGCGATCTACGTCGGCCGGATCGACGAGAACAAGGGCTGCCGGGAGCTCTTCGAGTTCTTTCAGCGGTACGCCGCCACGTTCCCGCGCGGGCTGGACCTGGTGCTCGTCGGCAGCGCGATCATGCCGATTCCGGAGCATCCCCGCATCCATCATCTCGGCTTCCTGTCGGACCAGGACAAGTTCGACGCAATGGCGGCGTCGGATCTGCTGATCATGCCGTCCTACTTCGAGAGCCTCTCGATGGTCGCGCTCGAGGCATGGGCGATCGGCCGGCCCGTGCTCGCCAACGGGCGCTGCGACGTGCTGAAGGGACAATGCGTCCGGAGCGGCGCGGGGCTGTATTACGAGCGCTACGAGGAGTTCGCCGAGACGCTGTACGCGCTCGAGTCCAACGGGCCGCTGCACGAGCGGCTCGGACGGAACGGCCGCGACTACTTCACCCGCCACTACACCTGGCCCGTCATCGAGCGCAAGTATCTCGACATGTTCGATCGGCTGAAGCGCGAAGAGGCGGCCGGCGGGGAACGACAGTCGATGGAGCCTCTTCCGGGCTGGCTCGCGCGCAGGCGGCGCGATCTCCCGGCTGCCGCTGACGTGCTCGCCGGAATCCCGTCCGGCGCGGCGATCCCGGGCCGCGACGGCCAGCGCGGTCTCTCGCAGTCCGCATGAGCGCCTCTTCCACGGCCCGCCCGCGCGTCCACCAGGTGCTCGCCACGCTCGGGTATGGCGACGCCATCGGCCACGAGGTCCTCGGCATCCAGCGCGTGCTGCGCGCGGCCGGGTACGAATCGGAGATCTTCGTGGAGACGGCCGACCCGCGCCTCGAGGACCGGACCCTCGACTATCGCGAGCTGGTCGGCGCGTCTTCGCCGACCGACGTGCTCATCCATCACTTCTCGATCGGATCGCGGGCCTCGCGCACCGCGTACGCCCTGCCGGGACGCATGGTCCTCGTCTACCACAACATCACGCCGCCGGAGTATTTCATCGGCGTTCACAAAGACCTCGTGACGTTATGCTTCCGCGGACGCCGCGAGCTCAGGGCGTACGTCGAGCGCAGCGAGCTGGCGCTCGGCGACTCGGAATTCAACCGCCAGGAGCTCGAGGCGCTCGGTTTCCACGCCACCGGGGTTCTTCCGGTCGTGCCTGATTTTACGCACCTCGACGGCACGCCGGATCGCATGCTGGCCGCGGGCTTCGACGACGAGTGGACGAACGTGATGTTCGTGGGACGGGTGATCACGAACAAGAAGTTCGAGGATGTGATCCGGGCGTTTCACGCGTACCGCACACGTCACAACCCCCGCTCGCGTCTGCTCCTCGTCGGCTCCTATAGCGGCTTCGAGCGATATCTGTCGATGCTGCACTCGCTCATCGCGCGGCTCGGCACGCCCGACGTGCACTTCCTCGGCCACGTGTCCAACGAGCAGCTCACGGCGCTGTACGACGTCGCCGACCTGTTCCTCTGCGCGAGTGAGCACGAAGGCTTCTGCGTCCCGATAATCGAGGCGTTTCACAAGCGCGTGCCGGTGCTCGCGTACGCCGCGACCGCCGTCCCCGCGACCATGGACGGCGGAGGCGTCCTGTACGAGAACAGGGACCCGCTCGAGGTCGCGCGGTTGATGGCGGCGGTCACCGACGACGCGCGGATCGAGGACGCGGTGCTGCAGTCCCAGGACGCGGCGCTGCAGCGGCTCCAGCGCCGGGACTTCGGCGGCACGCTGCTTCGCTACGTCGAGGACATGCTTCGGCAGCCGCCGCGCGAGGCGCCCGAAGTCGCCTGGGACTTCTGGCAGCAGTTCGACCAGTTCGAGCGGCTCGAAGAGCTGCGCCAATTCCGGCCGGCGTTGTATCGGGCGCTACCGGTCGATCCGCGCCAATGATCATCAACCAGTGGGTTCCGGCGGCCCACCGCGGTGACGCCATCGGCGACAGCGCCCGCCGGGTGCGCGACATGCTCCGCGCGGCCGGGCACTCGTCGGATCTCTTCGCGTTGACCATGGACGACGACCTGCGAAGCGAGGTGCGGCCGTTCCCGGATCCCGCCGCGAGGCGCGGCGACGTCACGATCTTTCACTTCGCGCTCCCGTCGCCGATGACGCAGGCGTTCGCGTCCCTCGACGGCGCCCGCCTGCTCCAGTACCACAACATCACCCCGGCGGCCTTCTTCGCTCCATACGACGCCGGCCTGTTCCGGCTCGCGGCGCTCGGCCGGAAGGAGCTGCGGACGCTCGTCGGCCACGTGGATCTCGCGCTCGGCGATTCGGACTTCAACCGCCGCGAGCTCGAGGAGATGGGCTTCGCGCCCACGGCCGTGATGCCGATCGCGATCGACACCGAGCGCATCACCGGCGCGCCGCGCCGCCCGGCTCTCGAGAAGATTCTCGGCGACGGGTTGATCAACATCCTGTTCGTCGGCCGCATCGTGCCCAACAAGCGCATCGAGGATCACATCCGCCTCGCGGAGATGTACAAGCGGTACGTCGACAGCTACTACCGCTTCATCTTCGTCGGGCGGTACGACGGGCTGCCGCGCTACTACGCGCAGGTGCGCGCGCTCATCACCGAGTTCCAGATGCTGCCGGATCGCTTCTGGTTCACGGGGCCCGTGCCCGACGAAGATCTCGCGGCCTTCTACCGGTGGGCGGACGTCTACGTCTCGCTGAGCGAGCACGAGGGCTTCTGCGTGCCGCTGCTGGAGGCGATGGCGGCGGACGTCCCGGTCCTGGCGTACGCGGCGGGGGCCGTCCCGGAGACGATGGGGGGGGCCGGCGTGCTCTTCGCGCCGAAGGACCTCGAGTTCGCGGCCGAGATGATGGGAACGCTCGTATACGATCGTCCCGTGCGCGATGCCGTCGTCCAGGGCCAGCGGCGCCGGCTGGCCGACTTCGCACCCGATCGGATCGAGGCCAGACTGAAGGAAGTCCTGGCCGCGTTCACCACGGCTTCATGAGGTTTGTCCTTGAAGATTGCATTCATCGTTCAGCGCTACGGCACCGAGATCCTCGGCGGGTCCGAGTATAGCTGCCGCCTCATTGCCGAGCGGCTCGCGCCGAAGCACCAGGTGGAGGTACTCACCACCTGCGCGCAGGATTACGTGACGTGGAAGAACGAGTACCCCGAGGGATCGGACCGCGTCCGCGGCGTCACCGTCCGGCGGTTCGCGAACGCCCGCACGCGCGACATCCACGCCTTCAACCGCTACTCCGAGTGGATCTTCAACAACGCGCACTGCCGGGAGGACGAGGTCGAGTGGCTGCGGCAGCAGGGGCCGTGGTGCCCGGCGCTCCTCGAGTATCTGGAGCGGAACCACCAGCAGTACGACGTGCTGATTTTCTTCACGTATCTGTACGCTCCGACGGTGCTCGGCTCGAGGATTGCGCCGCACAAGAGCATCCTCGTGCCGACGGCGCACGACGAGCCGGCCATTCGTCTCGAGATCTATCGGGAGCTGTTCGGCCTGCCGGCGGGAATCGCCTACAACACCGACGTCGAACGCCGCTTTGTCACGACCCATTTTTCCACCCGCGCGATCGAAGAGGAGACGATCGGCTGCGGCGTCGAGCTGCCTCAGGCCCAGGACTATCCCCGCGACCCCACGGCGTCTCAGGCGTCCGACGCCGACGAGCAGGGGGCGAGCGAGGACGACGCGATCGATGACGCCTCCCCGACCTTCCGCACGCACCTGGCTCAGCGCGGGTCGATGTTCCGCCGCCGCCACCGCTTGCACGGGCCGTTCGCGTTGTACGGCGGACGGATCGACCCGGGTAAGGGGTGCGAGGAGCTGATCGAGTACTTCAGCACCTACGTGCAGGAAGGAGGGGAAGCGTCGCTGGTGCTGATGGGCGTCAAGCTGATGCCGCTTCCGGAAGATCCGTTCATCCGCTTCGCGGGGCGGCTATCCGATCAGGAACGGGTGCAGGCGCTCGAGGCCGCGACGATCGTAGTCGTCCCCTCCCCGTACGAGAGCCTGTCGCTGCTCGCGCTCGAGTCCTTCGCCGTGGGAACCCCTGTGCTGGCGAATGCGCGCAGCGAGGTCCTCGTCGAGCACTGCCGCAAGAGCAACGCGGGGCTCTACTACGCCGACCGCGACGAATTCTCGGAGTGCCTGCGCCTGCTGGTGGCGGACCACGGCCTGCGGGCGTCGCTCGGGCGGCAGGGCCGCGAGTACGTGCGGGCGAACTACCGGTGGGACGCGATCCTGGCGAAGTACGAGCGGATGTTCGCCCGGCTCAAGGGGCAGGAGCCACAGGGGCACGGGCGCAGATCTTCGCGCGAATGATGCAGC
>CAYZBZ010000293.1:0-1288 GCA_964476725.1 uncultured Vicinamibacterales bacterium
GGTCAGTAGCCCAGTTGCCTGGGTCCATGTAGCCGACCGCGACGAGGTAGCCCGGACCGGCAAACGCCAGCATCTTGCGCCAGAAGCCGCCCGTCAGCGGGACGGGGACCGATCCGTGCACTTCCGGAAGGCTCAGCGCCGCGGAAGGCCGGCGCCAGCCGTCTGCCTGCAGCGGGCCCTTCTTAGGGCCGCCGCCCGCAGGATCGAGAGTCGACATGGCCACTTACGTTACACGACCCGTAACCCTTTACTGAAACGGAAAGCTGTCAGAGACCGCCGGCGGGCCTCTCTCCAATTTCGTTAGGGCGAACCGCCACCGCCGCGGGGCACGGGGATTGCCACTCGGTCGGCCAGCTTATGCCACACATTCGTGCGGACCCATCCTGTTGCCTGCGCCTGCCCTTCATCGCCGCGGCCTTCCTGATGACCACGACGCCGGCGTTCGCGCAGGCGACGCAGGACCCCATCCCCACCGCCGCCCCGCTGCCGAAGGAGCCCGAGCTGAACCTGATCAATCTGCCGACGACGCAGTCACTGAGCCGCCACCAGAGCTACTTCCGGATCACCCATCGTTTCGCGCGTGACCTGCGGCGCGGCACGTTCGGGGATCTTGCGTCGGACCTCTTCAGCCTCGACAGCGGCGCGGTCATCGGCGTCGAGTACCGCTTCGCCGTCACCGGGAGCCTGCAGGCCGCCGTGCACCGGTCGATGCTCAGCAAGACCATCTGGACGTTCGCTCGCTGGGACGCGCTGCGCCAGGGAGACGCGCGACCGCTGTCGCTCTCGGCGATGGCCTCGGTCGAAGGGCTCGACAACATGCGGCTGCACCGCCAGCCCGGGGTGGCCGTTACCGTGTCGCGGACATTCGGAGATGTGCTGGCGGTCTACGCCACGCCTGCGTTCGTCTCCGGCACTCACGCCGTGGACTTCATCGCCGGCCACGATGAGGGCCACGATACCGGCCTTGAAGAGGCCGAGGCCGAGGCCGAGGACGAGCACGCGACCCACGACGACACGTCGTTCCTCGGGCTTGGCGCGCGCGTCCGCGTCTGCAGGTCCTGCTACATCACCGGCGAGTACACGCCGCGGCTCTCCGGATACGACCCGAACGCGAGCACGTGGGGCGTGGCGATCGAGAAACGCACAGGGGGGCATACGTTCCAGATCAACTTCACGAACTCGTTCGGCACGACGCTCGGACAGCTCGCGCGGGGGGGCAGCCCGCACGACGTCTATCTGGGATTCAACATCACGCGGAAGTTCTAGCCACAGAAGAACACGGACCAAC
>CAYZBZ010000293.1:1388-5163 GCA_964476725.1 uncultured Vicinamibacterales bacterium
AACACGGACACACACGGACGAACACGGATTTGATGTGCAGGGAGACAAGAACATGAAGCGATGTGCGATGCTCGCGAGCGTCCTGATACTGGCCGCCGGCTGCGGGAGCAAGAGTCCTGCGGCGCCGACCGCCCCACCGAACTCGATCGTGTTCACGGCCGCGCTGAGCGCGGCAAACGAGAACCCCGCGATTACGAACGCCGACGTAAACGCGCGCGGAACGGGCACCTTCACCCTCAACCTGACGCGCGACGCGGGCGGCACGATCACCGACGCGACCGGGACCTTCGTCTACAGCCTGACCGGCTTTCCGGCCGGCACGCAGATCCGGCTGACACATATCCATGTGGGCGGGCCGTCCGACAACGGAACCGTCGTCGTCGACACCGGCCTGACAGCCGCGAACCCGCTCACGCTCGCCGACGGGACGCTGACCAACCAGACTTATTCGAGTCGTCCGGTCGGCGCCCCACTCGCGAACCAGATCATCGCCAATCCGAACGGCTACTATTTCAACGTCCACTCCGTCGTGAATCCGGGTGGAGCGGTCCGGGCGCAGTTGGTGAGACAACCGTAGTCAATCGGGACTCGGGCCTCGGGATTCGGGATTCGCAAGACCTGCAAGACGAGAAAGGGCCGGGCAGCGAGACTGCACCGGCCCTTCTTTTGCCTTTTGCCCTTTGCCTTTTGCCTTTTCCTTACTTCTCGATCCTCCCTGACGCGCCCTTGCCCTTGCGCGGCCCTTTGTTGTCCCGCACAGGGGCGTGATCGAGGTTCGCGACCCGCACGCCGGTCGAGTACACGAGCTGTGTGATCAGCGCCAGTTTCGGGAACTCGATCTTCTCCACACTGTCGGTCACGCGGTGGTAATCCTTGTGGAGCCCCGTCGTGTAGAAGATGATCGGGATCCCCTTGAGCGCATAGCTGTAGTGATCGCTGCGCGTGTAGATGGACTCTGGGTCCGCCGGATCGTTCATCTCGTAGTCCAGCCTCATCGGCTCCGGGAGGCTCGCGTTGGCATCCTCGTTCAGGTTGTGCAGCTCGGTGCTGATGCGGTCGGAGCCGACGATGTAGACGGTGTTCGCCTCTTCCGGCTTGTCGTTCCGGTTGCGGCCGATCATGTCGATGTTGAGCTGCGCGACGATCTTCTCGTTCGGCACCACCGGGTAGTCCGCGTTGTAGCGCGATCCCAGCAGGCCCGCCTCCTCGCCGGCGTGCCACACGAAGAGCAGCGAGCGTTTCGGCTTCGGGCCCAGCGCAAAGGCCTTGGCAAGGGCCATCACCGCCACGGTCCCCGATCCGTCGTCGTCCGCGCCATTGCTGATCCGGTCGTTCGGGTCGGCCGCAGTCTGGCCGCCGCGTCCCGCCGTCGATCCTTCGGCGTACCCGACGTGGTCGTAGTGCGCGCCGAACGCGACGTAGGTGTCCTTCAGCTTCCGATCGGTGCCCGGGATGATGCCGACGACGTTGCGCGTGAGGCGCGTGCGGACCACGGCGTAATCCGCATCGACGTCGACGGTCAGTTTCACCCCCTTGAGGAGGATCGGCGGCAGCGGCTCCTGCTTCGATGCCTTGTCCTTCAGCTCCGCGTACTTCACGTCCGAACCGCTGAAGAGAAACTCGAAGAAGCCATCCTGCGCGGTGAGCGTGGGCACGACCGGCCGGTCGTAGCCCTGCACGGTCGTGAAGTCGCCGTTGTCCGGCTGCGCGTTGAATCCCCCGCGGCCTCCCGCCGCCGGCTGAGCGGCGGCACCCGGAGCACCTGCGGCACCCGCGGCACCCTGACCTCGCCCGCCGCGGCCGCCGCGGCCGCCAAACCCTCCGCCGGGAGGGCCAATGACCGCCAGGGCTCCCTTCTCGACGGCGTTCCGCGCACGCGCGCCAAGCAGCCGATTGGAGCCGGGCGGCAGCGTCTTCGGTCCCTGTCCCAGGTAAATCACGACCTTGCCCTTTGGGACGATATCGATGGCCGCGTAGTCGTCGATGCCGGCCGCAGGGATCTGCAGACCATATCCGACGAACTGAATCTGGTCGCCGGCAATCGTCTGCTTCCCTCCCATGTTGCGTGGGAAGGTGATCCCTTCACCGTCCTTGAAGGTGCGCGTCTGGCCGTTGACGTCAACCGTGACGGACGCTCTGCTCGTGGTCCGCACGCCGAGTACCTTGACGCTCTGGAAGTACGTGCCGGTGTCGCCGCCCGGTTTGATCCCCCACTCCGCGAGGCGATCGGCGATGTAAGCGGCCGCAAGGCCCAGCCCCTCGGTGTAGACCTGCCGCCCCTCGAGCTGATCCGAGGCGATATAACTCAACCATTCCGTCAGCTCGGCGGGCGTAATGGAGGTCAGGCCGCCACGCGTCGGCGCCCCCTTCTGCGCGCCGAGACCAGCAGCCATGAACGAAAACACACACATGACGACGGCCAGAATCGGGCTCACGAGTAATCGGCGGGCTCGCATCAGCGGCTCTCCTCCAGTGAGAATGGCAGGGAAAACGGGCGAACAATGAACGGATCTCCGGGCGAGTACTCTCTGGATACGCCCGGCGCGCGGCGAGCGCTTACGTTCGCGCCGAGCGCTTACGTTCGGAAGATGTCCTTCGGCATTTTGACGTGGACGCCGACCTTCTGGTCCACGAGGTGGACAACGTTGGTCAACGTCTCCGCCGGGTCTCCGCTCTGCGAGATCAGGCTCGCGATTTCCTCCCCGTCCACGGCACTGATGGCTCCTGCGTCGTCGTCAGGCCGGCCAGACATTTGTGTTGCTCGACGAGGAAGTCGCGACGCTGTTGTATGCTGTTCGCAGTGGCGGACGCGCGGAATCTCCGCAAACCTGCCGCGAGGCGATGACGCTGCGAATGGCGCGTGCCTTGCAAAAACACCAGAGACCGAAACGGGTCAGGTGACGCGGAAGCTGGAAAGGTCGGCTCAGCAGCAACGCCGTCCCACGACAAAACTGTCGTCTTACTGAAGTCGCAGACATTTGTGTCGGTTGCTGGCCCTCGTGAGTTACCGTCAAAGAAAGTGAAGATGTAATGCCACCACCATCAGCAAGGAAGAACAACGTCGTGCCGATCTCGCGCCCGAAGCGCGTGCAGGCCGTTTCGGCTCCACCTGCCGGCATCAGCCATGAGGATATTGCCCGCCGAGCATATGAGATCTACGAAGCGCGAGGAAAAACCGGCCGCTCGCCTCTGGAAGACTGGGTGCTGGCCGAGCAGCAGCTTGCCAGCCTGGTCACCTCGGCCGCACCGAGGAGAATGCGCGCCGCGAAGGCCCCGCGGACGTAGCGCGCAGCTTCAGCTGCGCGCATTTGACGCAGGGCTGAACGAATTTGACGCGGGGCTGAGGCCCTGCGCTACGTACCTGGATTGCCGCTGAGGCAGTCGAGCACAGCCGCGTCGAAGGCGCGCGCGACCTCGGCAAGCGGACGATCGCCGTCGATGGCGCGGAACATCGGCCTCTTGCGGTACCAATCCACGAGCGGCTGCGTGTTCTCCACATAGGCCGCCAGCCGCTTGCGGACGATGTCGACGTGATCGTCCGCGCGCTTGACGAAGCTTCCGCCGCAGGACGCGCAGTGGTCCGTTGTCGGGGCGCCGGTGTCCGCCCGTCCGCAGCTTTCACAGATGCGGCGCGAGAGTGTGCGCCGCAGGATGACGTCGGGATTGACTTCGAGGTAAATCACCAAGAGGGGGCCGCGGCCGGCGACGAGCGCATCGAGCGCGTCCGCCTGCGGCACCGTGCGGGGAAACCCATCGAGCAGGAACCCGCCAGCCG
>CAYZBZ010000294.1:0-5121 GCA_964476725.1 uncultured Vicinamibacterales bacterium
AGCTGTGTTCAGGAAGCGTGGACTGTCCGCCGGCATGAGAGAACACGATAGAGGCGGTGATGTACAACCCGACGAACCCACCGGCCAGCACCGTGTACTTCATCGGAACTTTCATAAGAACTCTCGTGAGACCGCGCGGCCCGACCTATCGGGGCCACAGCCATCCGAACGTGCCCGCTGTCAAGAGCGCGTAGATCAATCCGTCCACCGTCGCCTTGATCGTCGTGCTCCAGGCGCGGCGGTACCAGATCGACATCTGCCAGAGCGCGACCGAGTATCCGATGAACGCCGTGGCTCCAGCGAACCGGAAGACGCGAAGATAGGACGCGCCGGCGGGCAGGGCGCGCCCTGCCACGTACGCCGCCAACAGGCCGACGACAGCGGAATAGAGGAACCAGAGCACGAGGTTCGTCCCCATCGACATGGGTCCGTTCGGCATCACGGTGAGCACCATGACCGGGCCCTTCTTCATCTTTTCGGCGAACTCCGGTGAGCGCATCTCCTGTCGGCTCGAAGGCCGGGGGATCATGTAGTCGCCAGGCGGGATGGCGAGCGGGCGGAGTGCGTCCATCACTTTGTCTTCGTTCCGCATCTTCGGGTAGTCGCTCTTGTGCCAGGGCGACGCCATGTGGATGACGGAACTCACGACGAAGACGATCACCGCCGACAGCAGGATGGGAAGCCACAACGCGGACAGCCCTGTCATCACTACCTCCCTTGGTGCTAAGTCTTCACGGTTCGCCGCGCCAGACGTCCGGCGCGATACCACGCTCAGGATAACTCGACTGAAGGTTGCGGAGCCGACTCGTTCATTCGCTCCGGAAACCGCTACGCAGGCCGGAAAAACGGTGCTCCGGCTCACCGTCCTCAGAACGCGGCGCGCGACCATTGAGGCTCGCGCGCCCTGTCGTCGGCCTGCGCAGCGTTTTTCGTGAGCCGGAACGGCCTGCTCCGCATCGTTTCCTCCGCGAATAAACGAGTCGGCTCGGAGTCTCGTGAATAATCCGAATTCGGGATACGCTCAGCGCGAGCCCACGTCGACTGGCTCGCAGATAGAGACGCCGCCACGACCAGATATGGCTGGGGCCGTTTCAGGGCGTACAGCGACACGATAGGACGGTCCGAGGATCCATGACGACATCCGCACCCGATCTGGTCGTGCTTTACGAACATCCCGAGTGGCAGAAACCGTTGTTCGCCGCCCTGGAACGCCGGGCCGTCTCGTTTGCTCCGTTCGACGTCACGCGGGCGGCGTTCAGCAACGTCGAACCGCCCCGCGCCCTCCTGTATTTCAATCAAGCGAGCCCGAGCGCGTATCTGCGCGGTCACACGCGGGCGGTTCCGCTGGCACTTGCCTACATGCGATCGCTCGAGCTCCAGGGAGCCCGGGTTCTGAACGGCGCCGATGTGTTCGCGCTCGAGCTGAGCAAGAGCGCCCAGGCGACTTTGTTGCGGACGCTCGGAATCGATTGCCCGCGATCGATCACGTTCAACGACGTCCGCGCGCTGCGCGCGTACGCCGGCGAATTGCGTTGGCCGGCCCTGCTGAAGCCGGACCAGGGCGGAAGCGGTGCGCGCATACAGGTAGTTGGGTCACTGGCGGAGGTGGACGACATGTTCAGCAGCGATCCGACGGTGTGGCTGCCGGACAATCTGTTCCTGCTGCAGGAATACCTGCCGCACGACCCTGAACAGGGCATCGTCCGCCTCGAGTTTCTGGGCGGCGAGCTCCTGTACGCGATGCGCGTGAAGACCCACGGGCGATTCAACCTGTGTCCCTCACCCGTCTGCAATCCGGACGATGGCGCCGGCGTGTGCGCCGTGCCGGAGGACCAGAGCGTCGACGCGGCGCCCGTGGAGTTCGTTCCGTATCCCGATCTGCCGCGCGAAGCCGTCGAGACCGCGACGCGGATCGTGCGAACGGCCAGGCTCGATGTCGGTGGCATCGAGTATCTGGAGACCGCCGATGGTCGGCGTGTCTTCTACGACATCAACGCCAACTCGAACCTGCGTCCGTCGGTGGCCGCCGCGTTTGGATTCGACCCGTTCGAGCGGGTCGTCGATTTTCTCGTGGGTCAGCTGCAGAACCGGTGATCACCGCGCGTCGAATCGCTTCTCCAGCGCGTGACGACCGCGATTCAGGTGGTGATCTGTGGCCGCGGGACGAGAATCGTGAGCGTCACTTCGCCGATGCGGCGCGCACCAGGGCGGCCCGTTCGGCCCGAGACAACGACGACGCCGAGGCCGCCATCTTCTCGATCGCCGCTTCGAGCGCATTGCGTTCGCGCCGGGGCAATCCTGCGCGCGGGAACTCGTACATGAAGACATGTCCCGTCCCGTCAGGACCCGCCCACAGGGGATCGACCCACACCAACCCCTTGCTGACTCCCACGCACGCCCACTCGTCGTGCGCCTGGACCGGACGGCGCGGCGAAGGCGAAGCTTTCTGGAGCGCGGCATCCATCTCGATCACGAGCTGGTTGAGGAAGAAGATCCTCACGGCCTCGTCCAGGTCGCCGAGCGCCGGCGCCTGAGCACGCTCGAACAAGGCGGCCTGCGCGCGGCCGGCAATCATCGCGCGCGGCACGAGGACGAGGCGATGAAGCGCAATGTGTGCGCGTGGCAGCGCATCGGCGTACGAGAGGCTGGCCAGAACCTGCATGTAGCGGGTCGCCTCGATGCCGATGGCGGTGGCGAGCGATTCGACACGCGACGCGTCCTCGAGCGCGCGCCAGATGCGGCGCCGCGCCGCGCGCGAGCGCCCAAGCAGGCTGAAGCGGATCCCGGCCGCGACACGCGCAACCGCGGCGGCGCCGTCTTTGGTCGCCGTCCACCGCGTGAAGGGTTCACGCGTGATGCGGCCGCGGTACTCGAGACGTCCGCGGTTGACCCGGAACCAGCTCATGCCCCGGGTGTTGCGAAGATTATGCCCGCGAAATGTCGCACGATGCACGGCAGAGCCGGCCGGTGGATTGACCAAACCTGTCGGGCCACACCGAATTCTGTGAGTTCCGAGCGCCGCTTTACGGGAAACCGGCCTGCGAACCCATCCTCGTCGCCTTGTCGCGGCCGCGAAGTGCGCGGGCAAGTTTTGCACCCACAAAGGTGCCGTCCCACTGGCACGGAAGGGCAATCAAAAGCCCAGAAACTGCGCTCGCCTGAGTCGGGGCAGGTTGCAGAAACTGCAACTCGGTCAGGACCGGACCGAGTTGCGATGCAGAGAGGGGCAGCGTCCGAGCAGCTGGGGGACACGCAAAAGGGGCAGTTCCCCTCGAGTGTCCCCCATCCACGTCTAGTGCTTGTCGTCGGCTTCCACCTTGACCAGAGTTCGCATCCAGGGGTGGATGCAGCACTGGAAGAGATGGTTGCCAGGCGTGAGTCCGTCCACGACGTCCTTCCCGCCTCCGGGAATGTTGACAACTCCAGCAGCCACGCACTCCGGAGCCGGGGTCAGCGGCGCCGTTCCCGGCTGACCCGCGTTGAGCGGCGGAACGCGTCCCCCGCCGAAGTTGGCCACCTCGGTGAACGTATGGGTCCTCCCTCCTTCGTTCCTGATCTTCAGTCTTTTCCCGGCCTCGACCTTGAGATAGTTGGGGTCGAACCACCATCCGGGGTGCCCGATCACCGACGGCGCCAGCGGGGACAGCCGGAGGCTGTTGAACTCCGCCAGGGTGACATCTCCTTCCGGGAGGCTGCAGCCGCCCGTCGGACCCCAGCCAGGATCCCTGGGATCGCAGTCATCGAGCATCACGACCTCGCGTTTGCCGCGATCACGGTCGTTGTCTGCCGCCACATCGATCGTGGCTGCGGTGACGACCAGCAGTCCAACACACGTCAGCAACACCAAGAAGATTCCTGTCCGGCGCATCTGCTACCTCCAATCACGTAACGGGTGCCGAGAGCCCGCTCCACGAATTTGGCGAGCCGTCGTACGACTCGAAGCGGCTTCCGGCTGGCTGTGCCACGCGCGTGCGCAAATCCAGTGCCCGGCTCGTACCGGCAAACCGTGAACAAACGGGACGATCAGTGGCAATTCGCGTTTACCGCGCAGGTAATATCTTACGAGGCGCGTAACGAAGCACCCGGATCGCGTCATCCGCGCTGGGATGGGTTCGGCGGCGTAGGATGTCGCCGGAGCCGCGAAGCATCTAACTCATTTCCTGCGGAGGCGGCAGGACATCCCGGATGATGCTGTTCTGTCGCGATCTGGCGGCTTCTGATGAACGCGAGCCACGGACCGACATGGTCACTTTCTGCTCACGGTCCAGCTGCCCTTGGCGACCTCGTTGTCGTTTGCCTTTTCACGAAGCGACCATGTGCCGCTCGCGGTGTTGCCATCGAACGAGGCTGCGAGCACCACCTCACCCCCTTCATCCGGAGGGAAGTCGTACTTCGCACTCATCTTCTTGCCATCGAACGAGAGCTCTTTGAACGTCGCTTTGTAAGTGGGCTCGCCCGTGACCGATACCTTTCCGCTGACCGCGCCGTCCTTGCCTTTTTCCAGCGTCACCTCGAAGCCGCCGGAGCCCGCCCCGTCCCAGGTCCCAATCCACGTCCCCGGGAACTGCTCCCCGGATGAAGTTCCCTCGGCGCCGCGTTGCGCCGCCGAACAGATCACGCCGAAGATGAGCAGCCACAACCAGACGCAGCATCTATTTCGCACTGCTCCTCCCACCATGTTACTGGCACGATCCTAACTCGGTCCGGACCGAGGTCGCGCATTCGCGCACAAAAAGGGCGATGATCTCGCGACCATCGCCCTTCAGTCTTCCACCTAAAGGCAGCATCTAAAACCGACCGAGTCCCCGGATCCCGGGTCCCGGAACCCGGCAGCCTCAGGCCCCTACTCGATATCGTCCCTCGTGAACGCCTCTTCCGGCTCCACGAAGTACTCCATCTCGCGCTCCAGCTCGAGCTCCTCCGGCGTCGGCGGCGGCGGCGGTGGCGGCTCGTCCGCCGGGATCCGCACGTGCCGGTAGTACTCGAAGCCGGTCCCTGCCGGGATCAGCCGGCCCATCGTGACGTTCTCCTTCAGGCCGCGCAGGTGATCGACCTTGCCGGAGATGGACGCCTCGGTGAGCACGCGCGTCGTTTCCTGGAACGACGCGGCCGAGATGAACG
>CAYZBZ010000295.1:0-5106 GCA_964476725.1 uncultured Vicinamibacterales bacterium
GAGCGCACGGCGACCGCGATGCTGTACGCGATCAAGTCGGACACGCTGTTCTTCGCGCGCCACACGAACCGCGTGGACCTCGAGGCGTTCACGTTCCTCTACCCGCTGGCCGACGCCGCGCTCATTCGCAAGATGGAAGGGGCGGAAATCACGCTCGAGCGCCTGGATTACGTGACGCGCGCCAGCCAGGGCGGGATCATGAGGGAGCAGGTCTTCAGCGCGTTCATCGCGGAGGCGCCTCGCGAGGACTTCATCCCCTACACGGCGGACTTCTTCCTGCAGCTCGAAGACGTCAAGTGGACCATCATCGCCGGGGTCGTGAACGGCTCGCTGATCGTGAGCGTTCGGAACCTCGGGTACTCGCGGAACGCCGGCGACTTCGTGAAACGGTGGTTCGCCGACATCGGCAGCGCTGGCGGTCACCGCGCGATGGCGAAAGCGGTCGTCCCCATCGAGAAATTCCGCGAGAAGTTCGGCGACCTGGAAGGGCCAGCGATCACCGCCCGCATCGCGGAAATGGCGGAGCAGTTCCTGCACGAGCCGGCCGCTGAGAAGAAGAAGGAGCCGGTGGCGAAATAGGCTCTGGGCTTTAGGCTCTGGGCTCTGGGCAGAACCGGCACCCAAAGCCTAGAGCCCAGAGCCCAGAGCCTAGTTGAGCGCCTGATCGAGATCCGCGATCAGGTCGTCCGCGTCTTCCAATCCCACCGAGAGCCGGGCCATGCTGTGCGTCACGCCGGCGCGCGCGAGCTCCTCTTCCGTGTGCCCCCACTGCGACGTCAGGACAGGCAGGCTGCACAGGCTCTCGACGCCGCCGAGGCTGGCCGCGCGCTTGAACACCTTCAGCCGATCGAAGAACCGCGCCGCGCGCTCGTAGCCGCCGCCGACGTCCAGGCAGACCATCCCGCCGAAGCCCTGCATCTGTTTCGCCGCGATGGCGTGATCCGGATGCTGTTCGAGTCCCGGGTAGTAGACGGTGTGCACCCGGCGGTCCTGCGCGAGCCAGCGCGCGACCGCCATGGCGCTGGCATTGTGGCGGTCCATGCGGACCGCCAGCGTCTTCAGCCCGCGGCCCAGCGCGTACGCCGCGTAGGGATCCAGGATCGTTCCGAGCTTCTTGCGCGCGTCGAGGATCGGGTCCATCAGCCGCGACGGCCCCGCCAGCGCGCCCGCCGTGACGTCGCTGTGCCCGTTGAGATACTTCGTGGCGCTGTGCATCACGAGATCCACGCCAAGCGCGAGCGGCTGCTGGTTGATCGGGCTCGCGAACGTGTTGTCGATGACGGAGATGACCCCGCGGCTCCTGCACGCCCGCGCGATCGCCGCCACATCCACGCAGCGCAGCGTCGGATTGACGGGCGATTCGAACCAGACGATCTTCGTCGCGTCCGAGATCATCGCGTCGGGACGCGACAGCTCGTCGAGCGAGACGAACCGCGCGCGAATGCCGAACTTCGCCAGCAGGTCCGCCAGCAGGTGCAGCGTGCCTCCGTAGATCGCGGAGCTGCAGACGATCTCGTCGCCGGACGCCGCGAGCGCCATGAGCGCGGTCGTCGTCGCCGCCTGCCCGCTCGACAACACCAGCGCGCTCTCCGCCGCTTCGAGCACGGCGATCTTCTGTTCCACCGCCAGGACGGTCGGGTTCGAGTAGCGCGAGTACAGAAACTTCCTGGACTTGCCCTCGTTGTAGTCACGCACCTCGGCGGCGCTCTCGAACACGAACGTCGTCGTCTCGTAGATCGGCGTCGTCAGCGGCTCCGCGTCGTGGCTGACGCCCTCACCCCGATGGATCAACTCAGTGGCAGGTTTCATATAAGGTTTAGAACTTCAGGCCATTGGCCGGTTGGACTGCTTCGATGCGCTCACCGCCGGCGCCGACGACGGGCTCGATGAACTGGCGGTAGGCGTCCTCGTACCCGCGATCCATCAACTCGGACAGGGACTGGATCCGGTCGGACCGCTCGTCGTAGACGCCGGAGAAATCCAGGGGCCCGAGCGGGTTGTGCAGAGGACGGATGACGAACAGCCCCGCGAACCGGCCGTCGAACTGCTGGAGCACGTCGCGCAGGCCTGCCGCCTCGAATGCGTCGAGCTGCTCACCAGCGCGCCCCCGGAGATCGGCGCGGCCGGGGCCCAGCTCGTGCGCCCGGGCCGCAGGAGCGGATGCGCTGACGAGGATGACCTGCTCGGCGCCAGCGGCGCCCGATTCCTCGATCAGGCGGGCAACGGCGCCCGGCCTGTCGCACAACCGGTGGGTTTCGCCCCTCCAGGGACCTTCGCTCGCGAACGTCGCGAGGTGGGGTTCGGTCGCGACCGGCACGGCAAGCGCAGCCGCCAACGCGTCGAGCGCGTGTTCGCGCGCGACGCCGCCAAGGTCGAACGCCTCGAGGTGGCGGGCGGCGCTCTCCGTGGTCCCCGGGCGTCCGAAGAACCGCTGCCGCTCGGCCGTCGCGAGCAGGGCAAACACAAAATCGCGGCGGGCGTCCATGTCGTGCGCCGTGATCAGCAGCTCGCGGAAGCCTGGCTGCCCGAGGTTCTCCGACAGGAGCTCGACGTACCGCCGCGCGAGCTCTCCCGGCGGAGGAGCGGCAAGCGGCGCGGCCCCGCGAATCAGGTTCCACAACTCCGCCAGGCTGCGATTGACCACGGCGGCCGAGGAGAGCGGCGATCCAATCAGCCGCCACATGAGGCCGTAGCGCGTCCGTCGCTTCGCGCGGGCGCGAGCCGCCGACGCAATCAATCCGACGCCCAGCGCGGCGAGTCCGGCCAGAATCGCGAACAGCACCAGCCGCGGGATGATCGTGGGAAGTGAGGTCGGGGCGAACAGCGCGTCGACCCAGCCGCTGAAGCCGGTCCTGAGCACCGTACCGGGCCCCTCGAGGCCGACAAGGGTCAACAGCAGTCCGAGAACGCCGACGAGCACGGCGAGCACGAGCACCGCGACCGGAATGGCGAACACCACGGCGGCCGCCGTGAGCGCCCACCCGGCGGCTCGCAGGGGCGCGCGCCAGCCGTAGAATCTCGCAGCCCCGGGCGATCGCCAGATGCCGTTCGCCTCCCAGAGCCGCGCGCCGCCGTCCACGGCGGCGAAGAATGCGCCGATGGCGCCCGCACCCCGGCCGGCGACGAGATCGATCTTGACGCCCGCCTCGTGCAGCGCGCGAAGGACGCCCGCGTGGTAGGCGCCAGCGGTGCCCGAACCGGTCAGCACGACTGCCGTGCGGAGCCGCGTCGAGTACTGCCGATCCGGCGCGTCAGAAGTGATCACGAGTGGCTGATCGGCAAGGCATGCTACGCGTCGTGGATCGTCACCAGCTTCACGAGCTCGAACCGGCGGCTTCCATTCGGCGCAGTCACCGTCACCTCGTCTCCCTCTTCTTTGCCGAGGAGCGCCCGTCCGATTGGCGAGGCGGTCGAGATCAGGCCCAGCTCGACATCCGCGTCCTCCGGCATCACGAGCTGGTAGACGATGGTCTGGCCGTTCGCATCCTTGAGGTGGACGTGCGATCCGAAGCCGACCTTGTCGTGCGGAATCCGCTCCAGGTTCATCAGCGAGATCTCGCTGACGCGCCTCTGCAGCATGCTGATGCGTGATTCCACCAGCCGCTGCCGCTCCTTGGCGGCCTGGTACTCGGCGTTCTCGCGCAGGTCCCCGAGCTCGCGGGCGCGTTTGATTTCCCTCGGCAGCTCGGTCTTCAATTCCTTGTCGAGCGCCTGGATCTCATCTTCCAATTTCTTGAGAAGACGGGCCTTCATTCGGGGAATGGTAGCAGAAATACGCCACGGACAACACGGATGACACGGAGAATACCGAGCACCTAGCGAGCGGTGGCGGGTCGTGTCTTCTGTGTTTTTCTGTGTCTTCCGTGTTTTCTGCGTCCTCTGTGGCTTGTCTTCTGTGGCAGCGCTCGTGCGCGGAGTACAATCGTCGCGCCCATGGAGCGTATTTCCAGCCGCCAGAATGCGACCGTCAAACGTTTCCGTGACCTCTCCCGCGGCGAATCCGGTGGCGACTGGATGCTGCTCGACGGCGAACATCTACTGGAAGAGGCGCTCGCGTCAGGCGCGCGCGTCGACGTCGCCGCGTTCACGGAAGGGCTGGCGACCGGCCGTCTGGCACCGCTCGTAGCGCAGACGGAGCGGGCAGGCGCGCAGATCTTCACGGTGACCGAGCAGGTCCTCACCGCGGTCAGTCCGGTGCGGCAGCCGTCGGGGGTCGTCGCGATCGTCCGGCGCCGAGAGGCCACCATCGACGAGGTGTTCGAACGCAAGCCGTCGCTCGTGCTGATGCTGAGCGCGGTGCAGGACCCTGGCAACGTGGGGGCCATCATCCGCGTCGCTGAAGGCTGCGGCGCTACAGGCATTGTCGCGGGAAACGGCACGGCGGATCCGTTCGGATGGAAGGCGCTCAGAGGCGCGATGGGCAGCACGCTCCGTCTGAGGGTCGCGACCAGGCAGTCGCTGGCGGAGGCCGTCGCGCGCGCGCGCGCCGCCGGACTTCGTATTTTCGCGACGGCGGCCCGAAACGGCACGCCGCTCCCGAGGTGCGACCTGCGCGGCCCATCCGCGATTCTCCTCGGCGGCGAGGGCCCGGGCCTCGCCGAGGATCTCCTGGCCGCCGCGGATGAGCGGGTGACGATCCCGATGCGGCCCCCGGTCGAATCGTTGAACGTCGCCGTCGCTGCGGCGCTCGTTCTCTATGAGGCATCGCGGCAGCGGTCGTAGATCAGCCGATGTCTCTCTTCGACGACGAGCCTGCCGCGTCACCCGCATCGAGCGCCCCCACACCGCTCGCGGAGCGGATGCGTCCCCGGACGCTCG
Organism: uncultured Vicinamibacterales bacterium; assembly: GCA_964476725.1. GTDB lineage: Bacteria > Acidobacteriota > Vicinamibacteria > Vicinamibacterales > 2-12-FULL-66-21 > JALZOC01. The sequence continues at coordinate 4,819 of CAYZBZ010000295.1, forward strand.
ACGAGTTCGTCGGCCAGGAAGCGCTGATCGGGCCGGGCCGACCGCTGCGCCGCGCAATCGAGCAGGACCGCCTGCAGTCGATCGTCCTCTGGGGCCCGCCGGGTACGGGAAAGACGACGCTCGCGCGGCTGATCGCCAACGTCACGCGGGCCCACTTTATCTCGTTCAGCGCCGTGCTCTCCGGTATCAAGGAAATCCGAACCGTCATGGCGGAGGCGGAGGAAGCGCGCCGCCGGCTCGGGCGACGGACGATTCTCTTCATCGACGAGATCCACCGCTTCAACAAAT
>CAYZBZ010000296.1:0-5065 GCA_964476725.1 uncultured Vicinamibacterales bacterium
GGCCTGCAGGTTCTCGAAGTTGTCGAGAACCAGCCGCGCAATCGCCAGCGTGCGCAGATACTCGACGCCGGTCGCCTCCGCGCCGCCGAGCTCGGTGTGGTCCGGCTGGTAGCTCCACGCGATGAACGCCGTGAAGCCGCTCGGGCCTGCTTTCGCGTCAGCCCGGGTCAGCCCGAGGCTCTCGTCCTGGAGGCCCCTCAGCCGGAACAGGTGCTCCAGCCGCTCCTCCTCCGTCTCGACTGTGCCGTACATCATCGTCGCGGTGGTCCGGAGCCCCGCGTGATGCGCATGGCGCATCACATCCAGCCACTCGTCCGCGCTGGCTTTGCTGTAGCAGTTGAGCAGCTTGCGCACGCGGTCCACCAGAATCTCCGCGCCGCCGCCCGGAATGCTGTCGAGGCCGGCGGCGATCAGCCGCTCGATGACCTTCGCCACGGGCTGCCGCGAGAGGCGCGACAGATGGATCACTTCCGGAGGCGACAGCGCGTGCAGCCGGAAGCCGGGATACCGCAGCTTCACCGCGCGGAAGAGATCCTCGTACCACTCCAGCGGCAGATCGGGGTTGTGGCCCCCCTGCAGCAGCAGCTGCCCGCCCCCGAGCGCGATCGTCTCGTCGATCTTCCCGAAGATCTCCTCGAATCCGAGCACGTATCCTTCGGAGGATCCCACCGGGCGGTAGAACGCGCAGAAGTTGCACCGCGCGATGCAGACGTTGGTGTAATTGACGTTGCGGTCGATGATGTAGGTGACGACACCCTCAGGATGCTTGCGGCGCCGGACCTGGTCGGCAAGCCGGCCGAGCAGCGGCGTCGGCGCGTGAAGATACAGCTCCAGCGCCTCGGCTCGATCCAGCCGCCCTCCGCCACGCACCTTGTCAGCCAGGTTGTCGATGGTCATCGGTAAAACGCCGGCGGCGAGACGAAGTCGACGATCCCGTGCCTGCCCGCCAGTTCATAGAACTTGCGCAGCCCGGCTTCCTCGCGCTCTCCGAGGCTGTACTGGATATTCTCCCTCAGGTAGGCCTGGCAGCGGGCGGCCCGCTCCGGCCCGCAATACACCATGGCGATCTCGTCGGACGCCGCCACCCCCGCGTCCCGGCAGGCCGCGAGGGCGTCGATGGCCTCCGCAGAGAGGATACCCGGCCGCCCGGCCCAGAACGCCCACACGAACGGCAGCCCGGTCATCGACCTCCACTGCTCGCCGAGATCGACCTTCGTGGCGCCCAGCGCGTCGTGATCGAGAAAGAGCGCCGGATCGCCGATGAGGAGCGCCGCATCGCACCGCCGCAGCATGACCGCCGGATCCGGCGCCATCGGCACGAAGCTCGGGTCGATGCCGAACCGCTCCACGCACAGGACGCGCAGCAGCGCGGTCGAGGTCCGCGAGCTGGTGTCCGCCGCGATCGATCGGATTCTGTCCACCGGGGTCGTGGTGAAGAGCGCCACCGAGGCAACGGGCCCATCCGACACGATGCCTATCCCCGGCACGATCCGGTACCCGGCCCTGCGCAGGTACTCGATCGACGGGATCATGCCGACGTCGATCGATCCTTCGTGCAGCAGCGCCGCGCACTTCGACGGGACGTCGAAGCGCAGCGAGAACAGGTGGCTGCGCACCTCGATGCCGTACACGAGCGGCCTGGCGTTGAGGTAGTCGACGGCCCCCAGACGCACGGCCTTCATCAGCCAATCGCCTCATAGCGGGCATTTCGTTCGACGGGCTCGAGCGCCGCCGAGCGAATATTGCCGCGAATCTCTTCGATGGGGCTGCGCCGCGTCCCGAGCGTCCCGGGATCGATCGCCGCGACGCCGTCGACGTCGTCCGCCCCAATCGTCAGCGCGAACTGCGCGAGCTTCGGACCGTACAGCGCCCAATCGACCTGGATGGACTCGATGTTGGCGGCAAGCAGCCTCGCAAGCGCGATCTGCTTGACGTCGTCGTACCCGGTCGACGGCGTGGCGATCGACATCGTGCGCGGCAGAGGCGCGAAGACGCGGAACCCTCCCGCCGATTGCTGCAGATCGCGCGCGCGTGCGACGACCGGGATGCGGTCCGCGGCTGAGAGCGCGTGGACCGTGAGCCGGGTGACCGCGAGACCGGCCCCACGCGCCACGGCAACCGCCTCGGCCCGATCGTCGAGCAGGTCCACCGGCACCTCCGCGATCCCCCAGAGCCCCGCATCGCGGAGCGTTGTGCACGTCGTCGCGAGCGAGGCGCCGGTGAGGCCTCGAAGATCGGCGAGCGAGAAGCCGGTGAGGGGAACCCCGCCGGCGATCGCGGCCGCGGCTCGCACCGCGCCGACCGCGGCATCCACGGAAGACGGGCGTCCCACGATCCGAAACTCCCCCGCCGACACGCGCGCCGGCAGCGCCAGACGCGGTGCATCGACGTGGATCTCGAACACCCGGACGAACGTGGTGCGCGTGCCGTGCAGCCGCTGCCTCACCGCGTCGGCCATCACGCCGACGGCAATCAGATCCGGCGTCTCCACGATCAGGCGCGCGCCGCGATCGTCGATGGCATCGCCGCGCGAGACGCGCGCTTCGATCTCAGCTAGGGTTTCCATCCTCGTCGAATCTTCTCCCACACCGCTTCGGCCTTCTGCGCGATCGGGGCCGGGGTGACTATGCGCTTCGGCCAGGGGCGCGTGAACCCCTCCGAGGGCCATTTGCGCGTGGCGTCGATGCCCATCTTGCTGCCATACGCCGGCAGATCGCTGGCATCGTCCAGGTCGTCGACCGGCCCGCGCGTGAACTGGATGTCCCTTTCCGGATCGTAGTGCGTTCCGACGATCCAGGCGACCTCGGCCTCATTCTGCACGTCGATGTCCCTGTCCACGACGATGATCGTCTTCGAGAACATCAGCTGGCCGAGCCCCCAGAACGCGTTCATGATCTTGCGCGCGTGGCCGGGATACCGCTTGTCGATCGAGACCAGGACGATGTTGTGAAAGATGCCGGCCGCCGGGAAGTGCATGTCGACGATCTCGGGGAGCGTCTTCCGGATGAGCGGCAGGAAAATCCGCTCGCTCGCCATGCCGAGATAGTAGTCCTCCATCGGCGGCACTCCGACGACCGTCGTCAGATAGACGGGGTGTTTCCGGTGCGTGATGCAGGTGACGTGGAAGACCGGGTAGTCGTCCGGGTGCGAGTAGAAGCCCGTGTGGTCGCCGAAGGGCCCTTCACGCCGGCGCTCTCCCGGCTCCACGTAGCCTTCGAGAATAATCTGCGCGTTCGCAGGCACTTCGAGATCGATCGTGACGCACTTCACCAGCTCGACGCGCTCGCGGCGCAGGAAGCCGGCGAGCATCAGCTCGTCCAGCCCTTCGGGCATGGGCGCCGTGGCGGAGTACGCGAGCGCGGGATCCGGACCCAGCGCAACCGCGACGGGCATCCGCTTCTTCAGGCGCTCCGCGACGCGATGATGCTGCGCGCCCCCCTTGTGCCGCTGCCAGTGCATGCCGGTGGACCGGCCGTCGAACACCTGCATGCGATACGTGCCGATGTTGCGCGTTCCGGTTTCGGGATCCTTCGTGAACACCAGCGGCAGCGTGATGTAGCGGCCGCCGTCTTCCGGCCAGCATTTCAGGATGGGCAGCTCGTCGAGCGAGCCGTCGCGCTTCACCACCTCCTGGCACGGCGCGTCGCTGACCGTCTTCGGCATCAGGTCGCGAAGGCGGTTCACGGTCGGCAGCATCTTGAGCGCATCGAGCATGCCGGACGGGATCTTCGGAGTGGTGAGATCTTCGATCTCCCGGGCGAGGTCGTCCAGCGTGCGCACGCCGAGCGCCATGCAGATCCGCTTCATGGACCCGAACAGGTTCAAGGCGACCGGCATGTCGAAGCCGGTCGGCCGCTCGAAGAGCAGCCCCGGGCCGCCGCCCGGCGACTTCGAAACGCGGTCGGTGACGGCGCACATCTCGAGGTCCGGGCTGACCGGGTCCGTCACCCGCGCGAGCTCCCGCTCCTTGTCGAGCGCCGCGATGAATTCGTTGAGGTCGTTATACATAACGTCCCGTCATACGGCGCTCTCCATTTTCTCCGCGATCCGGGTCGCCAGCGCCAGCGCGCGGCGTCCTGCCTCCCCGTCGACGAGCGGCGCCGACTTCGCGCGGGCCGCCCTGACGAAATCCGCGAGCTCGAGCCGCAGCGGCTCGTCGCGCTGGACCGGCAGCGGCCCTCCCTCGATGCCGGGCTTGCTCCCGGGGCGGCGTACCAGCCGCCAGCCCTCCACTTCCTGGGCGGCGTAGTCGATCGAGAGGTAGGCATCCGGCTGAAAGAAGCGGATTTTCCTCACGCGCTCCTTGCTGATCCGGCTCGCGGTCACGTTGGCGATGCAGCCCGATGCGAACCGCAGCCGGGCATTTGCGATGTCGTACCGGGGCGTCAGCACAGGGACTCCGACCGCTTCGATCGATTCGACGTCTGAACGGACGAGCGCGAGGATGATGTCCAGATCGTGAATCATCAGGTCGAAGACCACGTCGATGTCCAGGCTCCGATCCGGAAACACTCCCAGCCGGTGGACCTCGATGAAGCGAGGCGACGTTACGAGCGGCATGACCGCCGCCACCGCCGGGTTGTACCGCTCGGTGTGGCCGACGCCCAGCGTGGCGCCGGAGGCGCGGGCGGCCGCCACGAGCTCGTCGGCTTCCGCCAGCGACCGCGCCATCGGTTTCTCGACCAGCACGGCAATGCCCTGCTGGAGAAACGGGAGCGCGACGTCACGATGCAGCTCGGTCGGCACCGCCACGGTCACCGCGTCGACCTCCCCGAGCAGCTCCCGGAAATCCGAGAGGGCGCGCGCGCCGGTCGCCGACGCGGCTTCCGCCGCCCGGTCGGCCGCGGTGTCCACGACCGCCACCAGGTGCGCGCCGTCCAGGCTCGACAGGATCCGCGCGTGATGCCGGCCGAGGTGTCCGACGCCGATGACGCCGACACGAAGCCGATCAGACCCCACGCTGGTCGCTCCGGGGCCGCCCGATGATGGCGATCCCTGCTTCGTTCGCCGACTGGATCACGCGCTCGCCGTCGAGCACCAGCGTCCGCTCCGCGTCGATCGAGAG
>CAYZBZ010000297.1:0-5059 GCA_964476725.1 uncultured Vicinamibacterales bacterium
AGCTGGTACAGCTCCCCCTCGATCATGCGCAGCGTCACGTCGCAGAGGAGCCGGATGATCTCCAGCGAGTCCTGCGTGAGCGCCATCGCCATCGACTTGATATACAGATAGTCGCCGAGCAGCACCGTGATGTCGTTGCCCCAGCGCGAGTGCACCGCGAGCCGGCCCCGCCGCAGGTCGGCGCCGTCGATGATGTCGTCGTGGACGAGCGTCGCCGTGTGGATGAACTCCACGACCGATGCATAGAGGACGGCGCGGTCGCCCTGATACCCGCTCAGGCGCGACGCCATCAGCAGCACCGCGGGACGCACACGTTTCCCGCCGCTCTTCTGGATGTAGCGGCCCATTTCCGGAATGAGCGCCACGCGCGACTGGATGTGGCGGACGAACTCCTGTTCGACGGCCTCCAGATCGTCCCGGATTGGTTCGAATATCTGCGCCAGATCGGCGAAGGCGGACGGGTTGTGCGCTGTGTCGCTCAAGGGGATTGTCGTCCGTTAAGACCGCCCCACAATACTGAACTTCCGCGCGGGGTGTCAACGCGCTAAGCCACTCCAACAACGATATTTGTGCTTCAGTCAATCCCCCTGGAGGCGGGCGCCGCGAGCCGGGGGGGCGCCGAAGAGCGCCTCGAAGTTCCTGGTCACGCGGGCAGCGACCTCCTCGGGTCGTACGCCGCGGACCTCGGCCAGCGTCTGGACGACCTGGACGACGTGCGCCGGCTCGTTGCGCTTGCCGCGATAGGGCACCGGCGCCAGGTACGGAGAGTCGGTCTCCGCGAGAAGGCGATCCTCCGGGACGATTTTCGCCGAGTCGCGAATCGACCCGGCCCCCGGGAACGTGACGATGCCGGCAAACGACAGATAGAACCCGATATCCAGCGCCGCGCGCGCCATGATCTCGTCGCCGGTGAAACAGTGGAAGACGCCTCGCACGTGCCCCTCCCCCGCTTCACGCAGAATCCGGAAGGTGTCCTCCGTCGCCTCGCGCGTGTGGATCACGATCGGCAGCGCCAGCTCGCGCGCGAGCCGCACCTGCGCGCGAAAGATCTCCTGCTGGACGTCGCGTGGCGAGAAGTCGTAGTGATAATCGAGCCCGATCTCACCGATCGCGCACGGGTCCTCGTACGCGACGCTGCGCCGCACGGTCTCCGCCGCCCCGTCAATCGCGCCGCCAAAATGACCCGCCTGATGCGGGTGGATGCCGGCGGCAAACCGTATCCCCGGCCACTCGTGCCGGACCACCGCCGCGCGCGCCGACTCCTTGTCATTCCCGGCCGCGAGAATGCACACCGCCGTCGTCAGACCAGCCCCCCGGGCCCGCGACACGACCTCCGGAAGGTCGGCGGCGAACTCTTCACCGGCGAGGTGACAGTGGGAGTCGATCACGTTCTCTATCTCACCCGTGTCCCAGGCGGTATCTCCTGGTCGAACCCGACGAGCGTGGGCTTGCCGCCGTCGGGGCTCGCGGCGAGGACCATGCCGTTCGATTCGATCCCCATCAGCTTGGCCGGCTTCAGGTTGAACACGATGACGACGGTCCGGCCGACGAGCGCTTCCGGTTCGTAGGCCTCGGCGATGCCGGCGACGAGCGTGCGCTGCTCTGCGCCGACGTCGACGGTCAGCTTAACGAGCTTCCGCGAGTTCGGCACCTTCTCAGCGGTCAGCACCTTGGCGGTGCGCAGCTCCACCTTCATGAAATCGTCGATGCTGAGCTTGTCGCTCGCCGGCGCCGCCGGCGCGGAAGCTGGCAGTGGTGCTGCCGCTGGGGGGGCCGGATTTCGGGACTCTTCCACTTTCCCACTCCTCTCTGTAATCACTACCTTTGGCGCCTGACCCGTGAATGCCACCGAACCAGCTGGCACGCTCAGTGGGTCCGCGGCCAGAGCGGGTCCCCCTTCAGAATGACGCGCTCCCCTTCGTTCCGCCAGGCGGCATCCGTCAGCCGGAACTCCGCCGCGGAGCGAGTCTCTCCGACCCGTCGCAGGATCTCCGCCGATGAGCCAGGCATGATCGGCAACAGCAGCACCGCCGCGACCCGTACCGCCTCGGCGACGTCGAACAGCGCCTGACTCAGTTCGCCCGCGCGGGCCGGATCGCGCGCGATGACCCACGGCTCGGTGCTCGCGATGTACTCGTTCGCCGCGTCCACGATTCTGAACGCCGACGCCGCGCCCCCTTCGAGCGCGAACAGATCCATCGCGCGCCGGTACTCGGCGACTGCCAGGCGCCCCACCTCCGCGAGCCGCCCCGGGCTTCCCGCGGACCGCAGCCGTCCGCCGCGATACTTCTCGGCCATCGCGGCGATGCGGCTCACCAGGTTCCCGAGATTGTTCGCGAGGTCGACGTTGTACCGGTCCTCGAAGCGCTCCCACGTGAAGTCGCCGTCACCGCCGAAGGCGATCTCCTTGACGAGATACAGACGCAGCGGGTCCGGGCCGAATCGCTGCGCGGCCTCGAGCGGCTCCACGGCCGTCCCGAGCGACTTGCTCATCTTCTCGCCGCGGAAATTCACGAACCCGTGACCGAACACCTGCCGCGGCACCGGCAGTCCCGCGCTCATGAGCATCGCCGGCCAGATCACGGCGTGAAACCGCGTGATGTCCTTGCCGATCACGTGCAGGTCGGCCGGCCACCACTTCTCGACGAGTGCGGCGCCCGTCCCGAATCCGACGGCGCTGAGGTAGTTGATGAGCGCGTCGACCCAGACGTAGATGACGCTGGACGGATCGTCGGGCATGGGAATGCCCCACGCCTGTCCCGCGCGGCTGACGGAGATATCCTCGAGCCCTCCCTCGATCAGCCGGAGGATCTCGTTCCGGCGCACGTCGGGGACCAGGAAATCCGGGTGGCTCCCGAAGTGCTGGAGCAGACGGTCGCCGTACTTCGAGAGCCGGAAGAAGTAGTTCTTCTCCCGAATCCAGTCCGGCTTCGTCCGGTGAATCGGACACGCGCCGTCGACGAGGTCCTTTTCCTGCTTGAACGCTTCGCAGGAGACGCAGTACCAGCCCTCGTAATGCCCCTCGAAGATGTCCCCGGCGGCCGTCATCCGCCGGACGAGCTCCTGCACGCCCGCCTTGTGCCGCGGCTCGGTCGTCCGGATGAAATCGTCGAACGAAATATCCAGCCGCTTCCAGACGTCGAGGAACTCCCTGGCCATCCGGTCGCAGTACGCGAGCGGATCCTCGCCGAGCTCCGTCGCCTTGCGAAACACGTTCTGCGAGTGCTCGTCGTTCCCCATGACGAAATGCGTCTCGACGCCGCACAGCCGCTTGTAGCGCGCGATCACGTCCGCGGCGATCTTCTCGTACGCGGTGCCGAGATGCGGCCGGCTGTTGACGTAGTCAATCGCCGTCGTCATGTAGAAGCGGGGCATGTCAGTCGTTGGCCGCTGGGCATTGGTCACAGTCGGGGGTCACAGTGGCGAGTCGTACGAATTGAGCCAGGCGCGCGTCGCGATGGCCTGGACGTCCTTAATCGGCATTCCGCGCTCCGATGCGATGCGCGCGCAGTCGTCGAACTCCGGCGCGGCGTTCAGCACGCGGCCGTCGCGGGTCGCCACTTTGAACCGTATGAGCCCGAGCGGCGTCTGGATCGGCCGGATCTCCCGGTCGAGCCGGTCGCGCAGCATCTCGTGATAGCGCACGCCGATCGTGGTGGTGTGCGCGAACAGCGCGGCGGCGATCGCCTCGCGACGGGCGGGGTGGGCGATGATCGTCACGAGCGTCCCGGGCCTGTTCTTCTTCATCTGCACGGCGGCGTAGAAGACGTCGAGCGCGCCCGCTTCCGACAGCCGGTCCATCAACGGCCCGAACAGCTGCGGGTTCATGTCGTCGATCTCGCACTCGATCGTCACGATTCGCTCGGCTGCCGCGTCCGACGCCGCGTCGCCGATGAACAGACGCAGCACGTTGGGGTTCCCCTTGAAGTCGCGGCTGCCCGCTCCGTACCCGATGCCGGCGACACGCATCTCGGGCAGCGGGCCGAAGCGCGTCGCATACGCCGTGACCAGCAGGGCGCCGGTCGGCGTCACCATCTCGGCGGCGATCGGCCCGGAGTAAATCGGCACCCCCTGCAGCAGGCGCGCGGTCGCGGGCGCCGGCACGGGAAACGTGCCGTGCGCGCACTGCACGGTGCCGCTTCCCACGTTCAGCGGGGACGACATGACCGCCTCGGCGCCCACCCACTCCAGTCCATACACCGCGCCGACGATGTCGATGATGGAGTCGATCGCGCCGACCTCGTGCAGGTGCACTCGCTCGAGTGGCATGTCGTGAATCGCCGCTTCCGCCTCGGCAAGGCGCTCGAAGAGATGCAGCGCCCGATCCTTCCCTTCCACCGACAGCGCCGACCGGCCGATGCAGCCGGCAATCTCCTTCAGGCTGTGATGATCGTGATGGTGGTGCTTGTCGCGACTCGCGCCTCGGGCTTGCTCAGCATCCCCTTCCTCGTCAGCGTGCACACGGAACTTCGTGGCGGACACCCCCGCCCGCAGCACGCGCTCGGAGGAAACGCCCCCATAGTCCATCGCGAGGCTGCCCAGCGCGCGACGAAGCGCGTCCATCGGGAGCCCGAGATCGAGCAGGGCGCCGAGGATCATGTCCCCGGACGCACCCGAGAAGCAGTCGAAATACAGCGTCTTCGCCAAGCTAGAACGTTCCCTCTTCCCTGAAACTGTAGTAGCGCACATCCGCCAGGATGATGTGGTCGATCACATCGATCCCCATCAGCACCCCCGCCGCCGCCAGACGGCGCGTCAGCGCCACGTCGTCGTCGCTCGGCTGCGGGTCGCCCGAGGGGTGATTGTGAAACAGCACGAGCGCGGCGGCACCCGCCGCTGCCGCCGCGCCGAACACTTCGCGCGGATGGACGATGCTCGAGTCGAGCGTGCCGACCGACAGCACGACCGTCCGGAGCACGCGGTGCTTCGTGTCGAGCAGCACGACGCCGAACTGCTCGACCGGACGATTCCCATACTGGGGCAGCAGGAGCTCGGCCGCCGCGCGCGGACTCGCGATCTGCACGCGCTCGCGCGCCGCCCGGGTCAGCGTGCGACGACC
>CAYZBZ010000298.1:0-5057 GCA_964476725.1 uncultured Vicinamibacterales bacterium
CGGGGAGTTCGACGTGCTGATCGGCATCAACCTGCTCCGCGAAGGGCTCGACCTCCCGGAGGTGTCGCTCGTCGCCATCCTCGACGCGGACAAGGAAGGGTTCCTGCGTTCGACCGGCTCGTTGATTCAGACCGTCGGCCGCGCCGCCCGCAACGTGAACGGGCGCGCGATCATGTATGCCGACCGGTTGACCGACTCGATGCAGGCGGCCATCAGCGAGACCGATCGCCGCCGGCACATGCAGGAAGCGTACAACCGCGAGCATGGCATTACCCCGGCTTCGATCGTGAAGAGCATCGACGACGTCCTGGGCAGCATCTACGAGCGCGACTACGTGACCGTCCCGTCGGGAGACGATGCGGAGATCTTCCGGACGAGCGCCGAGCTCGAAGCGCACGTGGCGGCGCTGCAGGTGCAGATGAAGGCGGCGGCCGCGAACCTGGAATTCGAAAAGGCGGCCGCCCTGCGCGACCGCATCAAGCAACTGCGGACGCGCGAGCTCGGCCTGGCCGGGAGCCGCCGCTGATGCTGCCGTTGGTCGAGAGCTGGATAAAGGCGGCGCTCCTCGAAGTCCAGGAGTACGCCCTCATGCTCGGCAAAGTGGGACGGGCGATGGTGACGCGCCCGTTCTATCTGCGCGACGTCGTCGAGCAGTTCGAGGCGATCGGGTGGGGTTCGGTGACCGTCGTGCTGCTGACGGGGATGTTCACCGGCATGGTGCTCGCGCTGCAGTCGGGCATCACGCTCGATAAGTTCGGCGCGCGCTCGATGGTCGGCCAGCTCGTCAGCGCCTCGATGGTCAAGGAGCTCGGGCCGGTGCTCACCGGCCTGATGGTGGCTGGTCGCGTCGGCTCCGGCATCGCGGCCGAGCTGGGGTCGATGATGGTCACCGAGCAGATTGCCGCGCTGCGCGCGCTCGGCACCGATCCCATCCGCAAGCTCGCGCTCCCGCGGATACTGGCCGGCCTGCTCATGGTCCCGCTGCTCACCGTCGTCTCCAGCGGCGTCGGCATGGTGGGCGCATGGATCGTCACCGTGACGCAGCTCCAGGTGGCCTCGAGCGTCTACTGGAACAGCGTCGTGACGGGGCTGTACATCCAGGACGTGTGGATGGGACTCATCAAGCCGTTCTTCATCGGTTTCACCATCGCGAGCATCGGCTGCCATGTCGGGCTGCGCACGAGCGGCGGCACGCAGGGGGTCGGACGGGCCACCACGAACGCCGTCGTCGCGAGCTCGGTGGCGGTCATTGCCGTGGATTTCCTCGTGACGAAGCTCCTGATTGCGCTGATGTACTGATGGCGATTCAACCCGTACCGCGCTCGCCGCTGCTCGAAGAAGCGATGGCCCACGGCGGCCCGATCATCGTGTTCGACGACGTCTGCCTGGCGTTCGACGACAAGGAGATCCTCCGAAACATCTCGTTCACACTGCAGACCGGACATACGAAGGTGTTTCTCGGCGCCAGCGGCGCGGGGAAGTCCACGATCCTGCGCCTGATCCTGGGGCTGCTCAAGCCGGATTCGGGACTCATCTTCGTGAACGGCGAGCGCGTGGACAACATGAAGGAAGACGACCTCATGAAGGTGCGCGCCGACCTGGGCATGGTCTTCCAGGAAGGGGCGCTGTTCGACTCCCTCACCGTGCGCGAAAACGTCGGCTACAAGCTCTTCGAGGAGTCCGACATGCCGCTCGATGACGTCCATACGCGGGTCAAGGAAGTCCTCGGGTTCGTGGGGCTGACGGAGTTCATCGATCGGATGCCTTCGGAGCTCTCCGGCGGCCAGCGCCGGCGCGTCGCAATCGCGCGCGCGATGACCGCGAAGCCGCGCATCCTGCTCTACGACGAGCCGACAACCGGTCTGGATCCGATCACCGGGCTCACCATCGACGAGGAGATCATCAAGCTCCGCGACCTCGAAGGGGTCAGCTCCATCGTCGTCACGCACCAGCTGCGCGACGCGTTCTTCATCGCCGAGCACATGGCCATCCGCGACAACGGGAAGCTCCACGTCGAGAAGGCACCGCCGAAGAAGGCGGACGAGGCGGAGTTCATCATGCTCAAGGAGGGTGCGATCGCGTTCGAGGGGAACGCGTCGGAGCTGCGAGGAGCCGCGAAGAAGGATCCCTACATTGATGCGTTCCTGTCGTAACTCGCGACACGCGACTCGTAACCCGGGGTTCACAGTCACGACGGTGATATCGACCAACGACTGAACGACTGACAAGGTTCAACACATGCCACGTACGCGATCGCTCGCCTGGTCGGAACTGAAAATCGGCGTCCTCGCGGTGGCCGCGCTGGTCCTTGCCGCCATGATCATTCTGGCCGTTGGAGGCCAGGGAGGGTTTTTCTGGGACCGCTACGCGCTCAAGACGAAGTTCTCCAACGTCCAGGGGATCAAGTCCGGCGCCGTCGTCCGCGTCGCAGGGGTCGACGTGGGCAAGGTCACGGAGGTCGAGTTCGTCGGCGCCGAGGTGCAGCTGACGATCGAGGTCAACGAGGAGAACCAGTCGCGCATCACGGACCAGTCGCGCGCGTCGATTGGGTCGTTGAGCCTGCTCGGCGAGCCGATCATCGAAATCAGCCCGGCTTTGCAGGGCACTCCGCTCAAAGACGGCGACTTCATCCAGAGTGGCCGGACGAAGGGGCAGATCGGTGATGTTGCCGCGAGCGCATCGGAAGGGCTCGAGCAGGTCACGGCGCTCATCAAGGAGATTCGGGATGGCAAGGGCACGGTGGGCAAGCTGTTCACCGACGACCAGATGTATCGGGAAATGAACGCGCTCGTGGCTTCGGCCGAGGCGGTCGCGGCAGCCATCAACAGCGGGAAGGGCAGCCTCGGCATGCTCATCAAGGATCCCGCCGCCTACCGTCAGGCGAATGCCGCGCTCGCCAACCTGCAGGAGCTCACGCGGCGCATCAACGCCGGCGAGGGGAGCCTCGGTAAGCTGTTGAAGGACGAGCAGCTCGCCAAATCGCTCAGTTCGGCGAGTGGGAATATCGAGCAGGTCACCGGCCGCCTGTCCCGCGGCGAAGGGACGGCCGGCAAGCTCCTGACCGATCAGCAGCTGTACGACCGGTTCAACGGTATTGCCGCGCGCATCGAGAAACTGACAACGGATTTGGCGCAGGGCGAGGGGAGCGCCGGGCAGTTGCTCCACGACAAGCAGTTATATGAGAACATGAATGCAGCGGCCGGCGAGCTGCGGGCGCTCATCGGCGACATCCGCAAGGATCCGAAGAAATACCTGAACGTCCGCGTGAGTATTTTCTGACGGGTGGGAGATCACAACATGACGAGAAATGATGGCGGCGCGGCGGGAACGGTCCTGATGGCGTTCGTGCTCGGAGCGATCGCCGGCGCAGCCGCGGCGCTGCTCGTGGCCCCCGCTTCGGGCGAGGAAACCCGCCGGATGCTGGCGGAGAGGGCGCGTGAGGGACGCGAGCGCGCGAACCAGGCCGCGCGGCAGGGGCGCGAGTTCGTGAACCGGCAGAAGGACACCGTCGCCTCGGCGATCGAGCGGGGCCGCGAGGCGTACGAGCAGGCGAGGAGCGGCGGATCGACCGGCCCTGCCGTGGGCGGCGGGGAGAGTCTGTGACGAGCGGCTGGTCCGACGTCTTCCTCGGCGTCATCGCCGGCGCAACGCTCCTCATGGCGCTCATCCAGGTTGGCGCCATCATTGCCGCGCTGCGCCTGGCGCGCCAGGCGCAGCAGATGATGACGTCCGTCCGGCAGGAGGTCCGGCCGCTCATCGCCCGGGCGAACGCCATCGCCGAGGAGGCCTCCCGCACGGTGGCGCTTGCCACGACGCAGGCCCAGAAGGTGGACCGGCTCGTGACGGATCTGTCACGTCGGGTCGAGGAGACCGCCGCCGTCCTTCAGGAAGCGATCATTACCCCCGCCCGCGAGGGGCTGGCCGTCTTCGCCGCCATCAAGGCTGGGCTGGGCGCCCTCCGCGGCCTGCGGAATCTGGGCCCCCGGGACGGCCGGCAGGCCGACGAGGAAGATCCGCTGTTCATCGGCTGAAGACCCTGCCGCGGTCCTTTACGAAGCCCCGGGCCGCATGCTACAACGGGGCTCACATTCAAGGTTGAGGTTCATCCCATGCCATTCGCCTTGCGCCCGGTCTTCCGTCGGCCGTTCGCCAATGCTGTGGCGGCGTTCGTCTGCGCCTCGGCACTAGCCGGGAGCTCAGCCGCGCCGCAGGAGTCGAAGTCGGCCGCACTCGCCAAGGAGCTGTCGCAGGCGATGGACGCCGCGAAGCTGGATAGCATTGCCGCCGTCGACTCGTCCACGCCAGGCGGGTTCATCGCGGCGTTCTACATTCCTGGTACACAGCTCCTTGTCGTGTCCGCGAAGTACGCGGTGCCTCCCCTGCTCATCGACAAGCTCAAGGCAGGCGACTTCCGCGGCCTCTATATGGATCTGCATTCGGCAGGGGTGCCCGGGACCAAGATCTTCGTGCAGGACCTGGGAGCGGACGGCCTCATCTGGCGCCCTGCGGGAGACCTGGGAGCGGATGCTCTTGACGAGAACAACAAGTCGATCTCGTTCGACGGCGAGTGGAAGAAGGCGAAGATGACCGAGGCCGACTACATGAAGGCCTACACCGACGCCGACGATCGCTACGCCAAGATGCTTGCGGCGCTGCTCGCCAAGACGAAGGAGCTCAAGGGGAAAGCCGGGTCGATGTAGTAAAATGCATCCTTCCTCAGTTGGGCGCTTGGCTCAGTGGTAGAGCATCGCCTTCACACGGCGGGGGTCACTGGTTCAAATCCAGTAGCGCCCACCAACTAAAGCGAAGAAACAAAGCAGTTGGACGAGACGAGGCGCCACGGTTTGGCGCCTCGATTTATGTCGGTGGTGCACTGCGCAGATGCCTACTACCGCGTGAAGTTGATCGTGACGGTCACGAGAACCGGCACGGGCACGCCGTTCAGGAGAGTCGGCGTGTACTCCCACTGCCGCACGGCGTCAAGCGCGGCCTGATCGAGCAGCGGGATCGAGCGCACGACCTTCGCGTCTATGACTTTCCCGTCGGGTCCAATCGTC
>CAYZBZ010000299.1:0-5010 GCA_964476725.1 uncultured Vicinamibacterales bacterium
CCGAACGCCCCGGTCTCGACGAGGACGAGTTCATCGACGACATCCCGTTCCCCGAAACCCAGAACTACGTGAAGCGGATTCTCGGCACGGCCGAGGACTACCGGATGCTGTATGCCGAGCGCGGCGGCAGGCCCCGCCCCGCGTCCGTCGCGCCGGCCCCCGCGTCGTCCACGACGGTCAAGGCGCCCGCGAAGAAATCTGTCGAGAAGGCCCCCGCAAGGAAGAAGAAGGCGCAGTAGGTAGCGCGAATACGGTTCGGCCGCGCACGGATTTCATCCGCGCGCCCCACATACATGTAGGGCCGTTTCACGCTCGCGATCGTCCGCCGCTGGCGCCGCGTGGGGCTGACGACGATCGTGCGCGCCACCCATGCGACGTTCCAGATACAGTAGAGGCCGTCCATGGTGGTCGTCCGGCCGAGCCGTTCGAGGCTCGTCGCGAGGGGCCACGTCATGACGATCGCCAGCGCCGCCGTGCACGCCACCGCGGCGCGCAGCACCCGCGCCGCGATAGTATCCAGATGTCGCTCCATGTAGAATGCCCGACATCCTAACGCCAATCACACCGCGCGAATCTTCCGCGTCTCGCTTGACTCTGGTCTGCGCGCTCGCGTGTACGGCCGCCGCCGCGTGGTTGTCGCAAGGCACGATCGCGTTCACGGGCTCGGAGGACGCGCGGGTGGCGCTGCTGCCCCTGTCGCTCACCTCCGCGCTCACGTGCGCGCTCGCCGTGGCGGCTGTCTTTGCGGCCTGGCGCGCCGGGGCTTCGCTGGCGCCGCTCTGGCTGCTCGGCCTGCTCGTGCTGCCGTGGTTTTCGCGTCCGCTTCCTTCCGCATTGCTCGTGTGGTCCGGGCCGCTGTCGCTCGTCGTGTGGCTGGCCGTCGCGCTGTCGCTTGCCGCGTCGGCGCGCCTCCGGATTCCGGCGGTGTCCAGACCCCGGCTTGCCGCCGGCGTTCTGGCGTGCGCGATCTACGCCGTGGCCGCCTGGCAGGTCTCGCCGTCGATCCCGGGGGGAGACGAGCCGCACTACCTCATCATCACGCAGAGCCTCCTCGAAGATGGCGATCTGCAGATCGAGAACAACCACGTCCGCGGAGACTACCGCGCGTACTTCCCGGGTGAGCTGCCGAGGCCTGATTATCGGCGACGCGGGCGCAACGGCGAGATTTATTCGATTCACGCCCCGGGGCTGCCGGCGCTCGTCGCGCCGGCGTTTGCGATGGCGGGTTATCTGGGCGTCGTTGTGTTTCTCGTCCTCCTGGCCTCGCTCGGCAGCGCCCTGGCCTGGCACCTCGCGTGGGTGGTGACCGGACGCACGGACGCGGCCTGGTTCGGATGGGCGGCGGTGACGTTCTCGGTGAGCGCGATTTTTCACAGCTTCACGGTCTATCCCGACGGACCGGGCGGCGTCATCGCGCTGACGGGCATCTGGGCGCTCCTGCGCGCCGAGCGGGAAGCGGAAACCGGCACGGAGCGGATGGGCCCGTGGTGGCTCCACGGCGCGGCGCTTGCCCTCCTCCCATGGCTGCACACCCGGTTTGCGCTCATCGCCGGATGTCTCGGCTCGCTGGTGCTGCTGCGCCTGTCGGCGACGCGCAACGCCGCCGGCAAAGCGGTCGCGTTCCTCGCCGTCCCCGCGGTCAGCGCGCTCGGCTGGATCGGATACTTCATCGCCATCTACGGGAGGCCGGATCCGTCGATGCCGTATGCGAATGAAGCGGGCTCGGCGGCGTTCATTCCGGGGGGCATGGCGGGCCTGTTCTTCGATCAACGTTTCGGGCTGCTCGCCTACGCGCCAGTGCTCGCCGTTGGCTTCATCGGGCTCGGCGCGATGCTTGCCGATCGCGCGCGCCGGCGCCTGGGGCTCGAGCTGCTGTTCGTCCTGGTCCCTTATCTGCTGGCCGTCACCCACTTCGCCATGTGGTGGGGAGGCACGAGCGCGCCGGCCCGGTTCTTCGTGCCGATGCTCCTCGCGATGACGATCCCGGCCGCGGTCGGCTGGACGTCAATCCGCCACCGCGCGACTCGCGTCACGGCGATCGGCGCGCTGGCGCTGACGGCGTTCGCGTCCTGCGCGCTGGTGTTCGTCGGCGATGGCCAGCTCGCGTACAACGTGCGCGAGAGCTACGCGCTCTGGTTGGAGTGGCTGAACGGCGCCGCGAGCCTCGCGCGCGGGATGCCGGCATGGTGGCGCGGCAGCGAAGCCACGCTGTTCCGCGACATCGCCATCTGGGTGTGCGCGACGGGTGCGGCGTGGGCCGCGTTACGCGCCATCGAGGGCACGCGCTGGCTCCGCACCCGCGGTGCGCTCTCGACGGCGGCCGCGTTTGCGTACGCGGTTGCGGCCATGTGCGCGCTCACGATCGTATGGACGCTCGCGGGAGTGCCCGGGACAAACCCCACGCCGGCGCAGGTCGGGCTGCTGCGACGGATCAGCACCGAGCGCCGTGTGCTGACGTTCGAGCTGCCCGCCCTCCATCGCATCACGGCCTCGGACGTGCCCGCGATCCTGCGGATCGAGCCGCCGCCGTTGACGACACCGGGAGGGGCCGGGCCGAACGACCGCCCGCTCTACCAGGTTGCCTCCGTGCCGGCCGGGCAGTACCGGCTGCAGCCGCGAGGGGCGGGAGCGTCAGGCTGGCTGATGATCGGCATCGGGCCGGATCAGTTCTCCATCCACAGTGGGCCGCTCTCGGCCCCGCCGGCGCCGATCGTCCTCAACTTCCCGGTCGCTGTTCGGGCCATCGTCGTTCGCGGCGACGAGCAGGCGCGCCGGTCCGTGCGCGGTCTCGCGATTGAGCCGCTCTCGATCGTGCCCCCCGGCGCGCGCCTGACGCGCGACTACGCACGCCGCGCGGTCCGATATGGCAGCGTCACGGCCTTCTTTCTGGATGAACGCAGCTTTCCGGAACCGGAAGCTTTCTGGATCGGAGGGGCGCGCACCTCGTCCGTCGTGGTGCAGCCGGACGTGTCGGGGCCGTCCGCGTCGCTGCTCGTTCGCAATGCCCCCGTGGACAACCTGGTGCTGATCCAGGCGGGGGGGTGGCGGGAGGAGATGCAGTTCGGGCCTGGGGAAGAGCGCCGCGTCCAGGTGCCGCTCGACACCCGGCGCGGCGCGACGCTGCTGACGATCACGACATCGGCCGGCTTCCGTCCCTCGGCGGTCGACGCGCGGAGCCGGGACGGACGGTTCCTCGGCGCGTGGATCAAGATTCTCGATTAGCACGTGAGGTTGCCTAGAAACGCACGACGCCGCCGAAATACAGCCCCTTCAGCTTCAGTTCCCCTTCGTCTCCCTGGACCTTGTAGAGCACGTCGAACGAGCGGTACCCCGCCTGGGCGCCGACATGATCGGTGAAGTTCACGGTACTGTACATGTCGAAGTCGAAGTACTTCGCGCGGTAGTCCTCGTTGATGCTCTCCGGCAGCTTGATCCCGCTGAACTCGGCGGTGAAAGAGATGTTGGGCGCGACGTACACGCGGCCGATGGCGCCGATCGCCGGAATGGGCGCCCGCGCCTGGACGAACTCGGTGTCGAGCACGTTCTGCATCGTGGCCTCGACCTCCGTGTACTTGGCTTCGAGGATCAACCCGAAGAACCCGCGGTCGCGGTACACCATGTCCCATTCGTACCCGAACCGGTACGCATTCCACTGGAGGTTCGTCTGAACGGGCAGCGAGATGGAAAACCCGATGCCGTTGAAGACGAGGTCTCGCTTGATCGATCCAAGCGCGTCGTAGGTGATCGGGGTGTATTCGAACCGGAACTTGTGCTTCTTTGCGGGACGCAGCACGACCTTGAGCTGCTTGAACCGCGTCTTCTCGATTCCCAGGTCGGTCACGAAATCGATCCGCGTGCCCACGACCCCTGGAAGCGATTCGCTCGTGATCGCAATCTCCGGGTTGGGATTCCAGAGGTAGCCGCCGATCTCGACGTGGTATGTCTCCCCGGTCGCGCGGTTGGACGATGCTTTGGCGCCGTATTGGGCGCGCGCGGGCGCTGCCGCCAGTCCGAACACCAGGCACAATACCGATATCGCCGCAACACGTGTGCGCATGAGTTTTCTCGCCCCGGAATGTTTAAGGGAACGGGCCCTCGGTCTGAGGAGAGCCTCTGGAGCCTGCTGGGAAAGGCAAAGACAGGATAGCACAGGCGCTCGGCATCCTGCTTGCTCCCGCGGGGCG
This sequence comes from uncultured Vicinamibacterales bacterium, assembly GCA_964476725.1. Taxonomy (GTDB): domain Bacteria; phylum Acidobacteriota; class Vicinamibacteria; order Vicinamibacterales; family 2-12-FULL-66-21; genus JALZOC01. Next base: position 4,185 of record CAYZBZ010000299.1, read on the forward strand.
CGGGACAATCCGTCCGGACGGTTTTTTAAGGGTTAAACGTGGGTCGTGGTGCGCCCCCCGCTCGTGGAATCCAAGATCCGGGGGCGCTTATCCGATTTTCCGGATATGCGTTCCTCTCAGGGATGGACGGGGTGATGGGGCCTGCCGCCGGCCCACTTACCTAGCCGGAAAAGTGTTTCGATGATCGTAACCGTACGGGAGGGAATCTTATGAAAGCACGTCTAATAGGCCTGGTGCTGGTCGCGCTGCTCGCGGCGACGGGCGCCACAGCCCAGCAGGGCACCACGGAATTGCGGGGCCGCGTCATCGACGCCCAGGGCGCCGTGCTGCCCGGGGTCACGGTGACGGTCAGGAACCAGGACACGGGCATGTTCCGGGAGACGGTCTCTGGGCCGGACGGCACGTTCATCGCCAGCGGTATCGTGCCGGGCACTTACCAGGCGTCCGCTGAGCTGGCAGGCTTCAAGAAATTCGAGCGCAAGGGGCTGCGGCTCGAGGTCGGCAGGACCTCGAGCATCGACGTGCCGATGGAAGTGGGCGGGCTCGAGGAGACGCTCACCGTGACCACCGCCTCGCCGCTCGTGGACGTCACATCCAAGGAGATCGGCGGGAACATCACGAGCGAGACGCTGGTGAAGCTGCCGAGCGTCAACGGCAACTTCATCGGGTTCGTCGGCCTGCTGCCCGGGATCGTCCCCTCCGTCAGCACGGAGTCGTTCGGCAGCGACTCGATCTCGGTCAACGGGCAGGATCCCCGGAACAACAACTACATGCTCGACGGCGGCAACAACAACGACGACGTCATCGGGCAGCGCGCGGGCACGCA
>CAYZBZ010000300.1:0-4934 GCA_964476725.1 uncultured Vicinamibacterales bacterium
CATCAGCCGCCTGAGACAGGTCGACATCTCGGACCTCCTGCGCCGCGCGCCGATCGCCGGAGAGGTCGATACGAGCTCCTACGTCACGGGCCAGCCGGTGCTCGTCACGGGAGCAGGCGGTTCCATCGGGTTCGAGCTCTGTCGCCAGGTCGCGGCCTCGCGTCCGTCGCGCCTGATCCTGCTCGGCCACGGGGAGAACAGCCTCTTCGATGCGCAGACCCTCCTTCGCGAGGCCTTTCCGGATCTCGCGTTGGACGTCGTCATTGCGGACGTCCGCGATCGATCGCGCCTCATGTTGTTGTTCGAACGCTTGCGGCCGCAGGTGGTGTTCCACGCCGCGGCTCACAAGCACGTGCCGCTCATGGAGGACAATCCAGAGGAAGCGATCTCGAACAACATCCTCGGCACGCGGAACATCGTCGATGCGTCGCTGGCGGTTCGGGTCGGTCGGCTGGTGCTGATCTCCACCGACAAGGCCGTCTCGCCGTCAAGCCTCATGGGCGCGTCGAAGCGGGTCGCCGAGTCGATCGTTCGAGCCGCAGCGATGCGACAGGGCGCGGCCTTTATGGTCGTGCGCTTCGGCAACGTGCTCGGGAGCCGCGGGAGCGTCGTGCCGTTCTTCAAACGGCAGATCGAGCAGGGCGGTCCCATTACGGTGACCCATCCCGAGATGCGGCGCTTCTTCATGACCATTCCCGAAGCGGTCCATCTCGTCCTCCAGGCCGGAGGGATCGGCCGGGGCGCGGAGCTGTTCGTGCTCGACATGGGAGCCCCCATTCGTATCGTTGACCTGGCTCAGGATCTGATCGCGCTGTCCGGGTTCAAGCCGGAGGACATGCCCATCGTGTTCACGGGCGTTCGTCCGGGTGAGAAGCTCGAAGAAGCGCTGTGGGAGCAGGGAGCGACGGTCGAGCCGACCGGGTGTCCCAATGTCCTTCGCGTGACTGAGCCCGAGTTGTGTCCGGGCCGGGAAGTCGAAGTGATGATCGACAGCCTCGTCCAGGCCGCCTCCACCGGGGATCGGCTGCATGTCGAGGCCGAGCTGGCGCGCTGGATTTCGACGTATGTGCCAGCCTCGGCGATGCGACACATGTCCGCTTGACAACCTGTCCGCGCTCCCCTTACAGTGCTCACTGTTCATCGTGTGAACGCTGCTATCGTTTCGGCTGCGGCATGGGAATCGCTGCCGTTTTCCTGTAACTGACAGGCACGAAGTGCAGCGGTTTCCGGCTTACAGGCGTTCGGTTATCTGTCGTTGACGACTGTGTCTTCCGCACCCATCCACGACAAGCACTCCCTCCGGATCCTCGATGCCTTCGAGTCGGATCACCACGTCTCGCAGCGGTCCTTGGCCAGCGAGCTTGGGATCGCGCTCGGGTTGACGAATCTGCTTGTCAGACGTCTTGTCCGGAAGGGGTGGGTACGAGTCATTCACGTCAAGCCCAACCGTGTGCGCTACCTCATCACGCCGGCCGGAATCGCCGAGAAAACCAGGATGTCTCGCGCGTATTTCGAGAGCAGCGTGCAGTTTTACAGGCAGACGCGAGACCGTATTCAGCAGCAGTTTTCCGTCCTCTCGACCAACTGGCCGGGCGACGGTGCAACAGCACTCGACAAGCGCATCGTGTTCTACGGCGCGGGCGAGGTCGCGGAGATTGGCTACATCTGCCTGGTCGAGACGGATCTGCAACTCGTGGGCGTTGTCGATGTGGCCAGGACCAAGCCGTTCTTCAGCCTGAGCGTCTTCGCTCCTGAACACCTCGACGGTCTCGCCCTTGGTGGACAGGCATTCGATCGGTTGGTCGTCATGTCATTCGGCAGCCCCGACGCGTTGCGGGCCGAGATTCTCGCCTTGCGTGTCCCAATCGATCGCGTGTTCTGGCTGTGACACGACCGCCGGCTTCCACCTCAGGTGCATCCCGGCCTCGGTTCGCAAGCCCGTTCGTGAGAGCCGCGACGGGTTTCGCTGGACCTCGCGGAGCGATTCCCCATGTGTAACCGTTACATCCTGCTGGTCGACGCGTGCCTGATTCCGGTTCGGGACGTATGCGGCATTTACGCTCCGATTCGACTGGCGCTTTTACGCTGCGCGCCACGAGTTCCCGTCGTACGTTGTCGCCGCTCTGCTGATCAAGCCGATCGTGTTTCATCTGTTCGGCATGTACCGCCGGTACGCAAGCGTCCAGGATCTGATGGCGGTGCTGCTCGCGGCCTCAGCGTCGGCCCTTTCGATCGCGACGGCGGTGGGCGACCCGGTGCCGAGTGGGTCCTTCCCGAAGCACTGACGTGGTCGGCGAGGCGAGCCGGACCTCAGCGGCGCGCGCGGCGAGCGCCGCCCCGCAGCCCGCTCGTCCCGGAGAACTCATGACACGAGAGATTATGATCGACGGCGTCCGCGTGGCCGACGACACCGATGTCTATGTCATCGCTGAGATCGGCCACAATCACCAGGGCAGTGTGGAGAAGGCGCGGGAGATGTACCGGCGCGCAGCCGAGTGTGGTGTCAACGCGGTCAAGCTGCAGAAGCGCGACAACCGGACCCTGTTCACCCGCGCGCAGTACGACGCGCCGTACGACAACGAGAACAGCTTCGGGCCTACTTATGGCGCCCACCGCGAGGCGCTGGAGTTCAACCGGGAGCAGTACGCGGAGCTAATGCAGTACGCGAAAGAGCTCGACGTCACCATGTTTGCCACAGCGTTCGACATGCGGAGCGCCGACTTCCTGGCGGATTTGGACGTACCCGCCTTCAAGATCGCCTCGGGCGACCTGAAGAACACTCCCCTGCTGCGCTACGTGGCGCGGCTGGGCCGTCCGGTCATCGTCAGCACGGGCGGCGGAACCATGGAGGACATCGATCGCGTGGTTGACACCGTCCTCCCGCTGAACCGGCAGCTGTGCCTGCTGCAATGCACCGCGAGCTACCCGGCCGAACCCAATTACATGAACCTGCGCGTGATCGTCACGCTGCGCGAGCGTTTCCCGGATCTCGTGATCGGGCTGTCCGACCATCAGAACGGGATCGCGCTCGCGCCGGTGGCGTACACGCTCGGCGCGCGCCTCATCGAGAAGCACTTTACCGTCAGTCGCGCGTTGAAGGGAACGGATCACGCGTTCTCGCTCGAGCCTCCAGGCATGCAGAGACTCGTTCGCGATCTTCGTCGCACGCGCGAGGCGCTCGGCGACGGCATCAAGCGCACCTACGAGGTGGAGAATAAGTCGCTGCTTAAGATGTCCAAGAAGCTCACCGCGGCGCGCGCGCTTCCGGCGGGCCGCGCGCTGACGGTCGAGGATTTCGCGTTCCAGTCCCCCGGCGACGGCATGGACCCGTCGCACCTCGACAGGCTCGTCGGCCAAGTGCTCGCTCGTCCGATGGAGTGCGAGGAAGCCTTCACGTTCGACCACGTCAAACCGTTGTGACCGCCTCATCCCTACGCCGTCGGCCCACCGCCGCGCTGGCGCGCCGCCTCGCCTCCGTCCGTCTCGTCGCCTTCGACTTCGACGGCGTGTTCACCGATAACCGGGTCTGGGTCTTCGAGGATGGGCGCGAAGCGGTGTGCTGCACGCGCGCCGACGGCCTTGGCCTGCGCAAGCTGGAGGCGCTCGGCGTCGGGACCGTCATCATCTCCACCGAGGCCAACCCAGTCGTGTCTGCGCGGGCGCGGAAGCTCGGGATCCGGTGCGTGCAGGGGTGCGACGACAAGGTGAGCGTGTTCGAGAGCCTCTGCCGGGAGGCAGGCGGTACACCGGCCGATGCGGCGTTTGTCGGCAACGACATCAACGACGCCGCCTGTCTTGCGGCTGCCGGCGTGCCGATCGTGGTCGCGGACGCGCATCCCGACGTCCGGCCGCTCGCGATGTACCGGACGCAGGCGCCGGGGGGGCGCGGCGCCGTGCGGGAGGTGTGCGACCTAATCGATCAGGCGCGCCGGCGCGACCACAGCCGGCGATCACGGCAGCAGACGCGGCGATGACGCTGTTCGATCTCCAGGACCGAGTGGTCGTGGTCACGGGGGGGCTCGGTCAACTCGGGCGGCAGTTCACCGGCGCGCTCGCGGCGCACGGCGCGCGTGTCGCGGTGCTCGATCTGAATCGGGATCCGGGCGCGGCCGATCACGTCGCGGCGGCGCACGGCGGCCGTGCGCGGTTCTTCCCAGGGGACGTGACCGACCGCGCCTCCCTCGAGCGCGCCCTCGAGGCCATCGTGCACGCGTGGGACGCGCCCTCCGGCCTTATCAACAACGCAGCGATTGACGCGCCGCCTGACGCGCCGCCCGCGGACAACGGGCCGTTCGAGACCTACCCGCTGGACTCGTGGCGCCGGGTGATGGACGTCAACGTGACCGGCGTGATGCTGTGCTGCCAGGTGTTCGGCGGCCGCATGGCGGAGGCAGGGCGCGGTTCGATTGCGAACGTCAGCTCGATCTACGGCCTCGTGTCGCCCGATCAGCGCATCTATGAGTACCGCGCATCTGCGGCCGGACGCTTCTTTAAGCCAGTAGCGTATTCAGCGTCCAAGTCGGCCCTGTTCAATTTGACGCGCTACCTCGCGACGTACTGGGCGCCGCAGGGGCTTCGCGTCAACACGCTCACCTTCGGCGGTGTGTTCAACAAGCAGGACGAGCGGTTCCTGTCGGGCTACTGCGCGCGCGTGCCGCTCGGCCGGATGGCGCGGGAGGACGAATACAACGGTGCCATCGTGTTTCTTATGTCCGAGGCCTCCTCGTACATGACGGGGGCCACCCTCGTCATCGACGGCGGCTGGACGGCCTGGTGATGCTCGCGTTCATCTCTAACTTCATTGGCGGGCTCGCCTGTCCGTCCGACAGCGGCGAGACGTTCGAGAAACGCAGCCCGGCAACCGGTGAGGTCCTCTCGACCGTGGCCCGATCGCGCGCGGCGGACGTGGAGCGGGCCGTCGCGGCGGCCAAGGC
>CAYZBZ010000301.1:0-4933 GCA_964476725.1 uncultured Vicinamibacterales bacterium
CCCAGGGGGCCCGCCGGCGCCGCCGCCCCTCGAGTCGCAGAAACTCGCCGACGGCGTGTATCGCATCACCGGCGGTTATGTCGCGCTTGCTGTCGAGATGAAAGACCACGTCGTCGTGCTCGAAGGCGGGCAGAACGAAGCGCGGGGCCTCGCGGTGATCGCGGAGACGAAGCGCGTCATTCCGAACAAGCCGATCAGATACGTCGTCAACACCCACGCGCACTTCGATCATACGAGCGGGCTTGCCCCGTTTGTCGCGGAAGGCATCACCATCATCACGCACGAGAACAACGGAGACTTTCTCGAAAAGGCTCTCGGCGCGCCGCGGACATTGGTGGGGGATGCGCTCGCGAAAGCGAACAGGAAGCCCAAGGTCGAAAGTGTCGGCGACAGGAAAGTGCTGAAGGACGACACGCGCACCATCGAGCTGCATCACGTCAAGAACCTCGACCACAGCGACGGCATGCTGATCGCGTTCCTGCCGAAGGAGAAGATCCTCTTCACCGGCGACTTCAACGTGCCGGCGGCGGGCCAGCCGGTGAGTCCGGCGATTGCGACGCTCGTGCAGAACGTGGAGCGGTTGAAGCTGGACTTCGACCGGCACGTGCTGGTCCACGCGCCGAACCCGGATAGACCGTTGACGAAGGCGGATCTGCTGGCCCTCGCGAAAGGGGCGAACTAGTTCTCCTTGAAGTGATCGTTCAGAGCGTGGCGGACGCGCGCGAGGCGGCCCGCGGGGGAGCCGATCGTCTGGAAGTGGTGCGCGCGATCCGCGACGGCGGATTGACTCCGCCGGTATCTCTCGTTCGCGCGATCGCGGCCGAGACGTCGCTGCCGCTGCGGGTCATGGTCCGGGAGAACGCCGGGTATGCGACGAATGGCCGAGAGCTGCCCTCGCTGCGTCGCGCCATCGGCGAGCTCGCCGCCCTCCACGTCGACGGCATCGTCATCGGCTTCGCGCGCGCCGGCAAGCCGGCGCTCGACGATTTGACGGATGCGCTCGAGGGGGAGCCCGGCGTGCGCGTGACGTTCCACCGGGCATTCGACCAGCTGCGCGATCCGATCGGCGCCATCGGCGAGCTGGCCGCCATCGCGCAGGTCGATCGGATCCTGACGAGCGGCGGCGCCGGCACCGCCGCCATGCGGTGCGAGCGGCTCCGCGAGCACGCGGCGCGCGCCGGCGCCCGCTTCGAGCTCATCGCGGGGGGCGGCGTGGACGACGAGGCGCTTGCTCTGTTCGCACGCGAGGGGTGCGTGCGAGAAGTGCATGTGGGCCGCGCGGCCCGGGAGCACGGCGATCAGGAAGGACCGGTCTCGGCCGCCTGTGTGCGACGGCTGCGGGAGCTGGCTTCCACTCCAGCGCGCGCAAAACGCGCGCCGGGGACCCCGGCGGGCTGAGGGCCCCCGTCCGTGTCACGCGGCCGGCTGGCCGGGCGCCGCCCGTGCCGCCGGAGGCCCAGCTCGTCTTTTCGGCCAATTGGTGAGCTATAGCCCCCTGGCTGGGCTATGATGGCGCAGCTGCTTTTCTCACGCTGGCCGGAGTCATCAGCCTCCTGCTTGGGAGGGGTGATGACGATACCTGATCCAGTGCGACATCGCGGAGCTTCAGCAACGAACGGGATGATTCGCCGCCTGCTGCTCGTCTTGCTCGCCGTCGCCCTGCTGGCCGGATCGGTGTCAGCTGCTCAGACGTTGCAGGTGTTGCCGCTGCCGCGCGACGGCCAGGTGCTCGTGTCCTTCAAGCTCGGCGAGGTGTTCACGGACGAAATCAAGGCGGCCGTCCACAGCGGTTTGACCGTCAGCTTCGTGTACAGGGTCGATCTGATGCGCGGCTCCGCCGCGTGGTTCGATCGCACGATGGCAACGGCAGTCGTCACGGCGACCGTCCGCTACGACAACCTGACGCGCGTATATCACATCACGCGCATGCTCGACGGCCGCATCGAGCGGGCTCAGACCACGGAGCGTGAGGACGCTGCCCGGGAGTGGCTGACGACCGAGTTCGACAAACTGCCGCTCTTCCGCAACGTGACGCTCGAAACGAACAGCGAGTACTACGTCCGGGTCAGGGTGCATACGACGCCGCGCAACGCGTCGTTCCTGTGGCCCTGGGATCGTCACGACGTGACGGGACTCGCGAAGTTCACGTTCATCCAGTAGGTGCGCAAGATCTACGGTTCAGCTACACTGAGGCATCCCGGTGCACTCTGATAGACGGCAGCGGCTGGCTGCCATCTTCATCGTTCTGGTCCTCGCGACCGTCGCTGCACGCGGTCAGCAAAGCCTCGTGTCCGCGCCGCCCGCGCTGGTGTTTCCTCCGCTCGAGACCTACCTCGAAGCGCTGCGCCAGCAGGCCGGCATCCCGGGCATGTCCGCCGCCGTCGTCCATGACGGCGAGGTCGTCTGGGAGCGCGGGTTCGGCTTCCAGAACGTCGCGGCGCGAGTGCGCGCGACTCCGGATACGCCCTATCTGGTGGGGGACGTCAGCGGGACCCTCGCGGCCGTGCTGCTGCTGCAGTGCGTCGACCAGCGGCGCATGTATCTGGACGAGCCGATCCGGACCTACGGCGTCACGCTTGCCGCGCCCGGTGTCACGCTGCGCCAGCTTCTGAGCCACACGTCTTTACAGGCGGGCGGGGACGGCGCGGGCGAGACGTTCAAGTACAGCCCCAAGCGGTACGCGGAGCTGACGTCCGCGATTGAATGGTGCGTGCCGCAGCCGTACCGCAAGACCGTCTCCCACCGCATTCTGAACCGGCTTGCGATGAAGGATTCGGTGCCAGGCACCGATCTGCAGGACCCGGAGGTCGTTCCCGAGGGTCTCTACGACCCGGCAGAGCTCGATCGATACCGTCACGTACTGGAGAGGATGGCGCTTCCGTACAAGGTGGACAGCCGGCTCCGTGCCGAGCGCACGGAGCTGCCGCCGGCGGGCATTGCCGCCGCAACCGGCCTCGTCTCCACCGTCCGTGACCTCGCGCGGTTCGATGCGGCGGTGGATTCCGCCCTGCTGCTGAATGAAGAGACGCTTGCGGTCGCATGGACTCCTCGTGCCCTTGCCGGGCGTCCGCCGCTGCCGATGGGGCTTGGCTGGTTCGTGCAGGCGTACCGCGGCGAGCGTGTCGTCTGGCACTTCGGCCTCGTGCCGAATGCCTACTCGTCGCTCATCGTGAAGCTGCCGTCGCGGCATCTCACGTTCATTCTGCTCGCCAACAGCGACGGGCTCAGCGCCCCGTTTCCGCTGGCGGCGGGCGACGTCACCCGCTCGCTCTTTGCCACACTGTTCCTCAAACTTGCAATCTAGTGGGTCCGATCGCGACGGTGCTGAGGACGCTGGCGCTCTGCTGCGCGTGTCTCGCCGCTGCACCGCGCAGCGCGGTCGCGGAGTGGCACTTCACGCCGATGGTCGGACTGACCTTCAAGGGCAACACCAGCATCGTGGACCTCGAAGGGGCCACCGATCAGGTTCACAAGCAGTTCGGCGGCGCCGTGAGCCGGCTCGGAGAAGGCGTGCTGGGGCTGGAAGGGATCGCCGTCTCCACGCCGGGGTTCTTTCAGGGCGCCGAGCGCTGCACCGAGGTCGTAACTGCGTGCGCGCTCATCGACAAGGTCAACCTCGTGGAGACGAGCCGATCATTCGCGCTGATGGGGAACGCCGTCTTGACCGTACCGCGGCGCTGGACCGAGTACAGCCTTCGGCCCTTCGTATCAGGAGGCCTTGGCCTGATGCACGCCTCCGAGTCGGATGCCATTGGGGTGTTTTCCGTACGGTCGAATCTCGCGGGGTTCAACGTTGGAGGAGGCGCCGTGGCGTTTCTCACCGCGCGCACCGGGGTCCGCTTCGATTTCCGCTACTACAGCAGCCTGCAGCGAGTCGAGCAGGAGGGGGGTGCCGTTTCCTTTGGCCGCGTGCACATCAGCTACCTGACCGCCTCGGTCGGGGTGGTGTTGAGACGATAGCTGAAAGGCTGACTTCTAACTTTCATGGTCAGTCCAGCGGAATCGCGCTCGCGTGGCGCGCGAGCCAGGTGTCGAACGACTGCAGCGACGGGTTGAGCGCGCGCGAGGTCTCGACGCTGCGCGCGCCGGTGTAGTACTCGTTGAAGTCGCGCTTGAACTGGAACATGTTGCCCAGATCGTCGGCGCCTGGAAAGCCGAAGCTCCGGTAGACCTCGGGCGGCACGTCGTTGTAGCGCACCTCCTGCCCGAGCGCGCGCGTGAGCGACGTGGCCATTTCCGCGCCGGTCAGGTGCCCGCCGGCGATCCCCACGGTCTTGCCGATGTACTCCCCGCCGCGCTTGAAGATGCCGTAAGCGCACCGGCCGATGTCCTCGGCCGCGATCCCGGACAGCTTGCGGTCACCCATCGGCATCGTGAGGGCCAGCTTCCCGTCCGGCCCCTTCTTCGGGCCCGATCCGAAGTGAATGAAGTTGTCCCAGTAGAACGACGTCAACAGGAACGTCGTCGGCACTCCGAGGTCCGTGAAGAAATGGTTGGCCTCTCCTTTCGCATCGAAGTGCGGGACCTTGTACTTGCCCTGGAGCGTGGGCATGCGGTTGTCCTCGAGCGGCACCAGCCGGCGCGTGTCGTCGAGCGTGGACCAGATGACGTGCTTGACGCCGGCCTGCTTCGCCGCCCTGGCCATAGCCGCCGCCTCGGCCAGTTCCTTCTCCGGCGAGAAGTGGGCCCAGAAGAACGTGACGCAGAACGCGGCGTATGCCCCCTCGAACGCCTTCTTCAGGCTCGCTTCGTCGTCGACGTCCGCCGCCACCACCTCGGCGCCCAGCTTCGCGAGCTCCCGGGCCTTGGGGGAATTCACGTCCCTCGTCAGTGCCCGTGCCGTGAAGCCGCCGCCTGGATCATCGAGAATCGCGCGGACCAGTCCGCCGCCTTGTGCCCCCGTTGCTCCCACCACCGCGATGACTTTCTTGTC
>CAYZBZ010000302.1:0-4905 GCA_964476725.1 uncultured Vicinamibacterales bacterium
CTTGCCGAGTTCCTCGGCACGTTTGTGCTGATCATGTTCGGCGTCGGCGTCGTAGCGCAGACCGTCCTCAGCCGGAACGGCGCCGGCAGCTACCTCGCCATCAATTTTGGCTGGGGATTGGGCGTGACGATGGGCTGTTACGTTGCGGGGGGGATCTCGGGGGCGCATCTCAATCCCGCCGTGACGATCGCGCTCGCGGTCCATCGCGGCTTCCCCTGGCGTAAGGTTGTGCCTTACACGCTCGGGCAGGTCGCGGGCGCGTTCGTCGCCGCCGCCGTCGTGTACCTGACCTACGCCGAGGCCCTGGCGCAGTTCGACGGCGGGTTCCGTCAGGTCGCGGGGGCCCAGGGGACCGCCGGGATCTTCGCGACCTATCCCCAGCCGTTCCTCACGACGGTGCCGGGCGGCTTCATCGATCAGGTCGTCGGCACCGCCCTCCTGATGGCGGTGATCTGCGCGCTCACCGACGCGCGGAACTCCCCGCCCGCCAGCCACTTCGCGCCCATCGTCGTCGGGCTGCTCGTGGTCGCGATTGGCGCGTCGTTCGGCTTCAACTCGGGCTACGCCATCAACCCGGCGCGCGATTTCGGACCCCGTCTCTTCACCGCCGTCGCCGGCTGGGGAGGTGAGGTGTTCCGGGCGGGGCACAGCTGGTGGTGGGTGCCGATCGTCGCCCCGCCGATTGGCGCCGTCCTCGGCGGCTGGCTGTACGACGCGTGCATTGGACGACGATATCCTCCCAATCCCGCAACCGTCGTGGGGCCGGGGGGCGGCTGAGCGGTTTCTGAAGCTGACCGGCTCCGACAGGAAAGACATCCTTTCAAGGCACAATAGAGGTATGTTGACCAGCCGGGTCGCGCCGGCGGCCCGCCCGGGCGCCGCTCTGCTGATCCTCGCGCTGCTGGCATCGGCTGCGGCGGCTCAGACGGCCGCCTCTCCTCTTCCCCACCTGGCGCTCGACACCTATCCGTCTCCGATGCGTGAGGCCGTCGCGGCGGCGTACCGCCACGCGACAGCGCGCCCTACTGATGCCGAGGCGGCCGGTTCACTTGCACGGCTGCTCCATGCCTGGGAGCAATGGGATGCGGCGCACGACACGTATGCGAGAGCCGCGGCGCTCGCGCCGCGTGTCTTCGACTGGCCGTATCTCGATGCGTGCGTCCTGATGCGCCTGACCAGGCACGGAGAAGCTGCGGCCCGGTTGAAGGAGGCGCTCGCGATCTCGCCCGACTACCTGCCAGCTCGAGTCAAGCTCGCCGAAGCTCTGTTCGAGACGGGGAATCTCGACGCAAGCAAGGAGCTGTTCGAAGGGTTGGTGCGCGAACCTGCATCCGAGCCGCATGCGCTTTTCGGCCTCGGGCGCATTGCCTCGGCCGAGGGGCGGCACGACGCCGCCGTCGCGCACTTGACGCAGGCGCTGACGCTGTTCCCCGAATGGGGCACGGCCAACTACGTGCTCGCGCTCTCCTTGCGCGCGCTCGGGCGCCGAGACGCTGCGCAGCGTGCGCTCGAGCGGCACGCGCAGTTCGGCGCGCAGTGGCCCGGTCTGGAGGATCGCGTGCTCGCAGGCGTCAACGGGGTACGGGATGACGCCGGCGCGAAGCTTCGGCGCGGCCTCCGGCTTGGCGACGCCGGGGATCTGACGGGCGCGATCGCCGAGTACGAGGCGGCGCTCGAGCGTGACCCGTCGCTCGCGCTTGCGCATGAGAACCTCCTCAAGCTCTACGGCCGCGCCGGAAACTGGCCGAAAGCCGAGGCACACTACCGCTCGGCGGTGGCGATGGGATTCAATCTGGCCGGCCTGCACTACGACTACGGAGTGCTGCTCGGCCTCCAGGAGAAGTGGGATCTCGCGGCCGACGCGTACCGCAGCGCGATCGCCGTCAATCCTCTGCACGCGCAGGCGCACAACAACCTGGGGCAAATCCTCGAAATGCAGCGTCAGTTGGACGCCGCGCTGGAGGCGTACCGGCGGGCGGTCAGCAGTCAGCCCACCTTCCGGCTTGCACGCCTCAACGCCGGGCGCGTGCTCCTCGCGCTCGGGCGGCCCAGGGATGCCATTGGGGAACTCGAGAAGCTCGTGCAGCCGCGCGATGCCGAGTCCCCGCGCTATCTGTTTGCGCTGGCGGTTGCGCATATCAGGGCCGGCAACCGGGACGAGGGGATCAAGTGGGCGACCGAAGCGAAGCAACTCGCGGCGGACTACGGCCAGCGCGAGCTTGCCGCGGTGATTGAGCAACAACTGGGTTCGATAAAATGACCGGCGCGCGCGCCATGACTGCGGTCGCTGCGCTGCTGACCGCGTGGCTGCTGGCCGGATGGCTTCCGCCTGCAGGCGGACGTGACAGTCGCGTGGCAGCCGCCGAGCCGCTCTTCGTCGAATCCGCTTCGGCCGCCGGCCTCACCTTCACCCATACGAACGGCGCGACGGGCCATTACTACATAGCGGAGCTGATGGGCTCCGGCGTCGCGGTGGTCGACTACGACAACGACGGCGATCTCGATGTGTTCCTGGTGCAAGGCGGATCCCTCGAGGGAGAGTCGGGACCGGGTGGCAGATTGCAGGCGACCAGCCGTCTGTTTCGCAACGATCTCCCGAGAGCGGGCGACGGCAGGCGCGCCCTGCACTTCACGGACGTGACGGCGCGCGCCGGGGTCGGGCTGCTGGCCTACGGCATGGGCACGGCGGTCGGGGACTACGACAACGACGGCGACTTCGACCTCTTCGTCACGTCGTTCGGCCCCGAAACGCTCTATCGGAACAACGGCGACGGGACCTTCACCGACGTGACGAGAGAGGCGGGCGTGAGCGACCCATTCTGGAGCACAAGCGCCGTCTTCTTCGATTACGATCGTGACGGCGACCTCGACCTCTTCGTCGCCAACTATCTCGACTTCACGATCGCGGGCAACAAGTCGTGCACCGACGCGCTCGGCGCGCGCGACCACTGTGGCCCGCGGGCGTATCGCCCCGTGCCCGATCGCCTGTACCGCAACGAGGGCAACGGCCGCTTCGCCGACCTCACCGAGGCCGCCGGCCTCAGCAAAGCCGACGGCGCGGGCCTCGGCGTGGCGGCGCGCGACTACAATGGCGACGGCTGGCTCGACCTGTATGTCGCCAACGATGCGACGCCGAACCAGCTCTGGATCAACCGCCGCGACGGAACTTTCGACGACGAGGGACTGCTCTCCGGCGCGGCGCTGAACGCCGCCGGCAATCCCGAGGGCAGCATGGGCATTGCGTCGGGCGATTTCGATGCCGATGGCGACGAGGATTTGTTCGTCACGAATCTCGTCGGTGAAACGTTCGTCCTGTACCGGAACGACGGGCGGGGAAACTTCGAGGACGTGCGGGGCCCATCCGGCCTGGCGTCTCCGACCGCGGCCTCTACCGGATTCGGCACAGACTGGTTCGACTACGACAACGACGGCTGGCCGGACCTGTTCGTCGCAAACGGCGCCGTCAACAGGATTGAGGCGCAGCGCGGGCAGCCGTCGCCGTTCCGTATGAAGAATCAACTCTTTCGCAATACGGGGGACGGACGGTTCGTAGAGACCAGCGCGGCGGCCGGACCCGCCTTCGCGCGCGCAGAGATCGGCCGCGGCGCCGCCTTCGGCGACATCGACAACGACGGGGACATCGACATAGTTGTCACCAACAACAACGGTCCGGTACGATTGCTGATCAATCAGACCCATTCGACGAGCTCAGGGCAAGCCCCTTCGACAAGCTCAGGGCAGGCTGGCGGCGGCAGTCACTGGCTGCAGGTGGCTGCCGAGCAGGGCGCCGGCAACCGCTTCGGATTTGGCGCGTCGGTCGGCGTCGAGCGCGCCGGGCGGCCGACGCTGTGGCGCCGCATCAGGACCGATGGCAGCTACCTCTCCGCCAGCGATCCGCGTGTGCACGTCGGCCTCGGGCCGACTGCCGCCTTCGACGCGGTCATCCTCCAGTGGCCCGACGGCACGCGCGAGCGCTGGACCGGCCTCGCCGGGGATCGCCTGGTTACGCTGCGCCGCGGCACCGGCCGCTGACGCACTGACCCCGTCGCGCCTGCCTTTTTCCGGCTTGACAATGGTCGTACCCGGGTGGTTAATGGACACGCGGGCCGGGGGCTCGAGACCGGCCGCCGCTCGCCGCAAGGCGACCGGCGGACTACTTGGACCTCCGTCGCGTCCCGCGGCGGTTTTGTACGCGATCTTCGTTCCCCGAAGGAGGATGAACTGTGAGTGAGCCCACTGGGTTAGCGGCTGCACGTTTTCGTCTACTCATGCTCAACTCGTGGATGGCCGTGGCCCTGGCAGCCACAATCTGGTTGCTGCCAACCCCGGCTGCCGCGCAAGCGCTCTACGGAAGCCTGACCGGAACCATCGCCGACGCGACAGGCGCCGCAGTGCCCGGTGCGACCGTGACCATCAGAAACGAGGACACGGGCCTCGAGTTGTCGGCCGTGACCGACGGAACCGGCACCTACACGATTCGAAACATTGCCGGTGGATCCTACACCTTGAAGGCCTCGCTTCAGGGCTTCAAGGAGTTCGTCCAGACCGGTGTCCCCGTCACCGCCGGCGGTACCGTCCGTATCAACGGCCGCCTGGAGATTGGCGCGTTGAGCGAGTCGGTCACGGTCACCACGGAAGCGACAGTCCTCAAGACGGACAAGGCCGACGTCAGTGTCGACCTGAGGCCGGAGGAGGTCGTCAACCTGCCGCTGAACCAGTACCGGAACTATCAGTACCTGATGAACCTCGTCCCCGGCGCCACGCCGCCCGTGTTCCAGAACGCGCAGACCGACACGCCAGGCCGCGCCCTGAGCACCAACATCAACGGCACGAACCGCAACAACAACGTCACGCGGATCGACGGCGCCGCCAGCATCAACGTGTGGCTGCCCCACCACGCCGGGT
>CAYZBZ010000303.1:0-4902 GCA_964476725.1 uncultured Vicinamibacterales bacterium
CAGGTTCCGCACCTGCACTCGCAGCGCCGGCCGCGAGTGTGCCGGGCGGACCCGGTGCGCCATTCGCGGCAGGTCCGCAAGGACGCGGCGGACGTGGCGGCGGACGTGGCGGCGGACCGCCGGCGAGTGGACCGGTCGCATACAGCGTGCAGGTGTCAATGGACGGCACGACGTGGAACGCCCCCGTTGCGCAGGGGCCGGGCGCGACGCCGACCACGGTGATCCCCATCGCTCCCGTGCAGGCGAAGTTCGTCCGCGTCACAGAGACGGGCGCAGCACAGAGCGGCGAGCTGTGGGGGATCGCGCAGGTGCGGGTTTATCAGAAGCGGCAGTGATGTTGGGAGTCCGCGGTGATGTTGGCCTTCCGCCTGAAGGCGGAAGCCACAGGTTTGTAACATGAGTTTCGTGGCTTCCGCCTTCAGGCGGAAGTCGACTCGAAGCCGGGGCTAACGTAGAATCAGGGGCCGTCAAGGCCGCGACGCCGGCTGTGGGGGGCAACGATACAACCCCCAAATTACCAAATGGAAGAGTGCACATGACCCCGAGCAGGGCCGGGTCGGCCGCGGCAGTTGTCTTCGGAACGGTCCTCACCGTTGGTGCTGTCCAGACACCGCCTCCTCAGAACCCGCCTGTCGCGGTCCCCCAGGGGGGAGAGCGCGGAGCGCCGCCGATCGGCGGTTCTGCGCAGGGACGAGGAGGACGTGGCAACCAGACCGCGACGATGTTCACGGAGTTGTGTTCCGGCTGCCATGGCACCGGCACCAGCGGTGGCCGCGCGCCCAGCCTGTTCGACGATCAATGGACCAGGGGCGGTGACGACGACAGCATCGCCATGACGATTGAGAACGGCGTCCCGGGTACCGAAATGGTGTCGTTCAAAGCCGCGCTGACGGAGCCGCAGATCTGGCAACTGGTCGCGTACATCCGGACGCAGGCGGCCAATCTGAAGGGACGGCCCGAATACATCGCCGATCCGGACGGACAGATCGTCAAGTCTCAAAAGCAGGCCTTCAAGATCGAAGTCATCGCCAGGAACATCGAGACACCATGGGGCCTCGCGTTTCTGCCCGATGGCCGGTTGCTCGTCACCGAGCGTCCGGGCCGGCTGCGCATTATCGAGAAGGGCAAGCCGGTGCCGGAGTCGGTGAAGGGCCTGCCGAAGGTGTGGGAGAAGCAGGACGGCGGCTTGCTGGACGTCGAAGTCCACCCGCGGCACGGGCGTAACGGATGGATCTATCTCTCGTACACCGAGACCTTGCCGGGCTACACGCCCCCTCCACCGCCTCCGGCGGACGCGAATCCCCTGCCAGCGCCGGCGCCCGTGGCCGCACCGGGGGGCCGCGGACGTGGCGGGCCGCCGGATCCGCCGTCCATGACCGTCATCGTGCGCGGCAAGATCAACAAGAACAACGAGTGGACAGACCAGCAGCTCATCTTCCGCGCGCCGGCTGAGCTCTACAGTCCCATCAATTTTCACTACGGCTCGCGGTTCATCTTCGACCGGCAGCGGCATCTCTTCTTCGCGCTCGGCGATCACGGGGCGCTCGCAGACGCTCAGGACTTGTCGAAGCCGCTCGGAAAGATCCATCGGGTGAACGACGACGGGTCGGTGCCGAAGGACAATCCATTCGTGGGCCGTCCGGGCGCGCTTGCGACGATCTGGAGCTATGGCCACCGCAACCCGCAGGGGCTCGCCTGGGATCCGGTCAGCGGCAGGCTGTGGGAGTCCGAACACGGTCCGCAGGGTGGAGACGAGATCAACATCATCGAGCCTGGCCACAACTACGGATGGGGCGTCATCACGAGCGGCATTCAGGCCGGAATCACCAAACGCGCGCAGGAGGGGATGGAACAGCCGATCGTGTACTACACCCCGACGATCGCGCCGAGCGGGATCACCTTCTACACCGGCAAACGCTACCCGGCATGGAAGAACAACCTGTTCGTGTCCGGCCTCGCCGGGCAGCAGCTCCGCCGTCTCGAGATCAAAGGCGATAAAGTCACGGACCAGGAAGCCGTGTTCAATCAGTTCGGCCGCGTGCACGACGTGATTCAGGGGCCGGACGGGTATCTGTACGTGACGCTGCAGCTCCCGGGCCAGAGCATGTCCATGTCGACGCCGGGAATGGTCGCGCGTCTGATCCCCGTGCAGCCATAGCCGACGGCTTCCTGCGTAACCGCAACCAGACGATTGGTGTCGAACAACTCACACATGCGCACGCTCAAACCGCGGGTCATTGTCGGCCTGACCGTCCTCTGCGTGGCGTCGTTTGGCGTACAGGCCTTTCAGAACCGTCCGGCGTGGCCTCCCGCCGTCCGGAAGACGCCGGTGAAAGCGCCGCCGCTCTCGGCGGAAGAGGAGATGAAGACGTTCGCGCTGCCGCCGGGCTATCGCGTGGAGCTCGTGGCAAAAGAGCCGCTGGTGATCGATCCAATCGCGATCGACTTCGATGCCGACGGCCGCCTCTGGGTCCTCGAGATGCCCGGATTCATGTCCGAGCCCGGCGCCCTCAACTCGCGCCAGCCGATCAACGACGTCGCCGTGCTGGAAGACCAGAACGGGGACGGCGTGATGGACAAGCGAACGGTCTTCGCCGACAAGCTGGTGTTGCCGCGGGCCTTCAAGGTGCTCGAGCACGGCGTGCTCGTCGGCGAGCCGCCGAACCTGTGGCTGATGAAAGACACGAACGGCGACCTCAAGGCCGACACGAAAGAACTGATCGACGGCACGTACGGCCGCGGGGAAGCGGGCATCGAGCACAATGCCAACAGTCTATTCTGGGCGCTCGACAACGTGATGTACACGTCGGAGCACGACTGGCACCTTCGCCTGAAGAACGGCACGTTCGAGATCCTGCCCACGCTCAGCCGCGGGCAGTGGGGCGCTTCGCAGGATGATGCCGGCCGCATCTACCGCAACTTCAACGACGCGCCGTTGTTCGTGGACTTCGTCGCTGCGCGCTATTACGCCAGAAACCCCAACCTGGTGCGGACGCGCGGCCTGTATGATCCGCTGATCTCGCGCGAGGACTCGGTCGTCTGGCCGATCCGGCCGACGCGTGGCGTGAATCGCGGCTACCGCGATCAGTTCTTCCGCCCGGACGACAGCTCCGCCACGATCCAGGGCGTGGGGACTCCCGTCGTCTACCGGGGCGACCGGCTGCCGAAAGAGCTGTACGGCGACGCGTTCATCACCGACTCGACGACGAACCTCGTTCATCGCTACAAGATTGTGGACGCCGGCGCGGGCCGGCTGCATGCGGTTGATGCTTATAAGAAAGGTGAAATCCTGGCGTCGTGGGACGAGCGGTTCCGCCCGGTGAACATGCTCGGTGCCCCTGACGGGACGCTCTACGTCGTCGACATGTACCGGGGGGTCGTGCAGGAGGCCGTGTACTGGACGGATTACCTGCGGGACTACATCAGGGCCGCGGACCTGGACAAGCCCATAAACCTCGGGCGCATCTGGCGCATCGTGCACAGCACGACGACGCGAGGTCGAACGCCCGCGTTGTCGAAGGCGACCCCCGTGGAACTGGCGCAGACCTTGTCGCATCCGAACGGCTGGTGGCGCGATACCGCGCAGCGTCTGCTGGTGGAGCGCGGCGACACATCGGCGGTTCCGCAGTTGAAGCGGCTTGCGGCGCAGTCGCCGGACTGGCGCGCGCGGATCCATGCCTTGTGGACGCTCGACGGGCTGGATGCGATCGAAGCGGCGCAGGTCGAGCGCGCGCTCGCGGACAAATCTGCAGACGTGCGCGCATCGGCGCTCAGGCTGTCGGAGCGCTGGCTGGCGGAACCGAATCACCCGCTTGCGCCGGCCGTCCTAGAGTTGATGGACGATCCGAGCTGGACGGTCCGCCGGCAGCTCGCAGCCACCGTGGGCGAATTGCCGCGGGGGGCGCGGCTCGATCCGGCTGTTACCATGCTGACGCGATACTCCGGCGATCCGATTACGGTCGATGCCGCTATCAGCGGCCTGCGCGGCAGTGAAGCAGAGGTGCTGAACCGCGTGCTGCACGCGGATGCGAACGCCGGCGAGGCGGATGCCGTGTCCATGCTGGCCGCGGCAGTTTCCAGGAGCGGAGACGTTGCCGCTGTCGAGCAAATAGTGGCCCGGGTCGCGGCTTCGAGCGACCCGGCGTGGCAGCGGGCGGCGCTGTTGCAGGGCCTCGACGCGGGGCTTCCCACTCCAGGCGGCGGACGCGGCGGCCGCGGCCGTGGCGCGGCGGCAGCCGTTCGCGCCGTTTCACTTTCCGGAGAACCGACTGAGATCACCAGGATCGCGGCGTCTGCGGACGAGATCGGCACGGTCGCGAAGCGAGTCCTCGCGAAGCTCGATTGGCCCGGCAAGCCGGCCCCCGTCGCCGCGCCGGCGGCGCCGCTGACCGCCGACGAGCAGCGGCGCTTCGATGCAGGGGCGGAGCTGTACAAGGGCATTTGCATCGGTTGCCACCAGGCGGACGGCAGAGGCAAGGAGAAGATCGCGCCGAGTCTCGTCGAGTCCCGGTTCGCCACGGCGCCGGATCCCGGCGCGGCCACGCGAATCCTTCTCGGCGGAAAGGAAGGCGTCATCGGATTGATGCCGCCGCTCGGGGGCGCGCTCAGCGACGAGCAGATCGCCAGTGTCCTGACGTATATCCGCCGCGAATGGGGACACGCCGCGTCGGCGGTGGCGCCGGAAGACGTCCAGGAAGTGCGCGGCCTGACGAAGACCCGCACCCGGCCCTGGACCGATGCGGAATTGCAGACGGCGGGGCGGGGCGGCCGCGGGGCCGGCCGCGGCGGGAATTGAACCGAGGCATTCGTGCCCAGGACTGGTCTTAACTGTAGCGCAGCCCTTCAGGGCTGCCTCGAGGCAGGGCTGACCAGCCTCCGCCAAGGCTACGGCGGCCGCCGACC
>CAYZBZ010000304.1:0-4890 GCA_964476725.1 uncultured Vicinamibacterales bacterium
GGAGAAGTTCGGAGGCAGGCAAACCTCGAGCCTTCACGAGGTCGTACAGGTCGTCGGGTAAGTAGAGCTGCATGCGAGGCATGCGCCTAGGTATACACCCTTAGTGCAGGAGAGGCAAGGTGGAGCTTCGCGTTGCTCGCCCGCCCAACGTTGCATGAGCCGCGCGCCCGCCGGGTGACAGGATCGTACAAGTCGGTCGGGCGCGACGGCTCCATTTGCGTGTTGGACGGCGAAGGATTTGGCGATTCTACAGCGCCGGTTCACGAACGCTTCCGGCCCGGCGCCACCCTCTGTATGACCTTGCCCTCGGCGTCTAGGAACTCGATGCTCGCATTGCCGTCCGCGTCCACTTTCAGAGCGAGTCGGTTCCGTCCCTGCGCGTCAGACAGCATCACGCTGGCAACGCGATCAAGGGTCTTGCCGACGAACACACGCTGGGCGGATTTCGGCGCGGTGGCGCGTACCTGCGCGATGGCAGCATCACGTTGGGCCTGGTTTTGATTGGCGTTTGCCGCGTTCATCTTCTCGATGAGCTCGCTCAGCGGAACGTCAGGCCGATCCCACACTTTGAAGGCGGCAGTTCGTCTGCCGTTTTCTTCCGTGTAGTCGAATCCGATCGTCTGGTCCTGCCCCAACTGGTCGAACATGAGGCCCGCGTCCGCGGCGCGATTGCCGTTCTGCTCGCGTCCGGTCAGGATGAGACCACCCGCTTCGTCACCTTGGTCATTGAAGAAGATGAGGCCTGCGTAGGGTCGCGGACGTTGCAGAACCTTGCCGCCAATGACGCCGGGATGCATGCGGTCTTTGTTCGAGATCACCATGCGCAACGTACCGTTCGTATCTACGATATTGATGCGCTCAGCGGTGATTTCGCCGAGGTTCCGCGGCGTCGTGGGCTGACCAAACGCGGATACCGCGAGAGCTACGAAAACCAGTAGCGTCGTGGCGACGTAGGCGTGCAGGAAGCGGAGCTGACGGCGAATCGAGCGGGTCATACGATCCTCCTCGGATATTACGGATTCCGTCCGTCCAACGCCAAATTTCAGCCGCGGTGGCGTATCGATCGCACTCGCCGCCGTCGGCTGCAAATCTTTGTTAGGCGGTCTGTGCCCAATTATCCCAAAGCAACGTTCGAACAGACCTCTACTGCCGCGCTTCCAGGGCGGAGCGTTCCAGCAGCGCGTCGAGGGCCGCGCGATCGAACCATCGGCCGTCACGCGCGACACCGGCGATCTGCCGCGTGCGGCGGATGTCCTCTATGGGATTGCCGTTCAGCAGCACCAAGTCGGCGCGGTAGCCGGGTCGTATCGCGCCCAGCTCCCGTTCAAGTCCGAAGAAGGCGGCTGGATTTACCGTTGCGGCACGCAGGGCTTCGATCGGTCTCAGGCCGACGCTCTGGACTAGGCTTTCCAGCTCACCGTGCAGGCTGAAGCCTGCATACATGAAGGCCACGGCCGCGTCGCTGCCCGCGAGGAACCTCACGCCGGCGGCGTGCATCTCGCGCAGGTCTCGCAGCAGGTTCGGCAGCTCTTTCTTGTACGCCGCGGTAGCCATCACCGCTTCCAGCGGCTTCTTTTCTTCGATCTGCTCCAGCCAGTCCGACGCGAGATAGCGGCTGACGAAGCGTCGCAACGGATCGTCTTTCAACCGCGCGATCGCCGTCTGATACGGCACGAGAATCGACCCTTCGACATTCACCGTCGTCGTTCCCATCCACACGTGAGCGTCTCGCATGCGCTCGAACAGCGCGCGGCGTTCGGCGGGGGGCGAGGCCAGGGGCGGGAACGTCAGCAGGTGCTCGACGCTTCCCATGCGCACGTCGAAGAGCGTGTCGGGAGGCGCGACCGGATGGCCCGTGAGCTTCAGGCCGTGCGCGCGAGCGGCGTCCGCCAACACCCGCAGCGTGGCGACGTCCGCGACCGTTCGCACCTTGAGAAAGTCCGCGCCGGCTTTGGCGAGTCGGGCGACTGCCGCCTCGGCCTCGGCGGGCAGGCCGACCGGAATGCGAAGGCGATCGACTGGCTCGACCGTCGCTTCGCGCTTCATCCGCTCCACGTTCGCGCGGGTTTCGAGGATCTGGCCGGCAGTCTTGATGCGCGGCCCCGGCCGAGCGCCGGATTCGATCTCCCGGCGCCATTGCACCACCTCCGCGAGGTCGCTGCCCATGTCGCGGACCGAGGTCACGCCGTTGGCCACGAACGCCGGTAGCCCGGCAGCGCCAAGCTTGGTGAGATGGACGTGGGAATCCCACAGGCCCGGGATGAGGAACTTGCCGCGTCCGTCAACCACCGTCCCCTGCACGGAAGCAGGCGCGGCCTGGCCGGCGGCCGGTACAACGCGCGTGACGCGGCCGTTCGCCACTTCGACGATCATGTTGGGCCGAACCGTCCCGGCGTCGAGATCGACAACAGTCACGTTGCGAAAAACGAGCGTGGCTTGCGCGCGTGCCGCGCCAGCGGTGAGCGCCAGAATCACCAGCGCTGAGGCAAGGGTACGAACGAACATCGATGATACTCCCGCGCCGGTGAGCGCTGTGCCTGCGCCTTGCGAAACGGCGGCGCTAGTTGCCGTCGGAATGTCTTTCAGCGGCCGTCTCACAAAGTAAGGCACCCGCCTAACGGCCAGCGTTCACCAGCGGCCGCTCATGATCGCACCCGCGGCCGTGTGGTGCAACGCGTGTTAGGCGGCGCCACGGTGCGATCGAGCCGGCGCTCACCCCGCACGTGCGGCAAACGGTGTGATTCCCGCGATGTCGAATACGCAGCGTGCAACGGCAGCCGCTCCGAACACGCTACAGACCTCGAAGCCACAGGCCCGGATCCAGAATGACCACCCGTGTCCGGACCGGAGCAGCCAGACATCCGCAACGGCGAGAAGCGGCAGAATCGCGAGAACCAGCAGGAACTTGCTCCAGAGCTGTGACAACGGGAGCACAAAACCGACTCCTACCCCCACGAGAAGCAAGAAGGCGCTCCAAGTGAGCTTCCGATGCCGCGAGAGCTCCGAGCGAACGAAGAGCCGAAGACCCGCGACCCACAGCGCGCCAGAACCCACCAAGAGCGCCGATCCGATGACGGTCACTGAAAGTCCTTCACGCACACTCAACGCCAGATGAACGCTGCTATGTTCGTCGCGCCGCGGCAGAGTCGTATCGCTTTCCTCAATTCGTGTTGGCACAAGACGCGGCCGTGTTCACACTCCCTGGCCGTGAAGTGCTTCTCCAGCACCGGTAAAGCTCGAGCGTCTCCCAATTGCCCCAGGGCCCAGACAGCCCGATTGCGCTCTCGCAGCGTATGCTTCGGTGACTCGATGTACGCCATCAGGACCGGAACTCGGTCTCCCGGCCGCTCGAGAAGCGCGGCTTCGCTGACTGCGTGAACGCCTGAGCCAATGAGCCAGGTGGTGCCCAACAACAGCGCGGCGGTTAGGACAAGGGCGATCACAGCGGCACGGCTGACGAACCGCACAAATCGACGACCGTTCCACCGTGCTACATCGCGAAAGCTAGTTGACATGTGTCCCCCACAGTTCGACACAAGCGAGCAACCCGATGCGAAGTGTCTTGTCCGCCTAACGCCTGCAACGCGTAGTTAGACAGCCGCTCGATCTTACGCATTACAGGTCGTCCACCTTCCATTTGGAAAAAGCGTGTGGCCGGCACGACGGGTGCCTTCAGCGGCTCGCTGCCAGGCCGGCTGCCCATCGTGCGATAACCTGAGCGACCTGCTGCTCCCGGCCCGTGTACATGTGATCCCCGCCATCGATGAGAGCGGTCGTCACACGGGCTGCCCCGCCGTGATGACGCCCCACCGCGGAGACGATGGTATCGAGATCGGCTTGGCCACCCACGTCATCACGCGTCCCGAAAAACGCAAGCAGGGGGACGCGCACGCGCGCGATGGGAGGATTGGCCGCCTGCACACCGAAGAAATCGCGCGCCGTGGAGTCGGTGAGGAACGTGTCGATGTCCAGGAACGTCGCAGCGCTGATGTAGGAAGGAAAATCCCGCTTAGGGTCGCGAATGAGCGCTTCACCCTCGCCGGCGGCCACGAGCCGCTTCGCTTCGCGCAACTGGTCCGGGTCCGACGTCCGCAGTTCCGGCTGCACAGAACCGGACGCGAGCACGAGACCGACGACCCTCGGATCCTGGACCTGAGCTACGTAGGAGCGCACTGCGCCCCAACCGGCGCTGTGACCCGCGAGGACGACGCGCTTGAAGCCGTTGGTCTCGGCCACGTCGATCCAGGCCGCGATGTCGCGAGGCTCCTCGTTCGCCACGCCCCAATAGCCGCCGCCCCGGACGCGCTTGCTGCCGCGTCGCGTCTGCACGTTCCCGAGATCGTGCATCCGGGTGTTGCCATCGATCACAGTGTAACCGTGCTGCGCGAGCGCGCGGCCGATGGCGACGTAGGACGGCTGATAGAAGTTCACGCCCCATCCATGTATCCATATGATCGCGATCTGCTTCGCGGAATCGCGCGGAGGCGAGAACAGCACGCCGCCGCTGACGACGTCATCCTGAGAGCGCGCGAACACGACTTGTTCGGGCGAGCTCGCCGGGTCGATGGTCTGAGGGCCCGACCCGCACGCCGTCGCGAGCGATGCGATGAGCACGACGGCAGTCAGCGCGGCCGAATTGGTCACGCGCGTGACGTGGCGGGGCGGGAAAATCGGCTCAGGACGCTCCGAGACCATGTGATCCTTTCCGTTGGCCAAAAAGAAGAACTTGCCAGTGCTGTCTAACGTCCTGCCGCTCAGCCGCGAGCGGCGCATCCCGCAAGTTCGAATCAGCTCGAAACGCCTGCGCCGCTCGTCGGTTGCAGCGGCCTGTTAGACCGCGTGGATTCATAAACTAAGTGCAACATGCCGCAGCGACAGAGAGGCGAGCGG
>CAYZBZ010000305.1:0-4869 GCA_964476725.1 uncultured Vicinamibacterales bacterium
CGGTGGGGCATGGAGGGGAAGCTCATCGACTTCGGGAAGCGCGCCGAAGTGCCCATGCGCGACCTGGCGCTCGAGCTCCTCGAGTTCATCGACGACGTCGTCGATGAGCTGCAAAGCCGGGAGGCCGTCGCGTACGTCCATACAGTGCTGAAGGAAGGCACCAGCGCCGACCAGCAGCTCGCGGTGTTCAGAGAGACAGGCGATTTGAAGGCGGTCGTGCAGCATATCGTCAAGGAAACGCGGGCCGGCGTCGATTAGCGCGGAGAGACACCATGATGAATGACGGGCGGATGCGCATCGGGTTGCTGGTCGGACGCGAGTACAGCTTCCCCCCGGCGTTCATCGGGCG
Organism: uncultured Vicinamibacterales bacterium; assembly: GCA_964476725.1. GTDB lineage: Bacteria > Acidobacteriota > Vicinamibacteria > Vicinamibacterales > 2-12-FULL-66-21 > JALZOC01. Next base: position 350 of record CAYZBZ010000305.1, read on the forward strand.
CGTGAATGAGCTTGGGGCGATCCACGGCATCTCCGCCGAGATGGTGGTGCTCGGCGGCACGAAGATGGACGAGCCGGCGCGATACCGCGTCATCGTCGATCGCATATCCCACGAGGTCGAGTACTACCGCGGGGCGCTGAAGCACGCGGTGCTGCAGGGCAGCTACGTCATCAACAACCCCTTCTGGTGGACGGCCGACGACAAGTACTTCAACTACTCCGTGATGGCGAAGCTGGGATGCGCGATCCCGAAGACCGTCCTGCTGCCGCAGAAGGATTACCCGCAGGACATCGACCTGACGCCGGAATCGCTGCGGAACCTGCAGTATCCGATCGACTGGGACGCGCTGCTCGATTACGTCGGACGCCCCGCGATCCTGAAGCCCTACTCGGGCGGCGGGTGGAAGCATGTCTACAAGGTGAACGACAGGAAGGAGCTGCTCGAGGCGTACGACTGCACCGCGCCGTACTGCATGACGCTCCAGGAGTTCATCGATTTCGATCGCTACGTCCGCTGCTTTACGTTCGGCAAGACCGACATCACGCCGGTGAAGTACGATCCACGAGAGCGTCGATACCTGATCGATCACGCGTACCTCTCGCCCGAGCTCGGCGCGCGCGTCGTGCGCGACGCGCAGACGATCAACCAGGCCCTCGGCTACGAGATGAACACCGTCGAGTTCGCCGTGCGCGACGGCGTCCCGTATGCCATCGACTACCTGAACCCCGCGCCGGACTTCGAGCGCGACCGCATCACCGACTTCTACTTTTCGCACGTCGTCGAGAGGATGGCGACTCTGGTCATCGATCGCGCGTTGAACGGCGAGCCGTCGCAGAGCTGGCCGCGATGGGAAGAGATGCTGGGGATCGGGCCGGCGTCGGGCTTCACCGGAGCGCCGGGAAAGAACACGCGGTAGATGGACAGCATCGCCGCATGGCACGCGCTGCTGCGGCCGGACGTCGAGCTGAGCCGGCGGTTTACGGCGGAGCTGGCCGCCGCGATGCGGGCGCGGAAGCTCACCTTCGGCGACCGCGTGCACTGCCCGTTCCTGCGGCCGTTTTTTCTGAGCGAGGAGGACGAGGCGCGCATGCGCGTCGCCGCCGAGACCATCGCGGCGCTTGGCGAGCGCGTCGCCCGCGCGGCGCTCGAGTCCCCCGCGGTGTTCGAGCAGCTCGGGCTGACCGAGGAGGAAACGCGGCTCGTCCGGATCGATCCCGGTTACTCGCGGGCGAGCACCGCGTCGCGGCTGGACGCGTTCCTGCTCCCCGACTCGCTGCACTTTGCCGAATACAACGCGGAGTCGCCGGCCGGTCTCGCCTATACGCAGCGACTGTGCGAGCTCTTCGACGCGCTCCCGATCATGTCGAGGTTCCGCGAAGGACGCAGCGTCCGGTTCAACCCGACGATCGCCCCATTGCTCGACGCGCTCGTGGCGAGCTACCGCGAATGGGGAGGTGGGCCAGCGCCGCCCACGATCGCGATCGTCGACTGGCGCAACGTCCCCACGTGGACCGAGTTCGAGATTCTCCGGGACGCCTTCGTGGCGCTCGGCGTCCAGACGGTCGTGTGCGATCCGCGTGACCTCTCGTTCGACGGTGCCACGCTGACAGCCGACGGCCGGCGGGTCGATCTGGTCTACCGCCGGGTGCTGACGAACGACATCCTCGCGCGGCGGGACGACTGCGCCGCTCTCGTGAAGGCCTGCGAGGCGCGAGCGGTGTGCGTCGCGAACACCTTCCAATGCAAGCTGGCGCACAAGAAGGCGTTTTTCGCCGTGCTGACCGACGACCGCAACGCGTCGTTGTTTTCGGACCTCGAGCGCGCCGCCATCCGCGCGCACGTGCCGTGGACGAGGGTCGTTTCGGACTCCGAGACCGTCACCCCCCTTCGCCAGGGCTTCGGGGGGCAGGGGAAGGGACGACGCTCCGATTTGCTGCGTGTGGCGGAGGACGAGCGCGAGATGCTCGTTCTGAAGCCGAACGACGAGTACGGCGGCACCGGGGTGCGGCTCGGGTGGGAAACATTGCCGGCGGACTGGAGCGCCGCGCTCGCGGCCGCGCTGGCGGATCCGCCAGGCACGTGGGTCGTCCAGGAGCGGATTCCGGTGCGCCGGGAGATCTTTCCCCAGTTCGATGCCAACGGCGACGTCACCATGCGCGACATGCTGGTGGACTTTGCCCCTTACCTGTATCGCGGCCGCATGACCGGCTACCTGACGCGGCTGAGCGCGACCGGCCTCGCCAACGTCACCTCAGGCGGGGGACAGGTGCCGGCATTCGTCGTGGATGAGTGAACGGAGGTCGCGGAGCCAGCGGAGACCAAAAGAATCTCTGCTCCCCCGCGCTCTCTGCGTTGAGCTGTTCTCTGCGCCCTCTGCCAACTCAGCGAGTCGAGGGCGAGGTTTCACCGCTGATATAATCGGGGGGATGATCTTCGGCACTGCCGTTCCCGATCTCCTGCCCGGCGCGCACAACGCGGTCGACACCTGCCTGTCGATCCGGAAGGGGGAGCGCGTCGCGCTGATCGCGGACGAGGCCAGCCGCGACGTGGCGGCAAGCCTCGAACAGGCGCTGAGAGACGCCGGCGCCGACGCCCAGTGCCTCCTGATCGAGTCGGTCACGACGCGGCCGATGACGGCGGCGCCGCAGGACGTGCTCGATGCGCTCCACCGCGCGGACGTGGGAATCGTGTGCGTGCAGCCGCAGGAGGGGGAATTGCCGGTCCGCATGGCGATCGTCGCCCTCGTGGAACGGCGGCGCATCCGGTACGCGCACATGGTCGGCGTGACGCCGAGAATCATGTGCGAGGGGATGCGCGCCGACTACGCTCAGGTCGACCGCCTGAGCCAGCGGCTCTGCGAGCGGATGGATCGGGCCCGGTCGTTGACGGTACGGACGGCCGGCGGCACGAACTTCACCGCGACGTTCGACCAGTCGCTCGTCTGGGTCAAGACGAGCGGCCTGATCAACCCGCGCTATTGGTCGAATCTGCCGGCCGGGGAGGTGTTCACGACGCCCGGCTCGGTGGACGGCACGTTCGTCTGTGACGGCACCGCCGGCGACTACTTCAACGCCAAGTACGGCATCCTCGATCGCACGCCGCTCGTCCTCGAGCTCCGCGCGGGCCGCCTGGTCTCGGCCACCTGCGCCCAGGCGGAGCTCGAGCGCGACTTCTGGACGTACTGCCACACGGACGCGAACAGCGATCGCGTCGGCGAGCTCGCGTTCGGCACCAACCTCGGGCTGCGCGACATGATCGGGATCCTGCTGCAGGACGAGAAGGTGCCTGGCGTGCACCTCGCGTTCGGTGACCCGTACGGCAGCCAGACACACGCCGATTGGTCGTCGAGGACCCACGTTGACGTCCTGACCCGCTCCTGCGACGCGTGGATCGACGACGAGCAGGTGATTGCGAACGGGCAGTATCTGCTCGAGATGTTCGACATGGCCGCCGAGCGAACGATCGCCTAGTCAGCCCGTGGCCCTCACATCTCTGGGCGCCTTTCTGGCATTCTTTTTCTTTGCGGCGCGTTTTTTCGCCATGTATCCTCGCTGTCGTAAATCGGCCGGCCGATGCTAGCATCTGTGGCAGGATCGGATCGACACGACCCGGGAAGCACGCACGACCCCATGTCTATAGGAGAGTACAGATGAAACGCTACGCAGTCATTGTCGCGCTCGCGCTCTTCGCCGTCGCCCCTCTTGTCGCACAGGCCCCGAAAGGCTGGATGGTCCGCGCCGATCGCAGCACCAGCGCGTCGGACCCCGATGGAGCGGGTACCATCAAGTTCGTGACGATGGGCACCGGCTTCCATGCGACGAATCCGGCGGCGGCCGTTTTCTGGAACCCCGCGAACACGGCCACCGGCAACTACACGCTCAAGGGCACCTTCACGCTGCAGAAGCCGAGCGGCCACACGAACTTCTACGGCCTCGTGTTTGGCGGACAGGGGCTCGAAGGGGCGGGGCAGAACTACACCTACTTCCTCGTCGCGCAGGACGGGACCTGGCTGATCAAGAAGCGCGAGGGTGATGCCTCGACGCAGAACGTCGCGCCGAAAACGCCCAACGCCGCTGTGAAGAAGCCCGACGACAGCGGCAAGTCCACCAACGCGCTCGAAGTGCGCGTCGGCGCCGACAAGGTCGACTACGTCGTCAACGGGACGGTGGTGCACACGATGCCCAAGGCCGGACTGAAGACCGATGGGATCTACGGCATCCGTGTGAATCACCTCCTCGAGGTGCACGTCGACGGGTTCGCCGTCTCGAAGTAGACCGCACGCTGGAGCAGATGGAGGAGCCCGTGAGCGATCGCGGGCTGGACCGCTTCCTCGCAGTTGCGGTAAAGACACCGTCTCGACGCGGTGTGCCGCGGCCTGAGCGCACGCGCGGCGCCGCAGGTGAGCCGGATGCCGTTAGGCTGTCGGCGAACTTGGATGAAGGAAATGGATTCGAACTTCCACTTTGGGCCGGCCCGGAGCGGCGAGCAGACAGTGTACGGGGCACGGACGCCTGACGCGT
>CAYZBZ010000306.1:0-4853 GCA_964476725.1 uncultured Vicinamibacterales bacterium
ATTCAGGCGCGCTCCCAACTGCGCTACAGGCCCGTTCTGATGAGGGACGACCTCCTATTGTAACGAATCCCCGTCACCGTGGTCAAAGTTCGCGGCCGAAGAGCGCCCGGTAATCCTCCGGCGTGTCGACGTCTCTCACGACGCCGGGGTCGTCGACCTCGACGTTCACGATTGCGCCTTCGTGCGCGCGCAGCACCGCCTTGGCGCCAATCGCTGGGTCCGCGCGCCGCAGCTCAATGAAGACCGCGCGGGAGAAGACAACAGGATGGCCGTGCCGTCCGCGGTGGCACGCACGCACGATCGGCGCGCCGGTCGAGCTGAACACCGCAAGCAGCGTCGCCACGGTGTCCGCGCTGATGAGGGGCGAGTCGACGGGCGCGACGAGCACGGCGCGCACTCCCGGGAGGTCGGCCGCGCGCAGCCCCGCGAGGAGCGAAGAGAGCTGACCGGCGTCCGCATTCGCGTTCTCGACGAATCGCGCGGGCACCGACATCGTGTCGACTTCCGTCCGCAGCGCGAGATCGTCCGGCCGGCCGACGACGAGCGCTTCCTGCAGGCCGCCGTCGCAGAACGCGCGCGCGAGCCGATGGACGAAGGTCTGCCCGTCCGGAGCGCACGGCAGCAGCGCCTTGGGTCGACCCATTCGTGACGAGCGGCCCGCCGCGAGGATGAGGCCGGCAACCATGTCGGAATTGTAGGTTGGCGTCGCTAGTATGTCCCCGAATTCTTGCGGTGGCGTAGAATCGCGGGAGATGACGACAGAGAAGCTCCGGATGCGGTGTCAGCGGTGCGGCACCCAGATGGAGATGCGCGATCCGGCCCCTGGCGGACCGTGGAAGCCGGATCAGTTCTGGGTCTGTCCACGGTGCGGCCGCCATTTCTGGACCACCCACCCGTCCCCGCCCAGTCCCGCGGCGGACGGAAAGGGGTCAGAAGCGCCGAAAAACGGCTGATTCTGGGGACGGCCCTAACTCCCCCGCTTTCTTGACTTCCCGTCCGGAACTCCCTACACTGGCCCCGTTTTCAGGCTCAGCGCGCGCCGGTCCCGCCGGCGGCGAGGGAGTCTTGGGCAAATCGGCAGGTCGTCGGCGCCTCCCAGCAAGTTCACGGGCCGCCTCCTCCGGCCCTAGACCCTCCTGCGCTCAGCTTGACGCACGCCCCTGAGATGATCTCGGGGCGCCGTTCATCGGAGGACACGGGTATGCCGACCGGGACCATCGCTCGCCTTCTGATCGACAAGGGCTTCGGATTCATCCGCGACGAAGGTGGAATCGAGCACTTCTTCCATCGCAGCTCCGTGCGCGGCGCAGTGTTCGAGCTGCTCCGGGAAGGTCAGCGCGTCGAGTTCACGCAGGAAGAATCCGGCAAGGGTCCGCGCGCCGGAGAAGTGCGCCTCATCGAAAGCTAGACCCACACCTCGCACACCCGGCGGGCGGGGCGCCATTGCCCCGCCGTTCCGGGAGTCGCTCCCCCACTCCGATCCCATTAATGAAAGTCTGAAGTAAGAAGGCTGACGTTCGAATGCTTCAACGCGCCACGAATGTCACGAAGGCGCGATGCTGGCGGCTAGAATAGCGGTAACGGAAGCGAACGGGGCCCGGTGGCCCTCCCGGTCTTCAAAATCGGTCGCTGCCCGCGTTTCGCGGGCGGGCTGGGTTCGACCCCCAGGCGCTTCCGCCACAGTCGCGCTACCCGCGTGAAAGTCTGAAGTCAGAAGGGCGTGTCAGAGGGACGCTCACCCGTCGACCAGCTTCAAGAACGCCTCCGTGTCGCTCAGATCCGCGAACACGAGCTCCGCGCCGGTCGCGCGCAGCTCGTCGACGGTGAATCCGCCGGTCGCGACGCCGACCGGCACCGCGCCGGACGCTCGCGCGCAGGCGATGTCGTGCGGCGTGTCGCCAACCACGAGGATGTCGCCTGGAGAGATGTCGGGCAGTCCTCCCCGACGAGCGCGCCGGAGCGCGACGGGGACGAGCGCATTTCGATCCGCCGCGTCGTCTCCATAGGCGCCGCAGCGGAAGTACCGCCACAGGTCGAAGTGGTCGAGCTTGATCCGCGCGCCGGCCTCGAAGTTGCCCGTCAGCAATCCGAGAAAGACATCCTCGCGCTGGTGCAGCGCGTCCAGCAGCTCGCGGATGCCCGGCATGACGGCTTTGACGCTCGCGCGCATGCCCGGGGACGCCGCGCTGGACGTGATGGGGGCAGGGGACTCGATTTCTTCGCGCAGGTTCGCGATGTACTGGCCGCGCAGCACCCCGAGAAGCTCGTCGTCCAGGGTCCACCCCGCGCGCGCGGCCACGTCCGCAAGAATGCTTGGGTCGGTGCGTCCGGCGACCTGAATCCCGGCGAGTGCGTTGGCGTGACCGACGAGCGCCGCACATGCGCGGTTGAGCGCGCGCACACCGGCGCCGCCGGTCAGGACCAGGGTGCCATCGATATCGAAGAGAACCAGCTTGCGCATCTTATCCCCGATCTACAATGCTCGTGGGGCCCCACCCCCACTCGCCGCGGCTCGTCTCGCTGCGCTCGCTCGCCGCAGCCGCAGGCGCTTCTACAATCACGCAGGAGGCTTTGAGATGAAACTGTCGAGTTTTCCGTTCATTGGCGCGGCCGTCGCACTTGCGGGCTGCGTCGTATTGGCGCAGGCTCCGGTCAAAGAGGAGATCAAGGCGGGCGCATCCATCAAGGGGGAAGGCATCAGCGGCAGCGCGACGTTCACCGAGCGCAAGGAAGGGGTCGTCGAATTCACGATCCAGGTCAAAGGGCTCAAGCCGGGTCGTCACGGCGTGCATCTGCACGCGGTCGGCAAGTGTGAGCCGGACTTCGCCGCGGCCGGCGGCCATTTCGATCCGGGCCCTGCGGGCAACCCCGATCCCGACGCGAATCATCCGTTCCACATGGGTGACATTCCGAACCTGACCGTCGGCGCGGACGGCGCGGGTGTCCTCCAGGGTGTGACGACGCGCGTGACGTTGTCGGACGGCCCTCTGTCGCTGTTCGACGCGGATGGCAGCGCAATCATCATTCATGGGAATCCGGATCAGGGGATCACGGGCGAGCCGAAGTCCGGTGTAAGCGGGGGGCCTAGAGTCGCCTGTGGGATCATAACGAAACAATAGGTTCAGCAGGGTTCTGCGAACCGAACCTTGCGAAACCCTGCAGAACCCGGCGGAACCTAGCGGAACCACCTTGTGATGCGTCGCGCAGGCGCGAGCTCCCCGGTCGCCGGCCGCAGCGTCAGCGTGCGGTGCGCAGCGGCGGCGGCAAAAACCGCGTCCAGCGTCATCAACAGCGCCGTCAGCGCGCGCGCCTCGCAGACCCGCGCGACGACCGATCCGTACACGCCGCGGTCCGCTTCCGGCAGCGTGGCGGTCGGATGCTCGATCAACAGCAGCGCGGGGCCAAGGGCAACGGCGCGGGCCAGGTGCACGCGGGCCCTGACCGCGGGCGGCAACTCGCCCCCCGGCTGTTCCATCCATTCCGGCGCGATGTCGCACTCTTCCGCCAGGCGCCGGACCACGTTTCGAGTGTCCGGCGAAATCGGATCTATCTCCAGCGTGAACGGCAGCGCGAGGTTCTGCGCAAGGGTCGCCCCTTCGAGGAACGCGGCCCGATCGCTGACGATGCCAAACCGATCGAGCGATGCAAGCCACTCATCGCCGTTGACGACGTCGGCGGTGCTGCGGCCGAAGACGCGGACCTGTCCTTCGTCGGGGAGCGTGGCTCCGGTCACGAGGTTCACCATCAGCTCCGCGGCAGCCAGGTCGAGGCCGGCAATGGCCACGCGCTCGGCGGGCGCCACCTCGAGCGACCGGATGCGAAGCGGGCGCAGCGATGCGTAGGCCTTGCGCACGCCGGTCATCTGGAGAACGGGGGGCGTAGCGTTCATCGGAGGCGGGCTTCGAGCGCGGCAAAGTCCGCGGCGGGCAGCGTGATCACCCCCAACATCGGGATGCGGTGGCCGGAGTCGCCGTGGAAATCCGATCCGCCGGATACCGCGAGGCCGTGCCGCGCGGCCAGGTCGCGGTACCGCTGCTCGGTCTCGGCGTCGTGGTCGCTATGGCGCGCTTCGAGCGCGGTGAGGCCAGCGGCGGCGAGCCGCGGAATGATGCGATCCACGTCTGTCAGGCCCGGATGCGCGACCGACGCGATGCCTCCCGCCCTGCGGACGACGTCGATGACCTCGTCCGGGCTGGCGCCACGTCGGGGCACGAAGGCGGGAGCGTGGGAGCCGAGCAGGCGTTCGAACGCGTCGTTGTGGTCGCGCGCGTGCCCTGCTGCCACGAGCGCCTGCGCCAGTTGCGGGCGGCCGATGCTGCGGCCGGCGTTCGTCCCGGCAGGCGCGAGCAGCGCCTCGTGGTCGATCGCGCAGCCGAGCGCCCCCAGCCTCCGTGCCATCTCCTTCACGCGGCGGACGCGATCCGCGCGCTGTCGATCCAGGAACGCAGCCAGCGCGGCATCACCGGGATCGACGAAGTACCCGAGCATGTGGACATCGCGGCCGTTCTCGACGGCGGTGATCTCGACGCCGTCGACCAGACGCACACCGTGCCGGCCGGCTGCCGCGCGGGCTTCGGCGAGACCGGCGGTTGTGTCGTGGTCGGTGATGCTCAGCACGGTGATGCCGGACGCCGCGGCGCGGGCCACGAGCGCGGCTGGCGTCAGCGTCCCGTCGGATGCCGTCGTGTGAACGTGGAGATCAATCAAGAGACGATCGCAGGCTCGCGACGCGGCTTGCGCTTCGCGGCCTTGGCGGGGCGCCGCCGCCGCTGGCGCTCGACGAGCGCCCGGTACTCGCGGATGAGCAGTTCCAGATGCGAGCGCTCTTCGTCGGCGAACTCGAGGAAGATCTT
>CAYZBZ010000307.1:0-4805 GCA_964476725.1 uncultured Vicinamibacterales bacterium
CTGGGTCGAGCGGTAGTTCTGCTCGAGCCGGACGACCTTGGCTTCGCCGAAGTCCTGCTCGAAGTCGAGAATGTTGCGGAGGTCGGCGCCGCGCCATTTGTAGATCGACTGGTCGGGATCGCCCACGACCGCGATGTTCCGGTGCAGTTCCGCGAGGCGGCGGATCAGCAGGTACTGCGGGCGATTGGTGTCCTGGTACTCGTCGACCATGACGTACTTGAACTTGCGCGCGTAGAACTCCCGCGTCTGCTGCGAGGTCTCGACGAGCTCGACCGTCTTGAGCAGGAGGTCGTCGAAATCCAGCGCGTTCGCGTCCTTCAGCGCCAGCAGGTAGCGCTCGTAGATCCTGGCGATCTGCTCGTCGCGAATGTTCCACCCGCCGCGCAGCGTCTCGGGCCCCTCCATCCGGTTCTTCGCCTGGCTGATCCGCGACAGCGCCATCCGGGGCGGAACGAGCTTGTCGTCGATGCCGAGCTCCCGCTCGGCCTGCTTGACGACGGCCACCTGGTCGGAGGAGTCGTAGATGACGAAGTCGCGAGAGAGGCCGATCTTGGGCGCCTCGCGGCGGAGCAGGCGCGCACAGAGCGAGTGGAACGTCGACAGCCACACGCCGCCCGACGCGGCGCCGATGAGCGCTTCGACCCGCTCGCGCATTTCCTGCGACGCCTTGTTGGTGAACGTGACCGCGAGCACTTCATCCGGATTGGCGTGTCCGTCGCCGATGAGGTACGCGATGCGGTATGTGATGACGCGAGTCTTGCCCGAACCGGCGCCGGCAAGGATGAGCACGGGACCTTCGCGATGCAGCACGGCTTCGCGCTGTTCCGGATTCAGCTTGTCGAGGAAATGCATGGGGGGAAGTCCAGTATAACGCTTCGATGTCGGGATCCGGGACGCGGGATCGGGATCTCACTTTTTGCGGGCCGCCTCCGGGGCCGGAGGGGCAATAAATGCCACGCGTCCGGGCCCTGTAGTACCATCGGCGTTGGCCATGGCTGCGACTTTACTCAAGAAGGTCTGGGACGCCCACACCGTCCGGCGGCTGCCGAACGGGCAGACCCAGCTGTTTGTCGGGCTCCACTTGATTCACGAGGTCACCACGCCGCAGGCGTTCGACATGCTGCGCGCGCGAGGGTGGAAGGTTCGCTTTCCCGGCCGCACGATCGCGACGGTCGATCACATCGTCCCCACCGAGAACCAGCGGCGGCCGTTCCTGGACGTCATGGCCGAGGACATGCTGTCGGCCCTCGAGCGCAATTGCCGCGAGGCGGGGGTACGCCTGTTCGACCTCGCGAGCGGGGCCCAGGGCATCGTCCACGTGATCGGCCCCGAGCTCGGGCTGACACAGCCCGGCATGACCATCGCCTGCGGCGACAGCCACACGTCGACGCACGGCGCCTTTGGCGCGGTGGCGTTCGGCATCGGGACCTCCCAGGTCCGCGACGTTCTCGCATCGCAATGCCTCGCGATGGATCCCCTGAAGGTGCGGCGCATCCGCGTTGGCGGCAGGCTTTCGCGCGGCGTGTACGCCAAGGACGTGATCCTCGAGATCATCAGGCGGCTTGGCGTGAACGGCGGCGTCGGATACGCCTACGAGTACGCAGGCAGCGCCATCGAGCGGATGACGATGGACGAGCGGATGACGATCTGCAATATGTCGATCGAGGGAGGCGCGCGCGCCGGGTATGTGAACCCCGACCAGGTGACATTCGATTACCTTCGCGGCCGGCGGTTTGCGCCGCAGGGAGACGACTTCGAAGCGGCGCGCGCCTGGTGGAGCAGGATGGCTTCCGATCCCGACGCCACCTACGACGACGAGGTCGACATCGACGCGTCCGCCATACGGCCCACCGTGACGTGGGGCATCAATCCGGGGCAGTCGGTGTATGTGGACGAGCTGCTTCCCGCCCCCGGAGACGCGCCAGCGCAGGACCGCGCGGCCATCGGCGAGGCGCTCGACTTCATGGGGCTCACGGCCGGCACGCCCATCAGCGGCACGCGTATCGACGTCGCGTTCGTCGGCTCGTGCACGAACGCCAGGCTGTCGGATTTGCGCGAAGCGGCGAAAGTGATCCGGGGCCGTCATGTGGCGCCCCACGTGCGGGCGCTCGTCGTGCCGGGATCTCAGCCGGTACGCATGGCGGCGGAGCGTGAGGGGCTCGATCGGGTTTTCATCGAGGCCGGGTTCGACTGGCGGGGGGCCGGCTGCTCGATGTGCCTGGCGATGAACCCGGACAAGCTGGAGGGACGTGAGATTTGCGCGTCCTCGTCGAACCGTAACTTCAAAGGACGCCAGGGCAGCCCGACTGGGCGCACGCTGCTGATGAGTCCCGCGATGGTGGCGGCGGCGGCGGTCGCCGGCGAGGTCGTGGACGTGCGGGGGTTGACCGATGGCGATTGAGAGAATCCGTCAGGTGTCGGGCCGGGGCCTGCCGCTGCGCGGAGACAACATCGACACGGACCGCATCATCCCCGCGCGCTTTCTGCGGTCGGTCACGTTCGAAGGGCTCGAACGGCACCTCTTCGAGGACGACCTGGCGCAACTGGAAGCTGACGGGCGGCAGCGCCATCCCGTCTCCGATCCCGCGTACGCCGGAGCCTCGGTTCTCCTGGTCAATGCAAACTTCGGCTGCGGGTCGTCGCGCGAGCACGCGCCGCAGGCCATCCGCCGCACAGGCATTCGCGCCGTCGTGGGGCAGTCGTTCTCCGAGATCTTCTTCGGCAACTCGGTGGCGCTCGGCATGCCGTGCGTCACGGCGGCAGCGCCGGCGGTCGACGCGCTGATGTCTGCCGTCGAGAAAGACCCCTCCATCGAAATCCAGATCGATCTCGAGCACATGACGGTCACGATTCCGGGGCACACCTTCGCGGTGACACTGCCGCCCGGGGCCCGCGGGTCGTTTCTCGACGGCGCCTGGGACGCGACCGGGCTGCTGCTGGACCGATTCGAGGAAGTCGAGGCCACCGCGGTCCGGCTGCCTTACATGCAGTGGTCCTGAAAGATCCAAGCGTCTACGGCTTCTTCCTGACACTCTTCACCGTGCTGCTCTTTGCGCGGGTGATCGGGCAGCTCGTCGTCGTGCTGTTTGCGCCCCGATGGCTCCCGCCGATGGAGCAGTGGCAGTCCGGCCTTCTTCCCTATCCGGTTTTGCTGGCCGGCCAGATAGTGGTTCTGGTCTTCATGGTGCTGATCTCCGCCGACTTCGCGCGGGGCGCCGGGTTCTTCGTGCAGCCACACCCGCGCGGGGGGCAGTTCTCCGCCTGGTTCGGCTGCGTCTATTTCGCCGGAATGATCGTGCGGTACATCATCCGGATGAAACGACATCCGGATCAGCGATGGCTCGGCGGCACGATTCCGATCGTCTTCCACTCTTTCGTCGCGGCGTTTTTGTGGATCTGGGGCATGTTTCAAATCTCTAATCCCTGATCCCTGATCCCCAATCTCCAATACCGAATCGGTGGATGTGGGGTCAGGGATTCGATTAGGGATTAGCGATTAGGGATCGGGGATAGGGATCGTGCCACGAGTTTTGCGGCCAGCCTCGCGTCCTGCGCGATGTTCCTGAGCCCGCCCCTCGTGTCGTAGTTGTGTCCGACGAAATACAGGTCCGGCTGATCGCGGCTGACGACGCGGGTGTGGCGCGTGGCGAATCCGCAGTCGTCGGTTCGGATCAGATCCCCAAGCGCGCGCACCGCCGCTCTGTAGCCGGTCGCCAGGATGACGTGGTCGAACGCTTCTTCCGAGCCGTCATCGAAGCGGGCGGCGTCGGCTGTGAACTCCGACACGCCCCCCTTGAGGCGAATCGTTGCCGCGCGGATCGCGTCGATGAGATGGAAGCCAATGAGCGGCACGTTCGAACACTGCCGCGACGCGGCGCGAGGGAGCACCGCCGGGCCGCGCGAACGGGCCGAGAGGCTCGTGACGAGCTCGTTGACGAGACGATTCATCGGCCGCGGAAGCGCGGCCAGCGCCACGGCGAAGTACTGAATTGGAATGCCGAACAGCTCCCGAGGGACCACGCGCGCGCCGGAGCGGACCGCGATCGTGACGTGGGCGCCGGCGCGTGCGAGCTCCACTGAGATTTCCGCCGCGGAGTTGCCGGCGCCCACCACGAGCACGCGATGTCCGACGAAAGCGCCCGGCCGGCGATAGGCGACGCTGTGGATGATCCGCCCGCGAAAGCGATCGTGAGTCGGAATCGCCGGCACGTGCGGATTGGAAACGATGCCGGTGGCCAGGACGACGATGCGGCTTCGCAGGTCTGCGCCCCGCGTCCACGACGCGGCGGATCGCTGCCTCGTGCGCACGACCCAACCGTCGTGGGCCCTTTCGACGCCCGCGACTTCTGTGTTTGTCTGGACGGGCGACTGAAAGCTCTCGGCGTAGCGGTGCAGGTAATCCAGGAAGTCGCGCCGCGCGGGAAAGAGTGGGGCAGACGCGGGAAACGCCATTCCCGGCAGCGCCGAGAGGTGTTTGCCGGTGTGAAGGACCAGCCCGTCGTACAGGTTGGCCCAGACGTGACCGATCCGATCGCCGCGTTCAAGGACCAGGTGATCCACGCCCCGAACCGACAGCTCGCGCGACGTGGCGAGCCCGGCGGGCCCGGCCCCGATAATAAGAACGGTCGCAGCGTCGTGTGACGAGGTGGGCGTCATCATTTATCATTGCTCGCGGGGCCCCACCCCCGCTCGCTCGCGCTGCGGCGCTCGAAGACTCACTGTCCTCGCGCGGGCCGCAGGCGCTTCTCATTGCTCGCGGGGCCCCACCCCCGCTCGCTCGCGCTGCGGCGCTCGAAGACTCACTG